>JABSSA010000162.1 GCA_013214665.1 Paracoccaceae bacterium
CGACGCGGGATATTCAGTTGGGGACAATGGAATACGAACGGCGCCGGATGGAACCCCATTCGAGCTGACTTTCCTTCTCAGCGCGACCAGCCCTGCGACCTTGCGTGGGATCATGGAAAACTACGTGGCGAACGTTGAAAACTTGGGCATCGACATCACGCTCGAGGTGGTGGACGCAGCCCAATACACATCGCGCGAGCGGGATCGCGACTATGACATGGTGGTAGATAGCTACGCAGCATTGTTGGGAGTTGGCACCGGCTTGCAGCAGCGCTTCGGGTCTGAGGCCGCGGCGTTTTCGTTGTTCAACCCTGCCGGATTGGCAAGCCCGCTGGTGGATGCGATCATTGAAAAAGCGCTGGTCGCAGAAAGCCGCGAAGAAGAAAATGCATCACTCAGCGCTCTGGATCGGGCGCTGCGGTACGAATTCATCATGATCCCAACGTGGTACAAAGCCAATCATTGGGTGGCCTACTATGACATGTATGAACATCCAGAATCCGTTGCGCCCTTTAATTTGGGCTACATGGACTATTGGTGGTACAACGCCGACGGAGCCGCAGCGCTGAAGGCGTCTGGTGCGCTAAGGTAAACGGCTGATGAGCGCCTATATCCTCCGCCGGCTGTTGCTGGTGATCCCAACGTTGTTCGGCATTTTGCTTGTCAATTTCACATTGACG
Source organism: Paracoccaceae bacterium (assembly GCA_013214665.1). Classification (GTDB taxonomy): domain Bacteria; phylum Pseudomonadota; class Alphaproteobacteria; order Rhodobacterales; family Rhodobacteraceae. Next base: position 681 of record JABSSA010000162.1, read on the forward strand.
CAGTTCGTGCCGGGCGGCCCTGTGGAACAAGCAATCGCGCGCATTCAAGGTGGCGGGGACGTCTTTGGGGGGTTCTCAGGCGGCGTTGAAGGCGCGAGCGATCTGCAAGAGACAGACACCCAAAGCGAATATGTCGGCGCACGGGGTTTGCCGCCCGAGTTTATCGAGGAGCTTGAAAAGGAATTTGGTTTTGACAAACCACCGGTCCAGCGGTTCCTCAATATGGTCTGGGATTATCTGCGCTTTGACTTCGGAGAGAGCTATTTCCGATCTATCGGCGTTATCGATCTTGTTCTCGAAAAGATGCCGGTGTCGATTTCCCTCGGCCTTTGGTCAACGGTCATTGCCTACGCCATCTCAATTCCTCTGGGCATTCGCAAAGCGGTCAAAGACGGGACGCGCTTTGACACCTGGACCAGCGGTGTGATCATCGCGGGCTATGCTATTCCGGGCTTTCTCTTTGGTATCCTGCTGTTGGTGGTGTTCGCAGGGGGCAGCTATTTCCAGTGGTTCCCACTGCGTGGTCTGACCAGCGACAATTTCGAAGATCTTAGCCTATGGGGGAAAGTGGTGGATTACTTCTGGCACATCACCTTGCCGGTGATTGCCTCCACCATTGGCGCCTTTGCCACGCTGACCTTGCTGACCAAGAACAGCTTTCTGGACGAGATCAAAAAGCAATACGTGATGACCGCGCGCGCCAAAGGGCTGACGGAACGCGGCGTGCTTTATGGGCATGTGTTTCGCAACGCGATGCTGATCGTGATCGCCGGGTTTCCGGCTGTTTTTATTGGCGTTTTCTTCTCAGGGTCGCTGATCATCGAAACGATCTTTTCGCTCGACGGGTTGGGGCGGCTGGCGTTTGAGGCGGCCGTGGCGCGGGATTATCCGATTGTCTTTGGCACGCTCTATATTTTCGGGCTGATTGGCCTGCTGGTCGGGATCTTGTCAGACCTAATGTACGTCATCGTTGACCCGCGCATCGATTTTGAAAAGCGGGAGGGGTGATCATGGTGGCCACCCCAGATACACACGCACCCGAGGCCATTGCGCCGACGCCGAAACGCCGGTGGTACAAGCTGTCACCGCTCAACGAACGCCGGTGGCGGAATTTCAAAAAGAACAGGCGGGCCTATTGGTCGCTTTGGATTTTCGGAATTCTTTTCGGGATGAGTCTGTTTGCCGAGTTTATCGCCTACGACAAACCCATTCTGGTGCAATATCGCGGCCAGTATTTCACGCCGATCTGGAATTTTTACCCTGAAACGGAGTTCGGGGGCGATTTCCAAACCGAAGCCGCCTATCGCGACCCGGAGGTGGAGTGCCTGATTGTTTCGGGTGGTCTGGACATCTGCTTTGACGATCCGGAAGGTGTGATTGACGATGCCCAAGATGGCATTGTCGAAGGCGAAGCCATCGAGAAAGGTTGGGCGATCTGGCCTGTGATCCCCTACAGCTATGATACCGCAGTCGACCGACCGGGGGCCGCGCCCTTGCCGCCAAATGGCGAGAACTTGCTGGGCACCGATGGTACCAAACGCGATGTGCTGGCGCGGGTGATCCATGGGTTCCGATTGTCGATCCTGTTCACCTTGATCGTCACGGGGGCCTCGACGGTTATCGGCATATTCGCCGGGGCGATCCAAGGGTACTTTGGCGGGCGGACCGACCTGATATTCCAACGCGTGATCGAGATTTGGTCAGCGACTCCTTCGCTTTACGTGATCATCATCATGTTCGCGATCCTGGGACGCAGTTTCTGGCTGTTGGTTTTCTTGCTTGTGCTGTTTGGATGGGTTGGCCTTGTGGGCGTTGTTCGCGCCGAATTTTTGCGGGCGCGCAATCTTGAATATGTGCGCGCGGCCAAGGCGCTGGGCGTTTCGAACCTGACCATTATGTTCCGCCACATGTTGCCTAATGCGATGGTGGCGACGGTGACGATGCTGCCCTTTATCGTGACGGGGACGATTTCATCATTGGCCGTGCTCGATTTCCTGGGCTTTGGATTGCCGTCCTCTGCCCCCTCACTGGGCGAGTTGACGTTGCAGGCCAAAAACAACCTTCAGGCACCTTGGCTGGCCTTTACCGCGTTTTCGGTGTTCGCCATCATGCTGAGCCTTCTCATTTTCATCTTTGAAGGTATCCGCGATGCCTTTGACCCGCGAAAGACTTTCTCGTGAGCGCAATTCTTGACGTTAAAAACCTGCGGGTTGCGTTCCGCCAGGATGGGCAGGTCACTGAGGCTGTCAAAGGCGTGTCTTTTGCGCTCAACCGAGGTGAAACGGTTGCTTTGGTTGGCGAATCCGGCTCCGGAAAATCGGTGTCGGCGCTGTCCACCGTGCAGCTATTGGGCGACAGCGCCGAAGTGTCAGGCAGCGTGACCTATGACGGGCAAGAGATGATAGGTGCATCTGATGCGCTATTGCGCAAGGTGCGCGGCAACGACATCAGCTTTATCTTTCAAGAGCCGATGACGTCGCTGAACCCGCTGCACACAATTGAAAAGCAGTTGGGCGAAAGCCTGGCGTTGCATCAGGGCGTGATGGGCGAAGACGCGCGGGCGCGTATTTTGGACCTGCTGGAAAAGGTGGGTATCCGCGCCGCCGAAAGCCGCTTGGGCGCTTATCCCCACCAATTGTCAGGCGGTCAGCGGCAAAGGGTTATGATCGCGATGGCTCTTGCCAACAAGCCCGACGTGCTGATCGCGGACGAGCCGACCACCGCGCTGGATGTGACTATTCAGGCGCAGATTCTAGATTTGCTGGCCGAGTTGAAAGCGTCCGAAGGTATGGGGCTTTTGTTCATCACCCATGATCTGGGGATTGTGCGACGCATCGCGGATCGCGTGTGCGTTATGCAGTTGGGTGAGATTGTGGAAGCCGGGCCAACGGCAGAAATTTTTGCCAATCCGCAACACCCTTACACTCAGAAACTGTTGAGTGCGGAACCCACTGGCGCCCCAGTTCCTGTCGCAGATGCGGCGGATGTGGTGGCGGAAACTCAGAACCTCAAGGTTTGGTTCCCGATCCAGCAAGGGTTTTTGAAGCGCACTGTTGGACATGTGAAAGCCGTCAATGACGCGTCTCTCACCATTCGTGCGGGTGAAACCGTGGGGATCGTGGGCGAATCCGGGTCGGGAAAGACCACGCTCGCGTTGGCGATCATGCGATTGATCTCGTCAGAGGGCGGGATCGTTTACATGGGCCAAGACATCCGGGATTGGTCTGTACGCGAGCTGCGAAAACTGCGGGCGGATATGCAGATCGTGTTCCAGGATCCCTATGGCAGCCTGAGCCCGCGCATGACGGTGATGCAAATCATTTCCGAAGGGTTGAGCGTTCACCACATCGAAGACACACGAGACCCCAGAACACTGGTGGCCGAAGTGATGCAAGAGGTCGGTCTCGACCCGGCGACCATGGATCGCTACCCCCACGAGTTTTCAGGCGGCCAGCGGCAGCGGATCGCGATTGCCCGCGCCATGATTTTGCGCCCCAAGTTGGTTGTGCTTGATGAGCCAACCAGCGCGTTGGATATGACGGTGCAGGTGCAGATCGTTGAACTGTTGCGCGGTCTGCAAGAAAAATACGGGCTGGCCTATTTGTTTATCAGTCATGACCTCAAGGTGGTGCGCGCGATGTCCCACAAGGTCATGGTGATGAAACAGGGCGATGTGATCGAACAAGGCACCGCCGAAGACCTGTTTGAGCATCCACAGACGGATTACACACGCACGCTGTTACAAGCGGCGCATTAACCTTCTAAACCGTATCAGCCTTGTGTTTGTCGTAGCCTGCTTGAAGTTCTGATCGCAGAAACTCACCAAAGTTGACTGGTGCGTATGCGGGGCTTTCCCCGGCTGGTACGCAGGCGGGCCAGGGTGTGATGTCGGTTGAGACATTCGGATCAAAGAAAAACGGGCAGGAGTACCGGGTTTTCCCGGATCTATTGATCACGCGATGCGGCGTCGCCAACAGGCGCCCATTGCTCCATCGGTGCAACATATCTCCGACATTGACCACAAATGTGCCCGGAAGGCGGGGCGCATCCACCCAATTGCCCGAAGGTGTCATCACCTGCAGCCCGCCAATGTCATCTTGAGCCAGGATCGTCAGACACCCAAAATCCGTATGCGGTGCTGATCCAAAGACATCTGCCTCTGCCATGGGTTCAGTCGGAGGATAATAGAGCAGCCGCAGCCATGTGGTGGGTGTTTCAAACGCGGGCAGCACGGCTCGTGGATCGACCCCCATCGCCAGCGCCGCGACATGCATCAGTTTTTGACCCAAGGTGCAAAGGGCATCGTGATAGGCCATGACATCCGCTTGGAACCCGTCAAGATCGGGCCATTGGTTTGGGCCCGCCAGATACGCGCCGGTGTCTTGATCCGGTGCATCTTCGCGCATGACCATAAAGCTTTCCGACTGGTTCGGTTTTTTCACATCCGCCAGTTTCGAATTAACGTCGGTGGAGGTGTTGATCGGAATGTATCCACGGTGCAGATGGTTCAACTCCACCTGCATTTTCTGGTCCCGGGGCAGGGCGTGAAACCTCTGTGACGCGGAAAAGACCCGGTCGATCAAGTCTTGGGGGATGCCGTGATGCGAGATGTAGCCAAATCCAACGTTTCCATAGACATCGCGAAATTGATCCGCGAGTGCGGCAAGTTCGGCAGGGGAGCCGCCGTTGAGGGCGGAAACATCGAGAACGGGAATTTCGGTAAATTCAGTCATGCGTGATCATTGTGCTGAGACACCAGCTTGCGCAAGAGTAAGAGTGCTACGCGTGTCACGATCCTGCACCTGTCCTGACGCAATCGTGCGTCTCACCCTGATAGGCTTGGAAAATTCAGGGGTTTCAGCGTATCCTTAGGAAAACAGCGGTACAAAAGCCGCATCTAGAGGTTTAGCAGCCAGGACAGGTCACATGCCCGCATCCTTGATTGGATTTTGCCGTTTTTCGTTTTTTGGCCCAAGCGACACAAAGCTGAGCTACAAAGACAAGGAAGACGCGTTTCAAAAACTCTATGATCCTCGGCGGATGGAAACGCGTTTCACTCTGCTGGAAAAGCTGTTGCTGCCTTGTGTGCGCGCGCAAACGGATCAGGACTTTCAACTGGTCATGCTCACCAGCAAGGTGATGCCCGAAACCTTTCGCACGCGTCTCAAATCCTTGTGCTCTGACATCCCACAGATTGAGGTGGTTGAGGCGGAAAGCGAGGATTTGGGCAAAGAACTGCGGCGCTACACCACCGACGGTGATTTGACCCGCGATGGGTTAATGCAGTTTCGCATCGATGACGATGATGCGCTTTCGATCAAATACATTGAACGCTTGCGTCATTGGGCGGCGCATGTCCCACATCGGACGATCCTGACCATGCCCAAGGGTCTGATGCTGTTTGATGATCAGAACGGCATTCACTGCCACCCGATGTATCGCAACCTGACTGGTGCCGGATACGCCTTTTACACCAGCGGCGCGACCCGCAAAACGGCGTTCAGCTTTGCCCATATCGCGTCAGGGCGGCGCATTCCTTATGTGTCTGATCCAACAATACATTCCTTCATCCAGACCTTTACCGCGTCATCCGACACCGCGTTTCGTGCGCCGCGCAAAATTCGGAAATTTCTTGAGGCATCCGGTGTGCGCGCAGATGATGATACGACCGATGAGGTGAAGGGCATCCTGGAAAGCCATTTCCCACATCTGGACCTGACATCGCTCAAAAAAATTCAGGCCGAAGCGCAAGGGTTGGACCCTGCGTTGGCTGAGGTAACAAAAGCCGCATAGGCTCTGTTTCTCGACGCTTCCAAATCGGGCTGCCACAACATATAGTGTGCCAAAGCAAATATAGGCTGGACTGCAGCCAAGGGGCACGGCATGGCACACATTGTAGTTGTCGGAAACGAAAAGGGCGGCGCGGGCAAATCAACGGTGTCGATGCATCTGGCATCGGCGTTGGCGCGTCTGGGCAAAACGGTGGCCGGACTTGATCTGGACCTGCGTCAAAAGAGTTTTTCCAGATACATCGAAAACCGCAAAGCGTTTCTGGAAGAGACCGACAAGGATTTGCCGACCCCTGCAATCCACGATTTGCCCGAAATAGATGCCGATGCGCTGAAGCCGGGTGAAAACATCTATGATCACCGCCTTTCGGCTGCGATTGCGGCGCTGGAAAGCAAGAATGATTTCATCATTATCGATTGTCCGGGGTCGCATACACGGTTGAGCCAGGTTGCGCATTCGCTGGCCGACACGCTGATCACGCCGCTCAACGACAGCTTTGTGGATTTCGATTTGCTGGCGCGTATCGACAGTTCGGGAACCGAGATCATCGCGCCTTCGGTTTATTCTGAAATGGTTTGGAACGCGCGCCAGCTGCGGGCGCAGGCCGGCTTGCCGCCGATTGACTGGATCGTTCTGCGTAACCGGACTGGGGCGCAGCGCATGGTGAACAAGGAAAAGATGGAGCGCGCGATCAAGATGCTGTCAAAGCGCATCGGGTTCCGCATTGCACCGGGCTTTTCCGAACGCGTTATTTTCCGCGAGCTGTTTCCGCGTGGTTTGACATTGCTCGATCTGAAAGACATCGGGGTCAAGCAACTCAACATCTCGAATATCGCCGCGCGACAGGAGTTGCGCGACTTGATCAAGAGCTTGAGCTTGCCCGATGTAACGGCGGACTTTTAGAGGCCCTCGCCAAGCGGCGGTTACTTGGTCAGCTTGAGCAATGCGCGGCGCAACACTTTGATTTCGTCGGCGTCCAAGCGAGAGGTCAATTGATCGTCGTAGGTTTGCGCAATGGCATATAGATCTTTGTAAACGGTAATCCCGGCTTTCGTGAGCGCGAGCCGGTCAATCCGCCGGTCTTCTTCGTCCCGTTTTTTGACAAGATACCGGCGATCTTCCAGTCTTTGCACCGCGCGGCTGATCTTGGTTTTGTGGATTTTCGCCATCGTACCTATGTCACGTGCTGTCATCTCTCCGTAAATTCCAAGATGGAACAGTACGCGCCATTCCGTGCGCAACATGCCGTATCGGTTCTTGTAGATATTCTGAAAGTTCAGGCTGGATGCCTCTGCCGCCTGGTTGAGCAGGTAGGGCAAGAACTGGCGAAGATCAAAATCACTTGGGGCTGACATCAAAAACTGTCCATCGGCTGTGTGTGCTCCATATATTCAAGCATCAAGTGGCGAAACCAGCGGGCAAGTGATCATGAATCGGAAATTTTCCCCCTCTCGGAAGGAACTTCAGGTTCGGATTGCAATTTCCCTTTTGGGTTTAGGATTGCTCGCCTTTGCGGTGTTGGTTGTGGGTTTACCGACAGGCCCCGCTGGATATGAGGCCATCGGAATCGCCTCGATCTTTTTCGGGGGAACCCTGATTTGGAGCGCTTGGAGGCTATGGCGGGCGCACCACTCGGGCTAGGGACGGCCGTTTTTCTAGGCTCCGCCTAAATTTTGATCAAAGCTCAGCAATGCAACAGGCACATTCCCGCCATGCGAAAGTACAGATAAACAGAGCGTTAGCGTTGATTACCCGTTAAGATCAGTTTAACCGCCCATTATGTGAGCAAAAACCTGCGACAGATGTCGTGTGCGTGTTCGTAAAACTGAAAAAGAGAGCCTATAAGACGGTCATGTGCATCAGGTGGGAGTTTCCTCTTCTGCGATCTCTGTTGTGCATGTAGCGTGAATTGTATACTATCATTCGAGTGGGCTGATGCTGGGTGATCTCGCCTATGACTGAACTTTATTACGACCTATCAGAGCAATTCTTCTCCTCTGGGGTTAAATTCAAATATTACGGGATTGCCCGGACTGTCATGGAAGTTGGCTATGAGCTGGCTATGACATCCGACAAGGCGCGTTTTGTTATCTTCTCTCCGGGTCACGGCCAATTTCTTGAGGTCGATCCGCGCGTGGGTTCAGACAGCCCAACCGGTCTTATCGATCCTGGTGTGATGCCGTCGGCCCGGCCTTTGCGGATCCGGCAAACATTCCCAAAGCCCAACGTGCTACGCGACGTGCTGCACGGCCCGGTCACGTATTTTGTGAACCGCCGGAACCTGTCGCGTTTCGGTATGGAGGCGGGCGAGGCACGCCCCGTAAATTTGGATGGCAAAGCGCTGGTTTCTTTGGGCCGCCCCAAGTTGATGTCGGACTTTTTACGTGTTCTGGAACGTCGCGGCCAACGGCCGTTCTTTTCGCCTCTGCTGCACGACATGATCCCTCTGCACACGCACTTGATGGGTAAGAACAAGAAATTCCCAACCAAGTTTGTGCATGACAACAGCTATATCATGAACCGTTCGGGCATGATCCTGTCGAATTCTGATTTCACAAAATCCGAAATCGAAGACTTTTCTGGCCGTGGCGTACTGCCTTTGGCGCCCCATGTGGAATGTGTACCACTGTGCCATGAGTTGCGGGAATCCATTGAGCCGATCCAACTGCAAGCTCCGCAAGAGCCGTATCTGTTGTGCGTGGGCAGCAACGTTGGTCGCAAGAATGCGGAATGCGCGGTGAATGCGCTGAAGATTCTTCAAGAGCGTGGTGCTGAAATCCCAAAGCTTGTCTTTGCCGGTGCAGCCCGGAAATCACTGAAGGATTACGTGGACCGGCCCGAGCTTGCCGGCGTGCGCAATCGGATCGAATTTGTGTGCAACCCAAACCAAGCTGAATTGCGGATGCTTTACGAAAACGCGCTGGCGTTGGTCATCCCGAGCAAAATGGAAGGGTGGGGCCTGCCACTTGGTGAGGCGCTTTGGCTTGGCACACCGGGCTTTGCCGCATCTGTCCCGGCCTTGCACGAAGTGGGTCGCGATCTGGCCAAGTACTTTGCGCCCGAACGTCCGGTAGAGCTGGCGGATTTGACCGAGCAACTGATGCGGGATGCGGCCTATCGCGCGTGGGAGCGGGATCGTATTGCCGCAGCGCGTTCAACCTTGCGGACATGGCGCAACGTGGCGCAAGACATGATGTATGCGGTGCTGGACCGTCACAAATACGCCTAAGGCGCTTTGGCGGCCCAGACTTCGACCTCGACCACAAATTCCGGCTTGGTGAACCCGCTGACAATCATCAGCGTTGAGGTCGGTCGGGCCACGACGCCCTCAAGAAACATGTCGCGGGCTTTCATATACCCTTGCATATGCGCCCTGTCGGTCACGTAGGCCTGCAGATGAAAGACATCGCGCGCTGTCATCTGAGCCTCGGCCAGAATGGACAGAGTGTTATCAAAACATATGCGCGCCTGGTCAAAGGCGTCCGCTGGAATCTCTCCGGCCGCTGACAACCCGAGTTGCCCAGAGGTCTTCACGATATCGTAACCCGGCGGCAGCATGACGCCATGGGAGTAATTTGCAAAGGGCGGCGCGATGTCGGTCGGAGATAAAATACGCATGTCATCACTGTGCCAAATGACTGAGGGCTTGCAAAGTAAAGCGCACAGGGTTTGCCTGATGTAAATCGACTCGGTCGCAAGACTGACCGGGATTGCAGCATCGGTAGGCCGATTTAGAGGTATGCGGCCATGCTGTTGAGCAAAAGCAGGAGATTGACATGGCCCTTAGTTTGACCGCGATCCACGAACGCTTTGGTGTTGAGGTGCACGATATCCAACTGGCCGGTCTAACGGACGAGGGATTTGCGGATATTCGCGACGCCTTTGAACGGCATTCGCTTTTGTTGTTTCGCAATCAAACGATCGATGATGCGACGCACATCGCTTTGGCAAAACGCTTTGGTGCGATCGAAAACAGACAGGATATGACTTTGAAGGCCGATGCGGATTTCAAAGTACCAACTGTTAGCAACCTGACAAAAAACGGCACAGTCGCGGACGAATCGGATCTGCAAACTCTCAATCTCAAGGCGAATATGCTCTGGCATTGCGACAGCACGTTCCTTCCGATCCCTGCCCTGACAAATATTTTGATCGCACGCACGGTGACTAAGGAAAAAGGGCACACCGAATTTGCGACCTCCCGCGCAGGTTGGGCTGACATGCCCGAAGTTATGAAAAACAAGCTGCGCGGCCGCATGGCAAGACACCACTATGCGCATTCGCGGGCCCGAATTTCTGAAGAGTTGTCAAAACTCCCTGAATTTAACAAATGGCCAGAAAGGTCGTGGAAAACAGTTTGGACTAACCCTGTGACGGGGGATGAGGCCCTATACTTGGCGTCACACGCTTTCGCGATTGAGGGCATGGATGCCGAAGAAGGTTCACAGTTAATTGATGAAGCTTTGGGATTCGTAACGCAGCCTGAATACGTCTATGCGCACGCTTGGCGCGAAGATGATGTCGTAATTTGGGACCAAAGGGCGGTTTTGCACCGCGCAACGCCGTGGAATTACAATGAGCCGCGCAAATTATCGAGTATTTGCGTGTCGGCCTCATCAGAAGACGGGCTTGACCTGATGCGCTCGATAGGATGACATCAGGTCGTGCCCAATACTCGGGACGGTCAAAACGATAATGGGATTGCGCCGAATAGCGATCCGACAACAGAGAGGAATATCATGAAGTTTTTGACAAGGACGGGAAAGCCGCTTCCTTCAACGATCGTAGATTCAGCTGCCAAGGTCGGTAACGACGCGGTCAACCGCCGCGAATTCCTGGCGCTGGCAAGCGCGTTCGGTGCAACTGCCGCAACTGCCTATTCGATGATCGGTGCAGCGCGTCCGGCGATGGCCGGTGGCCATAAGACCGGCGGTACCGTGCGCATCCAGATGGAAGTGCGCGCACTCAAAGACCCACGCACATATGACTGGTCGCAGATTGCGAACTTCTCGCGCGGCTGGCTTGAGTATCTCGTGACATACGAAAACGACGGTACGTTCCAGCCACAGCTTCTGGAAAGCTGGGAAATCAATGACGACGCGACACAGTACACACTGAACGTTCGCAAAGGCGTCAAGTGGACCAACGGCGACGAACTCACAGCTGAGCATGTTGCGTACAACATCAACGGCTGGTGTGAAAAAGAAGTCGAAGGCAACTCGATGGCCGGTCGTTTCGCGACTCTGATCGACGCAGACACCAACAAGGCGATTGACGGCGCAATCGAGATCGTTGACAGCCACACAATCCGCCTGAACCTGCCAAAGCCAGACATTTCGTTGATCCCTGGCATGGCCGACTATCCAGCGGCGATCATCCACCCAGACACGCCGCGTTCCGACATTGCGGCAAACCCAATCGGCACTGGCCCATACCTGCCAGAATCTATTGAGGTTGGCGTTAAAGCGGTTCTGGTGCGCAACGAGAACCACACATGGTGGAACGAAGGCAACGGCGCCTATCTGGACCGCATCGAATACATCGATTACGGCACAGACCCATCTGCATGGGTTGCGGCGGCTGAAGCCGACGAAGTTGACTCGCTCTACTCCGTGGACGGTGACTTCATCGACATCATGGCATCGCTCGACGGTTGGGTTCAGAACGAAATCGTCACTGCGGCGACAATTGTTATTCGTCCGAACCAGCTGGCCGAAGTGGATGGCAAGAAGCCATACGCAGACGCGCGCGTCCGTAAGGCGATTGCTATGGCGGTCGACAACAACGTTCTGCTCGAGCTGGGCTATGGCGGTCGCGGTGTTCCTGCCGAAAACCACCACGTTGCCCCAGTGCACCCAGAATATGCTGAGCTTGCACCACTGAAAGTGGATCCAGCCGGTGCGAAAGCGCTGATGGAAGAAGCAGGCATGGGCGATTTTGAGCACGAGCTGATCTCGATCGACGATGCATGGCGTAAGGACACCACCGACGCGGTTGCAGCGCAGCTGCGTGACGCGGGTATCCCGGTTAAGCGGACCATCCTGCCAGGCTCCACATTCTGGAACGACTGGGCCAAGTATCCGTTCAGCTCCACAAACTGGAACCACCGTCCTTTGGGCGTTCAGATTTGGGCGCTTGCGTACCGGAGTGGTGAAGCGTGGAACGAATTCGGGTATTCCAACCCTGACTTCGACGCGAACCTGGAAACAGCGCTGGCCACAGCCGACGTTGAAGCCCGCCGCGAGTTGATGGCGAAAGGCCAAGCCATGCTGCAAGAAGACGGTGTGACGATCCAGCCTTACTGGCGGTCGCTCTACAACCACACCCGCGAGGGTCTGGTTGGTGCGGGTCACCACATCTCGTTCGAAATTCGTCCTTCGGAAATCGCATGGACCTAAGTCGTACGACATAACAGCTTTGGGGGGTCGCGGTCAGCGGCCCCCTTTTCATTTTGAGGGACAAGGAATGGATTCAACGGTTCTTTTGGCCGTACAAGGTTTTTCAACGGCACTCATTTTTGCATGGTTGGCGATCGGGTTCTGGGACAATCTGCGCTACCCATCGGTCAACGAAACGTACACCGCGCAGGTCGTTCAGATGGAGCGTATGCGGGAAGAGTTTCCTGATGAATTCAGCCTGGTTGCGCACCGGGCAATATCCGACCGGGGCTTCCAAAGATTGATGTTTCGGTTGGTCGTGCTGGCCGAGGGTTTGGCAACGCTGCTGTTATTTTTAGGGGTGATTGCAACTTTGATGGCTTTAGTGGGCACAGGCACCGTTGGTACAGCCAAAACTATGATGCTCATTGGCGCGGCAGCATTCACCGGCGTTTGGGCCAGCTTTTTGATTGTTGGAAACTATTTTTGTTACTGGTTCGGGCACGAAGGCGCACAGAACACGCACTATCAGATGACCCTTTGGGGTCTTGGGACAATGATCTTCGTCACGCTTTAAGCGCGCGTCCACGGGTCAATCAAAGGGCCGCCAAGCCGCTCTAGTTCAGTGTTCAGGTTGTCTCTATTGTCCGGCGACAACGCCCGCGTCACAGCGGACGCGCCGCCAGGGAATTGGCACAGGTGCTCACACAAGCGCGCGATTGTCGGCAAGGTACCTCTGTCGCTGTCGACCAGCGCCTTGGCTTTGTTGAGCACCGCCATTCTCATCCTTTGCGAAATCTCATCGGCTGACAAAGCGGTGCGTTGAATGCCGGTAAGCCAGGCCTCTTCTTCCAGCAAGTCTTCGACCAGAGGATCCTGAACCGGGCCACCCCCACCGGGATATCTGTACCAGCCCCACCCAATCTGACGGCCAAGCCGGCCTTCCTTAACCGCGCGATCCACGGCCGCCACCTGGCAAACCCGTGGGTCGCCTTGCCGGGATCGCCGTCGATGGTACGCCTTTTCCAAACCTTCTTGATCTTGGCGCAAGCACGCCCCTTGACCCCAACCGCCATCTTCCATGGCTTCATCAATCTCCCAGGGCGTGGAGTGATAGGTCAGCAGGATGTCAGCGGCCCATTGATACGCATCCAAAAGAGCCTGACCCGAGAATTCGGGTGTCGAGTTGCCGAAAC
>JABSSA010000163.1 GCA_013214665.1 Paracoccaceae bacterium
AAACGCCAGAAAAAACAGCGCAATCGCCGCCGCCACGATTGAGATATACAGATCGCCGCGCCCGCGCTTGAACTGAAACAGGTTCTCGACCTTTACCTTTTTGTCTGGCGGACAGGCGCTGACAAACGGGGTGTCTCCGTCAAACGGCATCTGGTCGTCAAACAGCAACAGATCATCGTGATTGGGAGAGGGGGCGCTCATCCTAAGCTCCACCACTTTGATTTAACAGGGTTTTTCCAGTTTTACGACCCCACATACACTGATGTGCGCATAAGCCACCAAAGCACCCCAACTGTGGTGCGTCATTGGACATGGCGCGCAAAGCATGTGGCCGCTGTGGCTTCATGCGGGTCTCCCTGGCTGTGTATCGGTTTATTATTTAAACCGACTTTTCACTATTTGATATTGGCGAGCGTTCGCTGACCCGTCAAGCCACTATATCACCTGCACCCGCTGCCTCGCCCGCGCGTGGCAATACGCCTGCACCAACGCTCAATATCCGCGCGCTGGGTCCACGATGTTCAACAGCGTCTCACCTGCGACATAGCGGGCCAGATTGCGCAAAAAGAAAGCAAATGATGCTTGTTCCCATTCGGCATGAACAGACGAACAATGCGGTGAGATCAGCACATTGGGGCAAGCCCAAATCGGATCGTCTTGCGGTAAAGGCTCGGTCCCAAACACATCCAACGCCGCTCCGGCAATCTGACCGGATTGCAAAGCCGGGATCAGCGCATTGTGATCCATCACGCCACCCCGGCTCACATCTGCAATCACCACCCCCGGCTTCATCCGCGCCACGGCTTCGGCCCCAATCAAACCGCGTGTCGATGGCAGCAATGGCGTGGCGACGGCGATGAAATCTGCTTGTGGCAAAGCGTCATGCAAATCAGCGGCTGCAAAAACCTGATCCACATGCTCTGTCTCCACCGGGCGCGCGCGGGTGCCCAGAACCCGCATTCCAAACGCTTGTCCCAGCGCAGCCACCGCGCGCCCGGTATGCCCAAGCCCGACAATCAATAGCGTTTTTCCCCGCAAAGGCCGCACCAAGCGCCGCGTGTCCCACACCCGGTCGGCCTGATCCTTTTGCAGCCCCGGCACATCCAGCGTGAAGTGAAGAAATCCACCAAAGATGTATTCCGCCATCATGTCCGCCGCGACACCCGCCGCATTGGTCAGGGTCAGGCGCGTGGTGTCCCAGCTGCCGAAATGATCGGTGCCAGACCCGCCGACCGCAATCCACTTGGGCCCATCTGCGCCCAGCAATGCCTCGCGCGGGTAGGGGGCCGTGCCGGTGTAGCGGATCGAATAGACCACGTCCGGCCGAAACCGCGCCAACGCTTCGGCCACATCTTCGTGACGGTCGCAGGCTTCATACTCCAGATCAGGGAAAGCCGCTTTGAACGCGGTGACCATCTCGTCGGTTTCTATATTGTGCAACAGCACCCGGGGCGCAGTGGTCATGATGCGTCAACTCCTTCAGTCACCACGCGAGCCACATCGGCAACGGGCATATCCCCGGCCAGCATACGGGCGCGCATGGCCCAGATCTCTGTGCGCCGCGCGGCATCAACCGGGGCGGCGATGTTGTGGAACTTCGCCTCCACCTCCTGCAGCGACAACGGCTCTTCCGTCCCGCCGCGCGCGGGCTGATCACCGCTGGCCAATTCCTGGCCATCGTTCAGTGTAACCACAACGTCCGACAACCGCCCCGCCGGAAACCGATCCTGATGAACATCAGCCACATGGGCCGTGATCTTAGGGATGACAGCGTGTACCCGAGGATCCCTTAATCCGTCGTCCGAGATTTCGGGGGCTGTGATCTTGCCATGCACCAACATGCAGCCCAGTGCGAAATTCATCGAATACTGCGCCTGCGATGTGGTGGCTGGTACCCTGGCATAAAGGGCGGCAGCTTCGCGGAAGGTATTCACCCGGATGTGGCGCACCTGATCTGCATGCAGGTCATGCTCCCGCATCAGCCGGGCAAGCGCATCGATTGCGGCATGGGCCCAACGGCAGATTGGGTAAGGCTTGATATAGTTCCGCGCCACAGTCCAATCCTGTCCCAGATCCTGCCAAAACTGGTTTACCCCGGCGTCTTCGATCGTGATCGCGGGCGCGCCGGTAAAGCCGTCTTGCGCCAGCAACACCGCTTGCGCGCCGACCATCGCGCCCATGCCGGAGCCGTCGTGCAACATCGTGGGGTTGGCAATCTCGCGCATCATCTGGCTGCGGGGCCCGTGGTATTCCGCAATCCCCAAAGCCTGCCTCAACTGATCTGGCGACAGTCCGAATATCCGCGCGCCCAATGCCGCGACGGCTAACGCGTTCCATGCGCCAGACGTATGATAATCACTCACCGATCCATGCAACGCCATGCCAGCCCGCGCGCCAATCTCGTAAGACATCGCCAAAGCGTCGAGCGCCTCTGCCGCGCTTAGATCAGGCTTGTGTTCCGCAAAGGCAAAGAGGGCGGGCACCACTGCGCAGCCAATGTGCCCTTTGACAGGGTTGAACCCGTCATGCGCATCCAGATTGTCGATCTGGGTGGCCAGCGCAAAGGCCGCGCCGGGCACACTGGCGGGCCGCCCATCAAAAAGAAGCGTCGCGGCATCGCGTGCAGAACCTGCATTCAGAAACCGCACCGCGTGATCGCGCGCAATCCGTCCGCTTTCCATATGCACCGCGCCCGCCGCGACCCCCAGCGTGTCAAAAAGCAGGGTGGCCGTCATCTCCCGTGCTTCTGGCGGCGGGGGAGGGCCCTGCAGAATGAAATTAGCGATTTGGTCAAATGTCATAGGCGTGGCCTTTCCAAAAGCTGCCCGAACCCAGAGAGCGGATCGGGGATCTGCGCCAGTTGCAGCGCTTGATAGAGCATGGCTTGGTTTGAGGTGATCACCGGTTTCCCGGTCGCTTGCTCAAGGGCGGCTGCGGTTTCCACACTGCGCATATCGGTACATGACAGCACGATGGCCTCTGCCTCTGCGTGATCTGCGCCCAGCCCCAGCGCCTGCACACGATCGGGCGTCAAAGCCCCTTGGCCGGTGTTATCCAACGTTTCGGCCATTTCCGACCGCTGAACCGTTTCAAACCCTTCGTCGGCCAGAAAACCCACCGCCTTATCGTTGATCGCGGCCACATAAGGCGACGCAAATCCGATGCGCGAAACCCCAAGTGTTGTCAGCGCGTGCGAAAGTGCGCCTGCCGCGGTGACGCTGGCCGCTTGCGTACGTGCGCGTATGGTTTGGGCCAAATCGCGGTCAAACGCAGTGCCGTGGGTCAGCGTCGCAGAGGTGCAGCCATACAGGATCACGTCAGGAAAAACGCCGCCCAAAAGATCCAGCGGCTCGGTCAGATCCGAAGCTCCAAGCCCCTGCATCTGCGCATCATCCGGGATTTCATCGGCGTCATACCCACCAAGCCGCGCCACATAGAACGACACGCCGGGCGGCGCCATAAGCCAAAGGTCCGGCTCCAGATTGGTGTTGGTAAACGGCACCAATACCCCGATACGGGCGCGGCTGCGCGATTGGGTCATGGGGTCTCTCCTTTCGCCATATCACACAACACATCCGCCAACCGGTCCATCACGGATGCGTCACAGACCGTCGCCCGCAGACAATGCGGCAACCCCGCACCACCTTGTTGGCGCAACACCAAGCCGTGTGATTTCAGCACGGCGTCAGCCTCTGCTGCCGCATAATCCGAGGCAAACGGGATCAGAACAAAGTTGGTATGGGTCTCCGGGATATCATAGCCCGCCGCGCACAGGCGCGTGCGAAACGCGTCTCGGATCGCAATGGTCTGTGCCACGGTGTCGCGCATATAGGCTTGATCCTCGACCGCGCCCAAAGCCATTGCCTGACTGGCCAGCGACACATTGTTGGGGTTCAGCACCTTGCGCAGTTCTGAGGCAAGAGCGCTGGGAAACACACCCCACCCAACACGCGCGCCCGCCAGCCCGTAAGCTTTGGAAAATGTGCGCAACACAACCGTGCGCCCATCCTCCACCATATCGAAACAGCGTGCATCAAGATGATCGGCAAATTCGCCATAGGCCTCGTCGATCACCAGCAAAACCTCTGGCCCAAGCGCTGCCCGCAGACGCCGTGGCGCGTCTGTAGGAATGCGCGTGCCGGTCGGATTGGCCGGGTTTGCGATAAAGACAATCTTTGCGCCTTGGGCTGCGCAGGCCATCGCCTCGCAGGATACGGTCAAGCCGCTCTCAGGGGCGGCGATCAACCGCGCGTCGCTCAGCGCGGTTGCCGTTTTGAAAAACGGATAGGCATGTTCCGGCACCACGACGCCATCACCCGGTCCGGCAAATGTCTGCGCCAGCGCTGCGATCAATTCCAGCGATCCGGTGCCACAGACGATCTGTTCCGGGTCGATCCCGTGCACGCGGGACAAGGCCTGCCGCAGCTCTGTCCAATCCGGGTCAGGATAAAGCTGTGACTGGCTCAGCGCCGTCTGCGCCAAGGCAATCGCGCGCGGGCTGGGCGGGCGCAGGCTTTCGTTCTGGGCCAGCGAAATCGCACCGCCCGCCGACAGCTCCGCCAGCGCATAGGGCGCCATCGCCCGAATATGAGGAATGGCTTGGGTCATGATCTGTATCCGTAAGTGTTGCGCGCCGCCGCTTCGGACACCAGCCCGTTGGCCAGATCATCGGCCACGGCTTCTGGCGCGCGCGTGGTGGGCGCGCCGATGCCGCCGCCACCGGGCGTGTCAAAAATCAACGTCTCGCCCGACGCAATCCGCACCTCTCCTTTCCCCGGCAAAGGCTTCGGATCCGAGGCCAGCTGAATACGCCCCGGCGCGCCCGCCAACCCGCCATGCCGCCCCTGCGCCGGGTTCACGATCCGCTCGACCGACAGAAACAGCATCACATCCTGATCCTGCGCCGCCTTCAGCCGGATACGCTGACCCAAGCCACCCCGGCTGCGACCGGCACCGCCTGAATCCGGGCGCAACTCGCGCTCTTCGATTAACACGGGTGCGACAGCCTCGGTGGTTTCTACCTGACTGCCCCAGACCCCGCTGGGGAATGCCGTCGCTGACAAGCCATCCAGCGTGGGCCGCGCGCCAGTACCGCCGTTAAAAACCAGCTCCAGCGCGAAATGCATGTCTTTGCGTGCGCCGTCTTCGGGCGCGTGCCGCAAAGGCAGATCATACATGCACGAGGCTCCCTCGGCCGGCACGCGATCGGGCAGAACCTGGCTCAGACAACCATACACAAGATCCGGCGTCATCTGCCCCAACGTATGGCGCATCGCGACTGGCGCGGGGCGCATGGCGTTCAGAATACATCCCTCTGGCGCGGTCACAACAAAGGGCGCAAGCGATCCGGCGTTGTTGGGAATGTCCGGGCCAATGATACAACGCAGCGCAAAGACGGCATAAGCCGTGGCATAGTTCAGCGGTACGTTGATCCCCTTAACCGAACAGCCCGACGTGCCCGAAAAATCCAGATGCACCCCATCATCGCTGACCGCGAGCGATGCACACAACGTGATCGGCGCCTCATAGCCGTCAACCTCCAGCGCCGCCTCCCACCTGCCGTTTGGCACCTCCGCGATGGCTGCCTGTGTGCCCTTCAATGACGTGTCGACGATGTAGGTTGCCAGATCCTCCAGATCGTCCAACCCGAACTCGGTCATCATGGTGGTCAACCGCGTGGCCCCAGCCTCGCAACAGGCGATCAGCGCATAAATGTCCCCCTCGTTGGCGACAGGCTCGCGGGAATTGGCGGCGATGATCTGCATCAACAGCGGATTGATCTCGCCTGCATCCACCAATTTGCACGGCGGGATCAAAAGCCCCTCGTCATAGATATCCGACCCTTCGGGCCCCATGCCCTGTCCGCCCAAATCCGCCAGATGCGAGGTGCTAGAGGTGTAGCCGATCACAGCGCCGCGATGAAAAACCGGCATCAACAGCAGAAAATCATTCAGATGGCCCGAGGCGATCCAGGGATCGTTGGTCAGATAAATGTCACCGGGTTCGGGCTGATCATCTGCGAAATGCGCCAACAGGGTTTTGACCGCCTCCGCCATCGTGTTGATATGGCCCGGCGTGCCCGTGACGGCCTGTGCCAACATCTGGCCTTGCGCGTCAAAGATACCGGCAGAAATGTCGCCGCATTCCCGCACAATCGGGCTGAACGCCGCGCGGATCAGCGCTTGGCCTTGTTCTTCCACAACGGCCAACAGGCGGTTCCACAGCACTTGCAGTTTGGCGGCAGGTAGGGTCATGACATCTCTCCTTCGCGGCGGGTCAGGATCAGGTTCCCGGCCTCATCCGCCTGTGCTGTGAAATCGGCGCTCACAAGCGTTGTGGTCTGCGGCTCAACGATCAGTGCAGGGCCATCAATCTCGCGCCCCGGCGGCAAGGCCGCGCGATCCATGCGCCGCGCTGCAACCCACATGCCGCGCAAATCGCAAAAGATCTGCGTCTGCCGATCCTCTTGCGAAGCAGGCTTGGCAGCGGGGGCAGAGGCGGCGCTGGCCCCTTGGTCCCCGGTGGACACACGCACAGACCAATTCAGGATCTCAATCTGCATCCCTGGCACCGCGCGCGAAAACTGCCGCGCATATTCCGCTTCGAACGCAGCGGTCAGAGTTGCCGTATCTGCGGCGGTCAAAGGCCCATCAGGCAAGGCAATCTCAATCTCGTGGCCCTGCCCATGATAGCGCATGAACGCGCGGCGCGTGGTGTGCAGGGCTGCGTCGGGCGCACCAAGCCGCACAGTGTCCGCCGCATCGCGCGCCATATCCTCCAGCAGAGCATTGAGACTCGCCGGTTCAAACCGGTCCAGCAAGGTGTATCGCGACCGGATCACCTCAAACGACACCGGCGCATACAGAAAACCGATGGCCGATCCCACGCCGGGATTGGGCGGGACAACAATCCGCGCCACCCCACAGCGCCGGGCCACACGGCTGGCATGTAGCGGACCATTGCCGCCAAAGGCGATCATGGTGCGTGTGCCCAGATCCTTGCCCGATTCCACCGCGTGCATCCGGCCCGCGCTCGCCATGTTTTCGTCAACGATATCTGCAATCGCCTGTGCTGCGGCGTCGGCGGCGATGCCTAATCCTGCGCCCACCAGTTCCGCAATCGCGCTGTCCGAGGCCGCCTGATCAATCCGCAGCCGCCCTTCGGCAAAGGTGTCGGGATCAAGGTAGCGTTGCGCAATATCGGCATCGGTCACCGTGGGCTCTGTGCCGCCTTTGCCAAAGCCCGCTGGCCCCGGTTCCGAGCCAGCGCTTTCCGGGCCAACCTGTACCCGGCTCAACCGATCCAGCCCCGCGATGGATCCGCCGCCTGCGCCAATCTCGATCATGTCAATCACCGGGATGCGCACCGGCATGCCCGATCCTTTCACAAACCGCTCCGACCGGGCGATCTCAAAATGGCGGGAAGTTTGCGGATCAAAATCGTCAATCAAACACAGCTTTGCCGTGGTGCCGCCCATATCAAACGACAGCACAGCCGTTTCTTTCATCTCACGCGCAATTTGCGCAGCCAGAATAGCCCCGCCCGCAGGCCCGGATTCCACCAGCCGGATCGGCAACCGCGCAGCCGTCTCCAACGTGGTCATCCCACCGCTCGCGGTCATCATCAGGATCGGGCATCTCAGCCCGTTCTCAGCAAACCGCGCCGCAAAACTGCGCAGATAGCTGCCCATGAGAGGTTGGATATAGGCATTGGCAATCGTGGTGCAGAGCCGGTCAAATTCGCGCGCCTCGGGGCTGACCTCGTGCGACAACGACACAACAAGATCCGGCATATGCTCCAAGAGTGCGGTCTTTAGCGCCTGTTCATGCGCCGGGTTGGCGTAGGAATGCAGCAGGCAAATCGCCACCGCATCCACACCATGTGCCCGCAGGTCATCGGCCAGCTTTGCCACTGAGCCAAGATCCAGCGGCTCAAGCTCTGCACCATCCACCGCGATGCGCCCCTTGATCGTAAAAGCCCGCGCGCGTGGCACCAAGAGATCAGGTTTGGTCAGGTTGATGTTGTATTGGCTGTACCGGCGTTCATAAGCAATTTCGAGGATGTCGCGAAAACCCTCATTGGTGAGTGTCGCCACACAGGCCCCCCGCTTTTCGATCAGCGCGTTGGTGGCTAGCGTCGTCCCATGGATAAAACCGGAAATGTCGGACCATGCGATGCCCGCCTCCTCGATCACATGCCGCGCCCCGTCCAACGCGCCTTGCGTCGGGTCGCGCGGGGTGGTGGGCGTTTTGAACGATCCGACAAGGCGGTTCTGCGCGTCGACCAGAACGGTGTCAGTGAAAGTGCCGCCAATATCGATGGCAAGCCGGTGTCCGGGTGTGGAGGTCATGGGATGATGTCTTAGCAAAGGGACGGGACGCACCAGTTTGGCGCGGTGAGATCAGCGGTGGATCAAAACACCCGCCCATCGCGCCACCAGATCACAGCCTGTGGCACGGCGATCCAACCTTTGAATATGCGACTCGCCCATCTTCATAATTCAACGCTGCGTCAGAGCGGCCGCTTGCGTCAATATCAAAGCAAAACCATCGCCCTACGCGCTTGCGATTGGGCGCGAATATTGTCACATGGCTGTCACGAAAAGCGGGCAGATGAAACCAATGTTCAAAAGATATGCCGTCTATTTCACCCCCGCCGCACAAAGCGATCTGGCCCGTTTCGGCGCAAGATGGCTGGGCTGGGACAGCGCGATGGGCCGCGCGATGCCACATGCCTCCGATGCGGCGATTGATTTGGCGACGATTACCGAAACACCACGCAAATACGGGTTTCACGCAACGCTGAAGCCGCCGTTCCGGTTGGCCGAAGGGGCCACCGAAGACGAACTGCACGCCGCACTTGAGACCTTTGGAAAAACCCACCGACCCGTGCAGCTTCAGGGGCTGGAACTGCGGCGTTTGGGTGGGTTTCTGGCGCTTTGCCCCACCGGCGATGTGACTGATCTGCAAAACCTTGCCGCTTCTGTCGTGCGGGATTTCGATATGTTCCGCGCGCCTCTGACCGAGGCTGAAATGGCCAAACGCCGCGCGTCCAACCTGACACCGGAACAAGACGCGCTTTTGGTCGAATGGGGCTATCCCTACGTGATGGAAGCGTTCCGCTTTCACATGACCCTGAGCGGACGGCTCAAAGATGATCTGTTGGAAGCGGCCAAAGATCAGGCCCAAACCGCGCTGAACGGGATCACTTTGGCGCCTTACGATCTTGACGGCCTCACGTTGCTGGGGGAACGCGCCGACGGGTATTTCGAACAAATCGCCCGCGTCCCTCTGAACCCCGCCGCATAAAATTTCATCTATAGGTTCTTGGGGTCAACCGGTCCCAAGTTGCATCCGAAACGCTTCCAGGATGTGCAGCCTCTCGGGTGGGTAGCTGGTTTTTTCGCGCCCTTAATAACTGATTATAATTGTCGGGATTGACATATCTGACTAATAATATCAGAAATAAGTCACTGAGTCTGCGGATCGATCCGCAGGCCGTGATCCCGAAGGAGGTTCTGTTGTGAACGCGATGACCCAAGTGCCAACACCCACAAGCGCCCCACAGGCCATGCCGGTAGAAACATATGACGCCCGTGACCTGATCAAGAATGGCGTGCAGGCCAGCATCGTGCTGGACGGACAGGTCTATTGTTTGCGGATCACACGCGCAGGAAAGTTGATCCTGACCAAATGAGCAAAGCTTGCGATGCGCGCGTTGGCGGTAACGTGACCAAAACGATGCCAGATCTGCTGTCCTATGGGCGCTGAAACCGGTAAAAAAGCCAGAACAATCCAGCTCAAGCGCCAGAGGAGACGATGGCCAAAACCCCCAGCCCCTGCATTGACGTGTGCAAGTTCAAACGTGAAGGCCATTGCATCGGATGTTCGATGACAAAGGCGCAGAAGTCGTTGTTCAAAGAACTGAAGAAAGACAAGCACCGCGAGGCGTTTGTCGAAATGCTGGTGGCCCAACAATCGGCCTTGGGGCGCTACAGCCATTGGGCACCGGAATACCGGCGCAAATGTCAGAAAAAGAAGGTCAGGCCTGTAAGCGCTGTGCCCGACGGCCTGGCCTGAAAAAGGCGCTTGGAAGCGCCTTTCATCGGCTTCGAAGCCGATGCCCCGCGCCAAAATCCTGCCACGGGGCCTGAAGTTTAACTTGCTGCAATCAGGCGAGGTGGCTGCGCAGGAACCAGGCAAACTTCTCGTGTTCCTGTCCGCGCGCGATGCAGAGATCTTCGGTCAGCGTATCACCATGGCTCGCCGCCAGTGCACCAGCCCCGGCCAGCGTTGCCGCCAGTGTTTCCTGCGCCTCTTGCATGACCTTGATCATCTCTTCGGCAGAGGCGTGGCCATCGTGTTCTGCCACTTTCGACCGTGCAATCATGCCCGCCAGCGTGCCTTCCGCGTGGGCATTCAGCGCCTTGATCCGCTCAGCCAGATCATCCTGGGCGACAAAGTGATCTTCGTAGATCTTTTGAAACAGATCGTGCAGCGGGCCAAAGGCCATGCCGGTCACATTCCAATGAAAATTCTGCGCCAGCATCGTTGTGATCGCTGTTTCGGCTACGGCCTGATTAAGCGCTTCGGCAACGGCTGCGCGGGCGTCTTGAGACAGGGCTACTGCTGTTTGGGTCATCTTGGGCTCCGCTTGAAAAAAGGGCTGGCTGGCGTGAGCGCTGGCTGGCGTATAACGGAAAAATAGCCGGCCAGACGGGGAGATCAAGAACTTTTTAGAATTATTCTAATTCAGAGAAAAGTGCTCGGAAATGCGAGCTGCCAAAAACCGTACCAAGCGGCGGTGTTCCGGGTTGACCCGTGATGCCAAAAGAAAGCTGACGCTGTCACTGTCCTGGCGCGCAGAGGCGAGGCCCAGTTGCATCAGCCATTGCTCGTCAAACGTAAGGGTCGTCACCCCCGGCGCGTAGAGCAGCGCCTTTTTGCCAAGCGCTTGATCCAGACAGCGCATCAGCGCCTCGGCATGGGCCTCTTGCGAGGCCGACCGTGTGGTTTGCAGCAATGCACACGCGTGAAACAGATCCTGCCGCGGTTTGACCCGGCAGGCCATTGCCACAAACCGCAGATGATTCACGAAGGCCATCGCCTCCGGCGCAATCTCTGCCTCCGGTCTGGCCTCAGGCCATGTCTCTTTACGCAATGGGTGCATTGGGGTGCGACATCCTGCATTTCGACAGGCAGGGATATCCCGCCTAAACCAGAGTATATCTATAAGATATTTGGCGCATCACAATGGCATTCCCGAC
>JABSSA010000164.1 GCA_013214665.1 Paracoccaceae bacterium
GCCCAGGCACATATCGGCATTTCCGGGTCGTTCTCCAAAGAATCCTCACGCTCCCGATAGTCCGGCGGCCAGGGCGTTTCCAGATTGCGCTGTGCGGCATTCCGATTGCCCCATTGATGCGCGTCAATCCCGTCCTCCGGGAAACCCGCTTCAATAAGCAAATTCTTCAATCCACGCGCCGACCACCGTGAATTGTCCACCGGCGCTGCGTGCAGCGGAATGAAAAACGGCACCGCCACAAAGAAATGCCCGTGCTTTTTCAACATGCGCCGTACATGCTTGGTCACCCGATATGGCCGGTCCAGATGTTCCCAAACCTGATTGGCGATCACCAGATCGAATTTCCTGGGCTTGCCCGCGTCGTCCACCACAGGCCCTTCACAGATGTCGAACTCGGGATAAAGAAACCGCTCATAGCTGCGAAACCGCATAAAGCTGCCCCACTTGCCCGAAATTTCCGCCACATCCAAAGTTTCGTTCCCCAGCGCCCGGATCATCTGGCGGGCGCTTTTGTGCATCACGATACGGTTCAAACTGGGCATACCGCATCCTACGCGCCCTGAGGTTGGCCGCAAGCAACGCCCAGCTTCTTTTGGACAAAAATACTCTCAGGGGGTTTGGGGGCAGACTGCCCCCAATCCATCAGAAATGAATGGCGCGCCCATACGCGTCCAGAACGCTTTCGTGCATCATTTCGCTCAGCGTCGGATGCGGGAAAACCGTGTGCATCAGATCTTCTTCGGTCGTCTCCAGCGCCTGCCCCACAACATAGCCCTGGATCAGCTCTGTGACCTCGGCGCCAATCATATGCGCGCCCAAAAGTTCGCCGGTTTTGGCATCAAACACGGTTTTGACCAACCCTTCGGGCTCGCCCAAAGCGATCGCCTTGCCGTTGCCGACAAAGGGGAATTTTCCGACCTTCACGTCGTAGCCGGCCTCTTTGGCCGCGGCTTCGGTCAGTCCAACAGAGGCGACCTGTGGGTGGCAATAGGTACAGCCGGCAATCGAATTGGGTTTAATAGGGTGTACGTCTTTCTTGCCAGCGATCAATTCGGCAACCATGACACCTTCGTGGCTGGCTTTATGCGCCAGCCAAGGTGCGCCCGCAATGTCCCCAATTGCAAAAAGCCCCACAACACCGGTCCGGCAATAAGCGTCGGTCACAACATGGGTGCGATCAATCTGCACACCCAATGCTTCAAGGCCCAGCCCCTCAACATTGCCGACGATACCAACGGCGGAAATTACCGTGTCAAAGTCGTGGGTTTCGACCTTTCCGCCAATTTCAATATGCGCCGTGACTTTGCTCTTTGACCGATCCAGCTTTTTGACCATCGCCTTTTGCAGGATCTTCATCCCTTGCTTTTCAAAGCTCTTTTTGGCGAACGCGCTGATCTCTGCATCTTCCACGGGCAGCACGCGGTCCATAACTTCAACCACGGTCGTGTCAGCGCCCAGGGTGTTGTAAAAACTCGCAAACTCAATGCCAATCGCACCCGAACCGATGACCAGCAGTTTGCCAGGCATACGCGGCGGTGTCAGGGCGTGTTTGTATGTCCAAACGCGGTCGCCGTCGGCTTCAAGACCCGGCAGCTCGCGGGCGCGCGCGCCTGTGGCAAGGATAATGCTCTTGGCCGCAAGCTCTTCGACACCTTTGTCGGTTTTGACCGACACCTTGCCTTTGGCCGGGATCGTCCCTTCGCCCATGATCACGGTGACTTTGTTCTTTTTCAGCAGGTGCTGCACACCCGATGACAGTTGTCCCGCGACGCCACGGGAGCGCTTGACCACTGCATCCAGATCATAGTCGATATTGTCTGCTTTAAGGCCAAATTCTTTGGCCCGATGCATCAGGTGAAAGACTTCCGAAGACCGCAGCATGGCTTTGGTCGGAATACATCCCCAATTCAGACAAATGCCACCAAGATGCTCACGCTCAACAACAGCAACTTGCAACCCAAGTTGCGCGGCCCGAATGGCCGCCACGTACCCGCCGGGCCCAGACCCAATCACAACCACATCAAAGGATTTTGCCGCCATGGATCACACCTCCGGATCACGCTTGAAGAAATTAGTTTACCATTAAACTAATTTTCGAGGCGAAACAATCCTGCATTCCACGCAAAAAGGGTCTGGGCAACCTGAGTTGCACAGACCGCATAACAAATACGCTTTTGAGCTGAGATCAGGCGGCTTTATCTGTCTGTAAGGACCGTAAAACAGCTCCATAGCCACCTTGCTCAACAAAGTTCAGCTCGGCGGCTGTGCTCGCGCGGCCCAGCGCCGCGTTGCGGTACGGGAAGCGACCGAACTGGCGTATGACCTCGCGGTGCGCGCGCGAATGGATCAGGTTGCTGTCCCCTGTCTCCGGCATCCGGTCACACATGAGCCTGACGCACCGATCTTGGTCACACAAGTTTTCCGCGTGCATCAGAGGCAGGTAAAAGAACTGCCGCGCCGGTTCGTCGATCCGCATGTCCCAACCTTTGGCGATCGCCGATTTTGCAGCTGCGACAGCGGCCCGATCTGTTGAAAACGCATCGGCCTGACCACGGAACATATTGCGCGGGAACTGATCAGTTAGAATGATATACGCCAGCGCACCGGTCGGATATGTGAGCCACAGGGAAAACGCCCCATCGCGTGCCTGTTTCCAAGCCTCTCCAAAGCGCTCAATGATCTGCGCGTCCAGCGCATCATCCTGTGCATACCATTGTTCCGGTCCGACCTCGTCCAACCAAAACGCCAGTATTTCCTCCGGCCCAACCATTACGCACCTCTTTTTCATTGCCGCGTCAAGAAAGTGTTACATTCACTCTACGCCGTCGCCCAATCACGAAATACGACAGGTACGACATATTAGGGGGCCATTTCCGAACCAGCCTCTTCCAATTCAACCTCCGCTGCATATTCCTGCGCGATTTCCAAACCGACGCTGGTTGTCACAGCAGGCGACATCGCAACGTAGCTGCCGGTTTCATCAACAGGCACAGTTGGCCGCTGTGTCATCCGATAGACCGAGTAGCTGATCAGGATCACAAAGAGCGACAGAATGAACAGAAAGAACCCTGACGGCCCAATCCATTCCATTACCACCCCCACAATCAGTGGGCCCGCAATCGCACCCAATCCGTTTATGAAGACCAACCCACCAGAAGCGGCTGCCATGTCATCGTTTTCCAGAAAGTCATTGGTATGCGCGATGAGCAGTGAATAAAGCGGGTTCGACATCCCGCCGATGAAGAAGGCAGACACGAGCAGCAAATTGTAGGATGCGCCCAAGATCGCCCCAGAAATGGCACTGATACCGCCGATGACGCAGACCACAATGATCAGAAAACGGCGATCAACGTGGTCTGATATCCACCCAATCGGATATTGCAACACAACAGCGCCCACAAAGAACGCTGCCACAAAGGCCGAGATTTGCGCGACGGTCATACCCGACATGGTGCCATAAACCGACGCCATGCCAAATTGCGCCGCAAAGATCCCGCCCAATATCAACATGCCGAAGCAGCCGAGCGGTGAATTTTCGTAAAGCTGGCGCAAGGTCATTGGTTTTGTCGACTCGAAAGCAGGCGTCGGCGAGATCGACAACAGGATCGGCGTGACCGCGATAGACACAAGGATCGACGGAATCACAAACAGCACATAGCCCGATGGATCGGCCGTCACCAAAAGCCCTTGCGAGATGACGATGCCCACCGTTTGAACGATCATGTAGAGCGACAAAGCCTGCCCCCGGTGGGCGTTGTCGGTTGCGTTGTTCAACCAACTTTCAGCAGTGACATAGACGGCCGAAAAGCAATACCCGATCAAAATCCGCCCCGCGATCCATACGATCGGGTTGGTGACCGCCGGATAGAGGATGATCACCGCAGAAATAAGCGAAGCAAGCGCCGCAAAGACCCGCACATGCCCGACACGCCGGATCATTCCGGGCGCCATACGCGAGCCGCCCAGAAAGCCTGCGAAGTAGGCTGACATGACCATCGACATCTCAAAGGTGGAAAACCCTTCGATCTCACCGCGAATGCCCAGCAAAGTGCCTTGCATGCCGTTGCCGATCATCAAAAGGCACATGCCCAAAAGCAGCGCCCAAGCGCTTTTAAAAACCTGAATCATGTCACAGGCTCCACGTTGTATCTGCGTTCAGAATGCGCACCCGACTCGGGTCTTGTCCGCATCTTTCGCGACGAGCGCATGACGGTTTTGTCTGTCAGGCACCAGTAGGTAATAACAGCGATGCATCGCCATAGGAAAAGAAGCGATATTTTTCGGAAATGGCATGGTCATAAATGCGGCGAATTTCATCTGCACCCATCAAGGCGCTGACCAACATCATCAGCGTGGATTTGGGCAAATGGAAATTGGTCATCAACCCGTCTGCCACCTGAAACTTGAACCCTGGCGTGATGAAGATATCGGTATCCCCTTCCCACGCCGACAAAGTGCCTTCCCGCCCGGCTGTCTCGATCAGGCGCAAGGCGGTGGTCCCAACCGGGATCACGCGATGCCCCGCAGCCTTTGTGGCGCGGATCTCTGCGGCGGCCTCTGCACTGACGCTGCCCCATTCCGCGTGCATTTTGTGATCGGAAATATCGTCAACCTTCACCGGAAGAAACGTCCCTGCGCCCACATGTAAGGTGACAAACGACATCTCAACACCACGCGCGCGCAGCGCGTCGAGCAGAGGCGCGTCAAAATGGAGCGACGCGGTTGGCGCGGCAACAGCGCCAGCATTGCGGGCCCAAACGGTTTGGTAATCGTCTTTGTCCTGCGCGTCGGCAGCACGTTTGGTGGCGATATACGGCGGCAAAGGCATGGCCCCGCACGCCGCCAACGCCGTATCGAAATCATCGCCCGACAGGTTAAAGGACAGCTCGGCCTGCCCCTCTGAGACATTCACAAGCTCTGCAGACAGATCATCCGAGAAAACAACCGTCTCGCCCAATTGCCATTTCCGCAACGGCTTGACCAGCCCGGCCCATGTGCCGTTGGACTGCGGCTCCAGCAGGGTCACCTCAATCTGTGCCACCGCCGGCCCTTGGCCGGTCATCCGCGTGCGCGTGCCGCTTAACCGTGCGGGGATCACCTTGGTGTCATTCAACACCAACCGGTCACCGGGCCGTAGCCACGACACCAAATCCGTGACCCGTTGATCATGCAAATTGGCGCCCTCCGCCACCAACAAACGGGCAGAGGATCGCGGCACCGCGGGGCGCACGGCAATCAGGTCTTCGGGCAGGTGGAAATCAAAATCACTGAGTTTCATGGGCGGCACCTAGGCCCCCTTGCGCGAAAGGTCCAGACGTCACCGGTCTTGCGCAGACAGAGGTTGGAGATCCGGGTTCACCGCCTCTTGGCGCGCGGCTTCCTCTTCGGCCTGCTCATCTGCAAATTCCTGAGGCAGGATAGAGCGGCGGCCGGGCTGCAGCTCAGGCAAGTCGGGCGGAGGCGCGCGGAATATTTCGCGGAACATGCCCGGCGTGAGGGCCGACAAAGGATTGACCGAAATCTGAGGTTTGTCCGCTGGTCCGCGCAGGCGATAGTTGAACCCGATCAGCCCCTCGCCTTTCCGCGTAAAAATGCTGCCAATTCCGTTTAACAAGTAGATAGGAGAGATAACTCCCTGCATGTTCAGCGTGCGGTTGGCGTTGGCATAGGTGCCGTCCATGGAAAAGCCCAAGGATGGACCAACAGCGCTCGCACTGCGCAAGATCACCTGACCGGGCGTCAGGCGGAATGACGCGTCGACCTCGGAAAACAGGATGCCGTTGCCGCTCATCTGTTCCAGCAACCCCACGACAGACAAAGCCGAAAGCAAGTCGGCCATGACTGGCGCATCTTTGATCCGGGTGTTCGACACCTTCAACGTGCCATCAAACGCGCCGCCGCCGCCGATGGGCAACAGCGTCAAATCAAGGTCACCTCCCCGCGCCTGTCGCAACAATCCAGACGCCGCAACAACCCCGCCCGCATCTTGCGAGGTGATCCGCACGGCGCTGCGCCCGTTTTGCGGCAAAACCCGGCCCGCCACAGACGCACCGCCGTTCACTTTGGCAACAAAGCTGCCGTCGAGCCCGTTGGTCACATCGAATTCCCCGGCAAAGCCGGTCATGGCGATCGTGTCAGTCACTTGCAGCGTGTCCAGAGCGATCACGAGCGGTCCGGCCTCCTGCCCGGAGCCTCCCGAGCCGCTGGCACCAAAGCTGGCCGTGCGCAGATCGATCACCCCACCGCGCACCTCAACGGCTGGTGGCGCGCCTGCGCCACGGCCAATCAGATTGACAGGCGCGTTCAGCCAGGAGCCAACGCGCACCCGATCAAATGTCGCGCGGTCCAACCCGCCGCCTTGCCGCAGACGGACACGCCCGGATGCATCAAGACCCGCACCAGAAAGCGCGATGCGATCAATACGTGGGGTTTGACCAAGTTGCCCGCGCACGTCCAATGCGCCCCGTGCGGATTGCGGCAGACGCCATCCAATCTGGGGGATCGACACACCAACACCCGCCAGATCCGAGGTCAGCGACAGTTGCGGCGCTTCCCCGCGTGGCAATGTGATGGCGATTTGGCCAGTGCCCCGCCCGCTCAGCGTACCCGGCGGCAGGCCAAGGGAAAACGCCTGTGCTGTGCGATCTGACAATTCCACGTCCCCGGCCACTTGCCCCGGCTCAGTACTGCGCAGCTTTTGCGACCAGCTAGCATTGAAAGGCACGCCGCTCAGCGTACCACGCCCGCCGATGTTGATCTGTCCTTCCGTCGCCTCCAACGACAATTGCTGTGCCGCGATTTTATACCCTTTGACGAGCGTTTCTGAACTCACATCGCGCAACGTGGCTTTCGCATCCCAGAATATCTCCTCCGGTGGTACGCCTTTGCGCAAAGGCAACCGCACGGAGCCTTCGGCAACCGCCACCCCTTGCGCAAGATCCTCCGGCAGGTTCGCGCGATCCAACACCGAAAACGGCGGCAGGTTGAGATATGACAAGGCGGCAGGCACCGGCCCCTGCAACTTCAACCGCACCACTGCAGGCGCCCCACCTTTGACGCTGATGTCGGGCACAATGAACGTGGAGCCCGCCACATCGATCTGTCCCCCGCTTGGCGCGGCGACATGGCCCGCATCTACCGCCAGCACCATACGGTTGCCATACATTGTGGCCTGTCCATCCGCGCGTTCAACAGGCGGCAATGTACGCACGTATCGAACTGTCGCGTCCTCATAGCCAAAGCTGAAATACATATCGGGCCGTACGACAGGCGCGCCGCGCAAAGCAAAATCCACATCTTTGAGCGTGCCCGCCAAGACGTTTTCAGAAATCCAGGTTCTCGTCTTGCCCGCAAACCCTTCGGGCCACAGCGCGATCAAACGAGACGGCTCCAACCGGTTTGTTTGCGCATCCAGCGCGTAGCTCCACCCATCTTCTTGCGCCGCGATCCTGCCGGACGCGGTTAGAACCTCGCCCTGATCGCGGATCGACAACGCCCCAAGGTGCAGAGAAAACGGCGAAAACGCGATGCTGAAATCCGCCGCCGCTTCTTCCAGCGTCATGTCCTTACCGTAAAGATCCGCCGGGTCGAACGTGATGCCGGAGAGTTGAAATTGACCGACAAGGCTTGTGCTGTCAGGGGCAAGCGTCGCGCTGCCTGTGATGCTGGTTGAGACCCAATCGCTGGCAATCGACACTTCGGAGAATTCCAGCGTCTGTTCGTCCGGCAGATAGGTCAGATAGGTTTGCACGGATTGAAACGGAATTGGCCGGGTAACATCGTTTGGCTGCAACACACCTTCGTTGATGCTGAGCGTTGCATTCAGCGGGCCAAGCGCGCCGTTTTGGGTCACAGAGCCGCGCATGGAGCCTGAGATTGTGGCGCGCAAAGGTGTCAGCCATCCAAACGCGCGCCCCTGCACAGCGATGTCTTCGGCGGCGACGTCTTCGACCTGGATACCGAATGTTGCCCCTGTTTCGCCCAGCGTACTTTCGTAATTCGCAGTGAGGGTCGCCACGCCTTGCCCCCCGCTGAGCAATGCCAAATCAGCCCGCGCTGTCACCTGATCGCCATTGCGTTCCACCACCGCGCGCCCACCGTCGATGGTCCAGGCCCGCCCGGAAACCGCATCTTCGTAGCGCAATGTCACAGCGTCCAGCCGCGCCGAGGCGAGGTCGCGCAGGGCTGGCACGTCGAAAATCCGGTCAATCTCTTGCACCAGCACGCCGAAATTGGGGGCTTCACGTAGCGGCGCCTGTTGAACATCCTGAGACGACACCGCGACGCGGCCATCCGCGCTGCGGGTCAGTGTGGCAAACACCCCGGTCAAAGACAGATCCCTCAGCGCCACCTGCCCCGACAAAACGCTATCAACCGAAACCCGCGCGGCCACCTCGGAAAACCGCAGTACTTCGCGCCCGTCATCTGCATCAATCACAAGATCGGTTAGGCGGACGCGCGGCTGCCAATCATCTTGCAGCACCAGTTCTGCGGTATCAAATCCGATCACCGCATTTGGCAACATCGTCGACACGCGCGTCTCGATCCGCTCAAGCACCCAATTCGGCGCCGTCATCGACCGCCCGGCCAAAAGAAACGCAGGCACCAGCAGCAATATACCCAAAAGCGCACCGCCCAGAGCAAACCACACCAGCGCACGCCAGCCGCGCCTGCGCCGCGGCGGCCGCTGTTCGGCTGCATCTGAGATTTGCGGATCTTCCGTCACTTAAGCGGTTGCCTTTTCTTGTGTGGGCTAAGACCTATCATGCCAGCAAGGTATTCACGAACTTCTCGAAAGGGTCATCATGTTAGACGTATCTCATCCTGCGCCTGATTTCACATTGCCACAAACCGAAGGGCCTGATGTCACGCTCTCAAACCTGCAAGGCAAAGCTGTGGTTTTGTATTTCTATCCTCGTGACGATACGCCGGGCTGTACCAAAGAGGCCATCGCCTTCTCAGAACACCTTGGGGATTTTGAGGCAGCAGGCGCGCTTGTCTATGGCATTTCCAAAGACACCGTGGCCAAGCACGGAAAATTTACAACCAAACACGACCTCTCCGTTCCGCTTTTGTCAGATGCCGAAGGCACCGTGTGCGAAGATTATGGCGTCTGGGTTGAAAAAAACATGTACGGCAAGAAAAGCATGGGCATCGAACGCGCGACCTATCTGATCGCCGCTGACGGCACCATCGCGCAGATCTGGCGCAAGGTGAAAGTACCCGGCCACGCCGAAGCCGTGCTTGACGCTGTTAAGGCGCTCTGATCCGTGTTGCCACTTGCTCACATGGCCGAAGCCGTTCTGCGCACCGCTGATGGGCGGGCCAAGACGGCTTTGTCGCGGAAATACGCCGCTGAATGGCGCGCCGCGCGCGAGGCGAAAGACATGCCAGAGGTGGGGCACGCTAATCCACCGCTGCATCCGTCTCGGCCAGAAAAACCTGAACTCTTGCACCCGCGTGATGTGCCAAAGCGCAAACCCGGCTCACCTCAGGGGCGGATTGCGTTGCTGCACGCGGTTGCGCATATCGAATTGAACGCGGTTGACCTGCATTGGGATATCATTGCCCGCTTTACGCATGTCGATATGCCGCCCGGGTTCTATGACGACTGGGTCAAAGCGGCTGATGAAGAAAGCAAGCATTTCAATCTGATGTGCGACTGCCTTGAAGAGCTGGGCAGCTTTTATGGCGATCTACCCGCTCACGCTGGCATGTGGCGCGCAGCCGAAGATACCGTGGATGACCTTATGGGGCGATTGGCCGTGGTGCCGATGGTGCTGGAAGCGCGCGGTCTTGATGTCACGCCCGGTATGATCACGCTTTTCAAAAAGGCCAATGTCACCAGCGCCGTCGAAGCACTTGAGACCATCTATGCCGAAGAAGTGGCCCACGTCGCCTATGGATCCAAGTGGTTCCACTTTCTGTGCGGGCGCGAAAACCTGGATCCGAAAGACGTGTTCCACGACCTCGTGCGGACCTATTTCCACGGAGGGTTGAAGCCGCCCTTCAACGAAGAAAAACGCGCCGATGCGGGCCTGCCTCCGGATTTTTACTGGCCCTTGGCCGTCGGAAGCTGACTCAGCGGTGGTTTGCGTCAGCTTTGCGCGCTAACCATCGGCAAAAATTCGCTTATTCCAGACAGAATTACGCGGGTGTCAACCGGCATCGGGCAAGAGACTTGCCCGAACCGGCCCCGGACTCTAGAGACATATCGGGGAGTTGATCAGAGGGTTTTTGGTCAACACAAGGGGAAGAACAAGGGGGCGTGCGTTGAGAACACGTCTGGCTATAAAGCTACATGCCTGGCTGAGTGAACAGTTTCCTGAAAGACGGGTGTTCCTCAAGTCAGATACGGACACGCGGTTCATCCGCCTTAAGCCTGAAACGCAGTTGATTGCGTTTACCGGTGCCACCGCTTTGGTGGCGTGGGCGATCATCGCGACAGCAATCATCTTGATGGACAGCATCGGCGCGGGCAATTTCCGCGAACAAGCGAAACGCGATCAACGCATCTATCAAGAGCGTCTGAACGATCTGGCCTTCCAGCGCGATCTGCGCGCGGAAGAGGCTCTGGCCGCGCAAAACCGGTTTAACGCGGCGCTCAAACAAATCTCGGTCATGCAATCGGAACTGCTGGAATCTGAAAACCGCCGGCGCGAGCTGGAAACCGGTATCGAAGTGATCCAGGCCACGCTGCGCCAGACGATGGGAGACCGCGAAACAGCACGCGACCGGGTCGCAGAATTGGAATCCGCAGTTGAAAACGGCGGTGGTACCGCGTCCGGCAGCGGCACAAACGCCGCCCAAATGACCGTCGTTGCCGAAGCCTTGGCGCGCACGGCGAAAGAACGCGACCAGGTGGTTGCCGATGCGCAAGGTGCCTTGGATAAGGCCGCTGATCTCGAACTTGAACTGGCGCTTTTACAAGATCAGAACGATCAGATTTTCCGACAGCTTGAAGAGGCGATGGCTATTTCCATGGAGCCACTCGACAAGATGTTCCGCGCGGCAGGCATGCCAACCGATCGCATCATCGAACAGGTGCGTCGTGGTTATTCCGGCCAAGGCGGCCCGCTCA
>JABSSA010000165.1 GCA_013214665.1 Paracoccaceae bacterium
CTGTTCGACGACGTCAACAACGTCGCGATACATGTAATGCGTGTCGAGACCATTGATGCGCACCGACATCGTTTTGGTGTTCCAGTCGATTTCGTTCAGCGCTTTGATGATGTTTTTGCGGGCCTGTTCTTTCTCATCCGGGGCCACAGCATCTTCGAGGTCGAGAAAGATCACATCGACGTCAGATTGTGCTGCTTTTTCAAACATTTGGGGCTGGCTTCCGGGCACGGCTAATTCGCTGCGATTCAAACGTCCGGGTGCTTGTT
Organism: Paracoccaceae bacterium; assembly: GCA_013214665.1. GTDB lineage: Bacteria > Pseudomonadota > Alphaproteobacteria > Rhodobacterales > Rhodobacteraceae. Next base: position 267 of record JABSSA010000165.1, read on the forward strand.
CGATGGGGTGAAAACTCATGTGGGCCGCTCCTGAGGTTACGGGGGTTCAAGATGGCGGGCACAAAAACGGCGGAAATTTCCCTGTGTCAAGAAATTTTGTTGCGTACAATGGTATGCAAATGAAAGAAGATTACTCTTCCTTTCCGGGTATTTTTGAGGAGTAGAAAAACGCGATCGCTTGCGCCCGGTTTTTGACCGATAGCTTTTCGTAAAGGTTCGACAGGTGGAACTTTACGGTGTTGGTCGAGATACCCAATTCTCGCGACAATTCGCGATTGGTCAGCCCCTTTGACAGCGCCTCAAGCATAACCCGCTCCTTCCGCGAAAGGGTTTGCATCGGGTCCGCCTGCAATTCGCGTACGTCAATGAAGGGGAACACCATTTTACCTGCCGCTACTTCGGCACATGTGTCCATCAAGGCGTCAACCTCGCCAGACCGGGCCGCAAAGCCCGCAGCGCCAGCACTCATCGCGAGGCGGGGCAAATCCTTGGCGTCGTCGCCATAGACCACAAGGCGCGGTGCAGTTTCCTGTTCCCGCAGAACTTCAATCAGGCGGGCACCGCCCAAAACCGGCAAATTCCAATCGATGACCCCGACATCCACAGGGATCCGCATCACCATGCCCAGAAACCCTTCGGCGGTGCCAGATGTCGCGACCAGCGAAAAGCGGGGATCGCGTTCAAAGATTTCAGACATGGCCGACAAAACCAGCGGATTGCTGTCTGCGAGCATGACGTCAATGGGGCGTTCGATTTCTGTAACCATTTAGAATTAAGCCGTTATTTCCAAAAAACTACCCAAATAGGTGGGGCATAGTTTGGTATACTGTCGAATACTTATACATATGGGTAGGTATTTTACTACCAATATAGATACCCAAAAGCAGGAGTATCGGATGTTGTGCGGAATCGCAAGCTTGGTCCATTTCAGCGCTCAGACTTCTTTGGGAGGAGAATTATCATGACTGTCCACGTATTTCCGCAATTGGAGATCCCCGAAACACTCGCGGCGGGCCCAGGGCCTGGCAACACGGATGTGCGCGTCTTGCAGCGCTTTGCAGCAGCAGGGGTTGCGGATCACATGCAGGAAGACGTCTTGCGCGGGATGGTCGAATGCAAGCACATGCTGCGGCAAGTGTGGGGCACTGAAAACACATACACCTTTGGTGCGGCGGGCACTGGTTGGACCGGGCTCGACATGATGTTTTCCGCCGTGCGCCCCGGTGACAGGGTTGTGGCGTTCACCAACGGCACCTTTTCCGGGATCGACGGGCTGACGCTGCGCATCAAGGCGGCAACGCCCCAAGAGCTGGCTGCAAATTCGCTGGATCCGCAGGCCGCAAGCGTGACCATTATCGAAGTACCACACGGTCAGTCCGTGACCAAAGACGTGATCGATGCCGCGCTGAGCACTCACAAACCAAAGTGGGCGTTCATGGCGCATTGGGAAACCGGCTCCGGTCGGATCAACGATGTACAGGCATTTTCCGACGCTTGCGTCGAACATGACGCGATGGGCTTGATTGATGCTGTGTCTTCCCTCGGGGTCGAAGACTTCCGGATCGATGATTACCCGGGTGTCGTGGGCTGGGCCTCGTGCCCACAGAAGGGCATCTGTTGCTTGCCGCTCACCTATGCGCCTGTGTCCTTTACGGATCGCTTTATCGAAAGCCTGAAACAAACCGGCACATGCACCTACGGCAACCACCCGATCTTTGAAGCCCGCCACTGGGGCATCGTTGACGGACAAGACGTCGAAAAAGGAACCTATCACCGCACACATTCCGCCTATGTGGTCGCCGCATTCCACGAAGCGTTGCGTCTCACGCTTGAGCAAACTGTCGCACGGCGTGCGCAGGACTATATCCGTCATGAAGCCGTGTTGCGGGAGGCGGTTGAAGCTATGGGATGTGACGTCACATCAAACATGACCTCGCTGGTCGTATTGAACCTGCCGGAAGACATGGCAGGCCGCGAAATGGAGCTGGTACAACACTGCCGGTCGGAGGGGTTTGGCATCTGGCCAACGCTGAGCGCACCTGTGCAGGTCCGGATCGGTATCCTCAATCAGCTGAACCGCCACGCCATCACCGAGATTGTCACCCGCTTTGCCCGCGCGATACGCGAGTTGGGCGGCACCGTTGATCAAAGCGCGATCGATGATGTGCTGCACCGCTACTACGGCGAAGCGATTGCCGCGGAATAGGAGGGCAAGATGGACATCCACGAATACCAGGCCAAAGAGATCCTGACGGATTTCGGGGTTGAGGTGCCGCCGGGCGCGTTGGCCTATTCCCCAGAGCAAGCGGCCTACCGCGCCCGCGAATTGGGCGGCGATAAATGGATCGTCAAAGCACAGGTGCACGCAGGTGGCCGTGGCAAAGCGGGCGGCGTAAAGCTGTGCGACAGTGACCACGCCATTCAGGAAGCCAGCGAAAACCTCTTTGGTCGCAAGCTGGTGACGCACCAGACCGGGCCAGAAGGCAAAGGGGTTTACCGCGTTTACGTCGAGGCGGCTGTGCCGATTGCCGAAGAGTTCTATCTCGGGTTTGTGATGGACAGATCCAGCCAGCGCGTGATGATCGTGGCGAGCGCCGAGGGCGGTATGGAGATCGAAGAGATCAGTGCAGAAAAGCCTGAATCAATCGTGCGCTCCACCGTTGAGCCAGCGGTCGGTTTGCAAGACTTCCAGGCGCGCGAGATCGCGTTTTCCTTGGGTGTTGCGCCGGGCTTGATCAGTCAGATGGTGCGCACGCTGCAAGGGTGCTATCGCGCGTTTTCCGAGCTTGATGCCACAATGGTCGAGATCAACCCGCTTGTTGTCACGGGCGATGACCGTGTTATCGCGCTGGACGCAAAGATGACCTTTGATGACAATGCGCTGTTCCGGCACCCACGTGTGGCCGAGTTGCGCGACAAGTCTCAAGAAGACCCACGTGAAAGCCGCGCCGCAGATCGCGGGCTGAGCTATGTAGGTCTTGATGGCAACATCGGGTGCATCGTGAACGGTGCTGGCCTCGCCATGGCGACGATGGACACCATCATGCTGGCCGGTGGTGAGCCTGCCAACTTTCTCGACATCGGTGGCGGTGCCACGCCTGAACGCGTCGCAAAAGCGTTTCGGTTGGTGATGTCTGACAAGAACGTTCAGGCGGTGCTGGTCAACATCTTTGCCGGGATCAACCGCTGTGACTGGGTGGCCGAAGGTGTCGTGCAAGCGCTCAAAGAGGTTCAGGTCGAAGTGCCTGTGATCGTGCGCCTAGCGGGGACCAACGTGGAAGAGGGGCAAAAGATACTCGCAAAATCTGGTCTGCCGATCATCCGCGCCAACACTCTGATGGAAGCCGCCGAACGCGCCGTGGGCGCGTGGCAGAACGATTTGACCCAAGCGAAACGTATGAGGGCTGTGACATGAGCATTCTTCTTGATCGCGACACGAAAGTTATCGTGCAAGGCATCACTGGCCGCATGGCGCGGTTTCACACCAAGGACATGTTGGAATACGGCACCAATGTTGTCGGCGGTGTCGTACCTGGCAAAGGCGGTGACAAGGTAGAAGGTGTACCCGTCTTCGACACCGTGAAAGAGGCGGTAGAGGCCACCGGAGCAGAGGCAAGCCTTGTCTTTGTGCCACCTCCCTTCGCGGCGGATTCCATTATGGAAGCGGCCGATGGTGGCATCCGGTATTGCGTTTGCATCACCGACGGCATTCCCGCAGGCGACATGATCCGCGTCAAGCGGTACATGATGCGCTATCCCAAAGAGCGCCGCATGGTCCTGACCGGGCCAAACTGCGCGGGCACGATTTCGCCGGGCAAAGCGCTTTTGGGGATTATGCCGGGCCACATCTACCTGCCTGGCAATGTGGGCATCATCGGACGTTCGGGCACCTTGGGGTACGAAGCGGCGGCCCAAATGAAAGAGCTTGGGATTGGTGTGTCGACCTCGGTTGGGATCGGCGGTGATCCGATCAATGGCTCGTCCTTCAAAGACATTCTTGAGCGGTTTGAGGCTGACGAAGAAACCGACATCATCTGTATGATCGGTGAGATCGGCGGACCTCAGGAAGCAGAAGCTGCGGAATATATCCGCGATCACGTGACCAAGCCGGTTGTGGCCTATGTTGCGGGTTTGACCGCCCCGAAAGGCCGCACAATGGGCCACGCGGGTGCGATCATTTCCGCCTTTGGCGAAAGCGCCAGCGAAAAGGTTGAGATCTTGTCGAACGTCGGTGTGACGGTCGCGGAAAACCCGGCTGTGATTGGCAAGACCGTCGCACAAGTGATGGGAAAGGCGGCATAAGATGGTGAAACCTTCTGTTCTTGTGACCCGCCGCTGGCCTGCTGCTGTCGAAGCGCAACTGGCCAGCCAATATAATGCGACGTTCAATTCTGCTGACGTGCCTCTAGATGCACCAGATATGCGCGATGCGATGGCCAAGTTTGATGCCGTGTTGCCCACGGTTACAGACAAGTTGAGCGCGGATGTGTTTGATTTGCGCAAGCCGCAAGCCAAGATCATCGGGAATTATGGCGTCGGCTACAGCCACATCTGCGAAGCGTCAGCCCGCAACAGTGGGATGACAGTCACCAATACGCCTGATGTTTTGTCGGAATGTACGGCTGATATCGCTATGACGCTTATGCTGATGGTGGCGCGCCGTGCAGGCGAAGGCGAACGTGAAGTCCGCGAAGGCCGGTGGACCGGCTGGCGGCCGACGCATCTGGTGGGCACCAAAGTGTCGGGCAAGACGCTTGGCATCATCGGGTATGGCCGCATCGGTCAGGAAATGGCCCGCCGCGCGCACCACGGGTTTGGCATGAACATCGTCGTGCAAAACCGCAGCCGTGTCGCGCCGGACGTTTTGGCACAATGCAATGCAACACAGGTGGACACGGTCGAAGATCTGTTGCCGCAGTGTGACTTCGTGTCTTTGCACTGTCTCGGTGGGGCAGAGAACCGCCACCTGATCAACGCGCGGCGTCTTGATCTGATGAAAGAGGATGCGTTTCTCATCAATACCGCGCGCGGCGAGGTGATTGATGAATGGGCGCTGACACAAGCGCTGACCTTCGACACCATCGGTGGGGCCGCGCTGGATGTGTTTGATGGCGAACCACGTATCGCGCCGGACCTGATGCAATGCGACAACCTTGTGATGCTGCCGCATCTGGGATCGGCCACACGCGAAGCACGCGAAGCGATGGGGTTCCGCGTTTTGGACAATCTGGATGACTTCTTTGCCGGTCGTGATCCACGAGACAGGGTGATCTGATATGAAAGACCTTCTTGAAACAAACTTCTTCACCGAAGACCTGGAATCCGCTGATCCGGCACTTTTCGGAGCCATTGAGGCCGAGCTGGGCCGCCAGCGTGATGAGATCGAGCTGATCGCCTCCGAGAACATCGTGAGCCGCGCGGTTATGGAGGCGCAAGGCTCCGTTCTGACCAACAAATACGCAGAAGGCTACGCCGGGCGCAGGTATTATGGCGGCTGTCAGTACGTTGATATCGCTGAAAATCTGGCCATCGAGCGTGCCTGTCAGCTGTTTGAATGCGGCTTTGCCAACGTCCAGCCCAATTCGGGCAGTCAGGCCAATCAAGGCGTGATGCAGGCGCTGTTGCAGCCCGGCGATACCATTCTTGGCATGAGCCTGGATGCAGGCGGGCATTTGACCCACGGCGCAAAGCCAAATCAGTCTGGTAAGTGGTTCAACGCGGTTCAATACGGCGTGCGCGAAGAAGACCTTCTGCTCGACTACGATCAGGTGGCCCGTTTGGCTGCAGAGCATCAGCCCAAGCTGATCATTGCAGGCGGGTCGGCCATTCCGCGCCAGATTGATTTCGCCAAGATGCGCGAAATCGCAGACAGCGTTGGCGCATATCTGCATGTGGACATGGCCCACTTTTCCGGGCTGGTCGCGGCGGGCGAACATCCCAGTCCGTTCCCGCACGCCCATGTGGCGACCACGACCACGCACAAAACACTGCGCGGTCCGCGCGGTGGGATGATCCTGACCAATGACGAGGCATTGGCGAAAAAGTTCAACTCTGCCATTTTCCCCGCCATTCAAGGTGGGCCTTTGATGCATGTCATCGCAGGCAAAGCCGCTGCGTTTGGCGAGGCGCTGCGCCCCGAATTTAAGGACTATATGAAGGCCGTGATCTCAAACGCGCAGGCCATGTCTGATCAGCTGATCAAAGGTGGTCTGGATATTGTGACAGGCGGGACTGATACGCATGTTTTGTTGGTCGATTTGCGCCCCAAAGGTGTGAAGGGCAACGCAACGGAAAAAGCGTTGGGGCGTGCCCATATCACGACCAACAAGAACGGCATTCCGTTTGATACGGAAAAACCCACGGTCACCAGCGGCATCCGGCTAGGCAGCCCGGCGGGCACCACGCGCGGCTTCCGTGAGGCGGAGTTCCGCCAGATCGCGGATTGGATCGTTGAGGTCGTGGATGGTTTGGCCGCTAATGGAGAAGAGGGCAATGCCGCCGTGGAAGCGAAAGTGAAATCAGAAGTTCAAAACCTCTGCGGGCGCTTCCCGATTTATCCGGATCTCTAAGGCGGCCATTTTCGGCCCTTCCCAAGGTGCCGAAAGCCACATTGGGATGACAAAATACAGTCGCCGGGTGTGTAAGCACCCGGCGATTTTTCGTTGTGTTTGGCGCGAAAATTGCGCTCATGCGGACGCATCGGCATGCCGCTCTGACTGCCTATTGTGTGTATGCTGCACATTTGTGCATATCTCTAACATATTGTTTAATATTCGTTTTATCCCTGATTTGCGTGTGGGGCTGGGTCCAAATTTGGCGGGTGTTAATATTTGTTTGCTTATAGGGCAAATTCGCTGAGCCTTAGGCTATGTGCTATATCGCTCCTGCTGATTCCACTGTCGACACTGCCCCAAGGGGGTTGATTGATGCGTGTCGCGACTGCCTTGGCCCTCAGGGCGTGCTGGATGATGCCGCC
>JABSSA010000166.1 GCA_013214665.1 Paracoccaceae bacterium
CAGCTGGTGTGCTTGCAACGGGCTTTTCGATCAATAAATGCCATCCACGTTCCGCGGCTTGCGTTGCGTGTGCCGCGTGCAAGTGCGTGGGGGTGGCGATGATGGCACCGTCAACAGGGTCAGTGACGTCCGATATGTCAGAAAAGCGCTTGATCTTGGGGTCGGCGGCAATCTGTGGATCTGGATCGACCAAGCCCACCAATGTGCATTCTGGATGGGCCAGAACTTCGGCAACATGACGGCTGCCAATCAGGCCCCCTCCGATTGCCAGGATCCGCTTCACATCGTGGCTCCGATTTGCCAGGGCACAAATTCGTAATCACCCAAGCCTTGGGCTTCGGATTTGCTGGCTTCCCCGCTGGCCACGCGCAAAAACAGCTCATAAATCTCGCGGCCTTTTTCTTCGACACTGACGCCTTGGGTCAGGATCGTTCCGGCATCCACATCCATATCTTCGACCATGCGTTGGGCCATTTCGGAATTGGTGGCGACTTTGATCGTGGGCGCAGGCTTGGACCCAAAGGCAGACCCGCGTCCGGTGGTAAAGCACACCAGGTTACAGCCGCCCGCGATCTGGCCGGTGACCGACGCGGGATCGTAACCGGGGCTGTCCATGAAGGTAAAACCATTGGCGGTAACAGGTTCGGCGTATTTGTAGACACCCATCAAAGGCGAGGTGCCCCCCTTGGCCGCAGCACCCAGCGATTTTTCGAGGATCGTTGTCAGGCCGCCCTTTTTGTTTCCGGGCGATGGGTTGTTGTCCATGCTGCCGCGATTGCGCGCGGTATAGTCTTCCCACCATCGAATGAGGCCAACCAACTTGTCGCCCGTGGCCTGATCAATCGCACGCCGGGTCAACAGATGTTCGGCCCCGTATATTTCAGGTGTTTCAGCCAAAACACCTGTGCCCCCTTGGGCGGCCAGCAGATCGCAAGCATATCCCAAAGCCGGATTTGCGGTGATCCCCGACCAGGCATCAGACCCGCCGCATTGCAACGCCACCATCAATTCGCTCGCAGGGCAGGGGGTGCGTGTCGCCTGATTTGCCAAAGGCAGCATGTCGCGGACTTTGGCGATGCCCGCCTCAACGGTCCGCCGCAGGCCCGCGACATTCTGGATGTTCATTGTTTGAAACAGCGGGCCTTGCTTAAGCCCATAGGCTTCTAGCAACCAGTCAATCTGGTTCATCTCGCAACCAAGCCCAACCATTAATACGGCGGCGTGGTTCGGATGGCGCGCATAGCCCCACATGACCCTCTGCAAGGCCTCGAACCCTTCGCCGTCGCCGCCTATCCCGCACCCGGTGCCATGCACAAAGGCGACCACGCCATCGACGTTGGGGTACTGGGCCAGAATGTCAGGTGTGAAATGATCGGCGATCATCCGGGCCGTGGTGGCAGAGCAATTGACCGATGTTACGATGGCCACATAGTTGCGTGTGCCCACGCGCCCGTTGTCGCGGCGATACCCCATGAAGGTATCTTGCATCTGTGCCTGGGCGACGTGCTTTAGATCGGTGGAAAATTCGTAAGCCGTGTCGGTGTTTCGAAATTCCACGTTGTGTGTGTGCACATGATCGCCCGCAGCGATGTCTTCGGCGGCATATCCGATCACCTGCGCATATTTGCGAATTTCGCGGCCTTTGGCGATGTCGGTTGTGGCGATCTTGTGCCCGGTGGGGATCAGGCCGCGGGTGGTTGTTGCATCAACTTCAGTGTTTGCGTCCAAAGATCGGATCGCGGTGACCACGTTGTCTGAGGGATCAAGTCGCACTGTGCTCATAGAGGATCCTTATGCACAGAATGGTGCGTCTGATGTCCATCGGTGTTGTTCGATATGCGGCGCATTGGAAAGCCGCAGCCTCGCGCCCTCCCACAAGGTCCGCCACGCGCGCCAATCTTGCAGCACGGTTTCGGGCGCTGCTTTGGACCTGGCGACAAACGATGGGAAATGGTCTCGCCCTGTGGGTTGACCTGTCACGTTGTAGCGAATGTCAAAGGACCAGCGGAAGCCGTCGGTTTGATTGGCCAACGAGGAATGCGGGGTGAGCGGATGAAACAAAACGACACCCCCCGCCGGCACGGGCAGGGGAATGGCGCGCGCTTCGTCCACAAATCCATCGGCGATTGCCGTTTGTGTTTTGGGGCAATGCGGCAAGGTTGTTTGATCCGCTTCTTTCAGGATCACCTGCAAACAGCCGTTGTCTACCGTTGCATCATTGATCGCAATCCACACGGTCAACATGTCGGTTTGATCGCTTTCCTCTAAACCCACGGCGCGATCCTGGTGCCAATCTGTCGAGGTGATGTGCGCCCTGACTTCGTCGGTTTGCAGCTGCGTTGCCGGAGGTTTGATGCGCACATGCTGGATCGGGTTTGACGTCAGTTCCGGACCCAAAAGCGCCTCGGCGATATCAAGCACGGGTTCAGCCGTGAGCAGATCGAATACGGCCGGGCCAAAGTGGAAAGGGGTGTCTGCTGTGATCTGTTCGTTTGGCAAACAGATATCCATCGGCTGAAACCAGTCACATTTGGCGACATAGGCCTCCAACAGCTTGCCCCAAAAATCCAATTCCGCTGGCGGGGTTTTCACCCGCCCCTCGGCGTACCAACCATCGTAAAGATCGTCTATCAGCACCGCGTATTCCGCCTTTACCGCCGAAAGAACGTCGGGCGGAATAACGTCCGGCACCACCAGATAACCTTGGCGCTCGAATTGCTGGATTTGATCTGGCGTAAGCATCTTGGGGGGCTTTCTACAACAAGATGGACACGATGGGCGGCCAGATCAGCAAAACGGACAGCGCAAGGATTTGGATGCCGATGAAGGGCAGGAAGCCTTTGAAGATGTCTGTCAAGCTGATGTGCGCCGGTGCCACGGATTTCAGATAGAAAGCCGCCGGGCCAAAGGGTGGCGACAAGAAGCTGACCTGCATGTTCATACAAAACACAACGCCGAACCAGATTGCCACATGGCGCGGGTTGAGTTCCCCAAAGAGCCCGATTTCTTCAATGGGCAGGCGTTGCACGATGGGTAAGAACACCGGAATGATCAGCAGCACAATGCCCACCCAATCCATGAATGCGCCCATAAAGAGCAAGATCAGCATCATCATCAGAATGACAAACATGGTGGGCAATTCGGAGGCCACGATAAAGTTGGCCACATAAGTGGGCCCGCCCGCGATCGTGTAAGCGCCGGCAAGGGCCGCGGCTCCGATGGTCACCCAAATAATGGTGCCAGTTGATTTCAGCGTGCGCATCAGCGCATCCCATACCAGCTCAAACGACGCTTCCCCGCGGAAGATGGCCAGCACCAACACAGCCAACGCGCCCATGCCCGCCGCTTCGGTGATGCCTGTGATGCCGCCATAGATCGACCCCATGACGACACCGATCACGACGATCGGCGGCACAAGGCCTTTGCCCATCGACCAGCCAAGCGCCGTCTTGGCCCGTCCGAAGACAAAGAAGATCAAGACAAGTGCAACAACCACCGCGCCACCAAACCAAGGCAGGTAATCGGCCGTGCCATAGGCAATTGGCGCGCCTGTGTTGCGGGCGTTTTCGCCAGTGACTTCAAAGAAACCTGCGCGCAAGAACAGCGCCGTAGAGAAGCCTGCAACCAAAAGACAGAGGAACGAGGCGAACAGGCTCAGCTTTTCCATGCCGCGCGGCTGCGCTTCGAATTCGGCCAGTTCTTCTTCCAGATCCGCACGTTGTGTGCTGCCTTCCGGGGCGGCGGCGATTTCCGAGGCCAGGCGCTCTTCGGCCAGCGGTGCGTGGCTTGGGTTCATCTGGGTGCGTACGATGATGTACATGATGATGAAGCTGGCCAGCATGAAGCCGGGGATAAACGACGCGGTAAAAAGCGCCTTGATCGAGGTTTCCGTGATCAGGCCGTAAATGATCAAAACGATGGACGGAGGGATCATCGTGCCCAGCGAGCCGGAGGCACAGATCGTGCCGATCGCGAGGTTTTGGTTATAGCCCAGACGCAACATTTGTGGCAGCGCGATCAAGCCCAACAGTACAACTTCACCACCGATGATGCCGGACATGGCCGCCATGATCACAGCCATGATCGATGTTACAATCGCGATGCCACCGCGCGTGCGGTTCAGCCAGACGTTCAAAGAGGAATACATCTCTTTCGCGATGCCCGACCGTTCCAGCAATGCGGCCATGAAGATGAAAAGCGGAATGGAGATAAGGACATAGTCCGTCAAAAGACCGTATATCTTTTGCGCCAGAATGTTCAGCGGCCCTGATCCGGGCCTGCCGGTCAGGATGCCGTCACCAAACGAAAACGGGTCCATCAAAAGGGCCGGTTCGAATTTCATGACCAGCACAAGTACGGCGAGGATCGCAGAGGCGAGGCCTAAAGGCATCCCGATGGCAAGCAGGACGATCAGGCCCAGCATCAGGACAAGGGAGATGGTTCCGATATCCATGGGGGTCAGTCCTTCTTGTTGTCGTTGGCAACCTGACGGCGCAGCATTTCAAGCTCGTGTTCGTCAATGTCGTCTGCAGCCGAATGGGTTTCGGGCACTTTGTTCCAATCAGAGATCAGGTTGATGATCGCTTGGATCGCCACGAGCGAGACCACCAGCAACACCATAGGCTTGATGGTCGCCGGGATCGGTGGATCGAAGGCGGTTCCAAAGGTTTCCCAGCGGTAGAATTTGTCAAACGCTTCGCCATAGCCGCCGTAAACGAGGAAAAAGGCGAAGGTGACGATCAACAGGGTCGATATCGTGTCGAACACATGCTGCAGCCAACGTGGGCACACATCGTAGAGCAGGAAAATGCGGATGTGGCTGCGCTGTTGCATCGCATAAAGGCCTGCACACAGAAAGATAAAGCCAGCCAGCCAGAGCGACAATTCGTTAGCCCAAAGCGTGGCGGCGGACAGAACGTAGCGCATAAACACTTCGTACAGCATCACACAGCACAGCAAGACGATCAGCATCATGGTGACGCGCCCGATAAACACGGCGACGCGGTCCAACGGCTTCCAGCTTTCAAATTCCATCGCCGCGCGGCGCACGGTCATAACGCCCAAAATCATCAAGGCCGGGATGCCGATCAGGGCGAGCCAGTCAAAGATATCAGCAAACCCGCCAAACAGGCCGCCCATATTAGGGCTGACATCGTTGCGTTTGAACAGCGCGGAAAGCTTATCGAATTGGGATTGGTCTGTGGGTGGGTTCCAGTCCAGAGTGAAAGCGGGCAGGTGCCATGTGACCCAGCCTGCACATACAATGAACCCAAGAGGCACGAGCCATTCTATCAGGCTTCCGGATTTCTCCTCCATGCGTCCTCTCCCCCCGTTTGAGTGACCTGGTATTCAGATGAAATGTGGTTTTTTGGTCAAAAAAGCCCCGCCACTGGTGCGGCGAGGCCAATCTTGCGTAAGGCGCTTACTGGGAAACCAGACCCAGCTGCGTCAGGTACGACATATGCGCATCAACCAGAGCTTTGGCTTCTGGTGTGTCTGCGAACTCGGGCCATGTTGCCTGTGCGGCTGCACGGAATTTGGCCAGTTCGTCAGGTGCCCACTGTGACAGGGTCACACCCTGTGCGCGCAGCTGTGCAGCGGCTTCGGCGTTTTTCTTTTCAAACGTCAGAGCTGTGCGCAGCGCGAGCGCTTCCATAGCCACTTTCATGATGCGCTGGTGACTTTCAGGCATCTCGTCAAAGACGGCTTTGTTACACGCCAGGTGGTCGGATGGCATCGAGTGGAAGCCAGGGAAGTTGGCATATTTCACGATGTCATAGAGACCCAGGCCCACGTTGTTGGCGAGGCCGGACGCGTCAGCACCGTCAATGATGCCGGTTTCGAGCGCGGTAAAGATCTCGGTGAAGTCCATCACGATTGGCTTCGCGCCAAGCTTTTCAAAGATCTTGGTTTCCATGCCTGGAGGCGAACGGAATTTCCAGTCTTTGAAGTCCGCAACCTTTTCGATTGGCTTGGACGACGCAAAGGATTCCTGACCGTAGACCCACCAGCCGATCAGCTCCATGCCGTACTTGTTGTAGAGTGGCGCCGCCGCTTCACGACCGCCGCCGAAATACAGCCAGCTGAGCTGCTGATATGGCGTGGAATAGCCACCCATGATGTCGCCCACAAACTGGAACGCGGAGTTCTTACCAGTCTGATAGCCGCCACCGGTCATGTCGCAATCCAGAATACCCGTGGCCGCCGCATCGAAGGTTTCAACGGACTTCACAACGGACGAAGAATAGAACATCTCGACCTGAATTTCGCCGCCGGACATTGTTTGGATGTCGTCGATGTACTGCGCCGCCAACTTGCCCGAAACTGTTTCAGGTGCGTAGTGCGTTTGGATCCGCAGGTTGGTTGTTTGTGCGTTCGCCGTGATGGCAGTTGTTGCCGCTAATGCAGCAACGGCAGCCACACCGGCTGCTTTTTTTAGTAGCTTCATGTTGTCCTCCCAGACGTTGACGCGTGGATGCTTCGCCTCTTGGTCGGGCGATTTGTGCTAACGCTATCGAAACCGTACGACGGGAATCGGTTTCTGCCAAGGCAAAACTGAAATTATGAAAAATTTCGAGATTTTTCTATATTTTCGAGATCATTTGTGTAGGGTTGGCTGGCAAATCCTTGAATTCACAGGTGAACAATGAAGCAAGACAGGGACATCTTCGAGACGCTCAGGTACCGGCTGATGACCAATTGCTATGCGCATGGTTCCAAACTGCGCGCCGAGCATTTGCGCGAAGAATTGGGATGTTCCGCCAGCACTGTGCGCGAGGCTCTGTTTCGATTGTCGACACTTGGGTTGGTGACATTTCAAGAACAGCGCGGATTTCGCGTGCCCGAAAAGTCAGAGCGGCTCAAGCACGAGTTGACCCATGTCCGGGTGCTTTTGGAAGGGGAAGGCACGTGCATGTCTATCCGCAATGGCGGGGTCGAGTGGGAGGCGCGGCTAACGGCGGCGCACCACCAACTTAGTCATATCGAAAGCCGTATTCACGCCGCAGATGATGCTGAACCCTTGGTGCCGCTGTGGTTCAAAGCGGAGCGGGAGTTTCACGAAACCCTGATATCGGCTTGTGGATCAGACACGTTGAAGGCGATGCACCAGCAGGTCTATGCTCAGTTTCGTCAGCAGTTGATGGTGGAGGATCGAGAGTTTGATTACATCTCAAACAACATCAAGCACCACCATGACATCCTGGTCGCTGCACTCGCCGGGGATGAGTTGCTGACACGTCAAAAAATCCAGGATCATCTGGCGCGTCATTTTGTGCACGAGGTGCCACCTATCGCTGTTGGCTAAATGCCTCTAGGTCACCGCGAGGCGCTATTGGCCAAATCGTCGTCGATGTAGACTTGGATGATCTCATCAAAGTCGCTTTCCGCTTTAAACCCAAGCTCAATGGCGCGCGCGGGATCAAAATTTCGCGGCCAGCCAGAGACGATCTTCATAATTGTTTCGTCAGGTTGGTGCTTAATTTTGTCCACAGCGCTTTGACCCGCAACACGACGCAAGGCCTCAATCTGTTCGGCGACCGTGCAGCTGAACCCAGGTAGGTTCAGGGCGCGCCGCCCGTTGAGTTTTGCGGTATCCAACGCGGCCGCATGCGTCAGGAACCGCGCGGCAGAGCGCGGGCTGGCGTGCCAGTGCCGCACGGTATCTGCGACGGGCAAAATCGCTGTTTGCCCGTTGAGCGGCTCACGAATGATCCCGGAAAAGAACCCAGAGGCCGCCGCGTTGGGCTTGCCGGGTCGCACACAGATTGTGGGCAAACGCAGTGATATGCCGTCGACAAAACCCTTTCGGCTGAAATCCGTAAGCATCAATTCGCAACAGGCTTTTTGCGCGCCATAGCTGGTTTGCGGAGCGGACAGAAACTCATCATCAATCATTTCGGGGAACGGGCCACCAAAGACCGCGATGGACGAGGTGAAAATAATCTTGGGGATATACGCCCCGCCAGAGGCCTCATGTTCGTCTTTCAACGCATCCAGAAGATTCCAAAGCGCCATCATGTTGATGGACCAGCCTTTGTCGAAATCCGCTTCAGCTTCTCCCGACACAATCGCGGCCAAATGGTAGATGACCTCAAATCGTTCTGACGCGAGAGACTTGGCAATAGCGGGATCCGAGACATTCCCAGTCTTTTGAACGCCAGGCGCAGAGTTGGGCGGGAACGCGATATCGAACAAGGTGATATTTGCGTCAGGACCCAACCGATTGGCCAGCTTTTGCCCCACCATGCCGCCACCGCCAAGTATCAGAGTTTTGGTCATCCTGCGTTTCCTTGTTTGGATTTCAGTTCCAGATACAGGCCCGAATGGTCTTTGTCTGCGCCATCCATGGCATTGACGAACGTTGCGAACCTGTCGCGCACGGCTTGTGTGGACGGAAGGGTTAGGCCCAGATGCGCGGCTTCGGCCAGAGTATTGTCCAGATCTTTCAGCTGGAATTTGGACAAGCCTCCGGGTTCGAAATTGCCTTCGGTCATGCGCGTGCCGTGCTGTTGCAAAATCACACTGTCAGCAAACCCGCCCTTTAGAGCCGTGCGCACCGCAGCCGGATCGGCACCTCCCGCTTCGATCAACAGCATGGCTTCGGCGACCGCGCCAATCGTAACCGCGACGATTGTTTGATTTGCCAGTTTCGCCAATTGCCCCGCGCCGGACGGGCCAACATGAACGGGCCGGCCCAAGACCTCCAGAACTGGTTTCGCTTGGGCGAAGGTGTCTTCGGGCCCTCCAGCCATGATGGCCAAGGATGCGTTTTGTGCGCCAAGGGTGCCGCCAGAAACAGGAGCATCCAAATGCATCACACCCCACTCCGCCAACATCGCGGCCTGCGCGCGTGCGTGTTCCGGTTTTGCCGATGACATATCCAGCCAGAGCATCCCGGGCTTCAACGCCGATTGCACGCTTTCGTCATCGAGCATCGCACCTGTTGCATACCCGTCGGACAGCATAGTGATGACAACGTCCCTTCCGGCGATAGCTTCGCTCGGCGTGGTGGCCAAAACGGCCCCGTCATTTTGC
>JABSSA010000167.1 GCA_013214665.1 Paracoccaceae bacterium
GATCGCTTTTGTTGAAAGGTCGGGTGCCAGACGAAGATGCGCGGGTATTGAAAAACGCAACGGCCGCCGGGTTGGTTTGTTTGGGTAAGACACACCTCAGCGAGCTGGCGTTTTCCGGGCTGGGATATAATCCATCGACAGCCACACCACCCAATGTGAATGATGCAGGTGCGGTTCCTGGTGGATCCTCTTCCGGGGCGGCAGCCTCTGTTGCGTTTGGCACAGTGCCCGCGGCGATTGGGTCGGACACAGGCGGTTCGGTCCGGGTGCCCGCGGTTTGGAATGATCTTGTGGGTCTAAAAACCACCAGTGGCCGGTTGAGCCTTGAGGGCGCGGTGCCTTTGTGCCTGGAGTTTGACACCGTTGGGCCGTTGGCCAAATCGGTCGAAGATTGCGCGGCGCTGATGGCTGTCATGGAAGGCGGCCCGATGGCGGATTTGAACGGGGTCTCTTTGGAAGGTGTCCGGTTTGCCGCGCTGCAAACAATCGTAATGGATGACATCCGCGATGCCCCGGCGGCAGCATATGAAAGCGCGCTGGACCGCCTTTCAGCCGCTGGCGCGCGGATTGAAAAGATCGAAGTGCCAGAGCTTGTGGGGGCCTATGATCCGGCCAAGATTTTAGGCCCGCTTTATCCTGGTGAAGGTTATGGTTTGTGGCGGGACGTGATCGAAGCCAATCCCGATGCCATGTACGGCGAAATTCTGGAACGGTTCCGAGCAGGTGAGTCATTCTCTGCGCCCGATTATGTCGCGGCCAGCGCCGAGTTGCGCAAGATCAAGGCCGCTTGGGCGGCGGCCACGGCGGGATATGATGCCGTTTTGGCCCCGACAGCCCCAATTCTGCCGCCAAATCTGGAGCGATTGAACACTGACAGCGACTATTACAAGACGGAAAACCTGATGGCGCTGCGCAATACGCGTGTGGGCAATGTGATGGGGCTTTGTGCGCTGACGTTGCCGACGGGTGTGCCAAGTTGCGGGATCATGTTGATGCGGGGGCCACATCAGGAAGAGGCTTTGTTGCGGATTGGGCGGGCTGCGGAAACAGCTTTGAGTTGAGCGGGCGGATCGAAAAGCCACATAAACGCTTTGATCACAACGTTTTCCTAGACGAATTGGCGGCAGGTAAGGTACTCTGATCGAAACGGGGCGTGAATGACCCCGAATTTGAGGCAGAGTTATGGACTTCCCCGAACGGTTTTCGAACCTTCCGGAATACGCGTTTCCGCGTCTTCGTACCCTTTTGGATGAACACGCGCCGGGTGGCGACGTGGTTCATATGACCATTGGGGAACCGAAACACGCATTCCCACCCTGGGTGACGGATGTGATCGTGGAACATGCGCAGCTGTTCAACAATTACCCGCCCAACCACGGCTCTGACGCGCTGCGCGAGACGTTTGCGGCGTGGTTCCAGCGCCGCTATGGCGTTGCGCTGGATGCCCAAGCCCATGTTATGCCGCTGAACGGGACGCGCGAGGGTCTCTACAATGTGGCGATGGCCTTGTGCGACGGGCGCAAGAACGGCGCCCAGGCGGCGATGCTGATGCCGAACCCGTTTTATCAGGTCTATATGCTGGCGGCGATTTCGGTGCAGGCCGAACCCATTCTGGTGCCTGCCACCGAAGAAACCGGGCACCTGCCGGATTATGCGAATGTTGATCCGGCCGTGTTGGATCGCACGGTGGCGGTGTACATCTGTTCGCCCGCCAACCCGCAGGGCGCTGTGGCCGATGAAGACTATTGGCGCGACCTGATTTCGCTCGCCGAAAAGCATGATTTCCTGATCTTTGCGGATGAGTGTTACTCCGAGATCTACCGTGAAACGCCCCCGCCGGGTGCCTTGCAAGTGGCGCGCGCCATGGGCGCAAACCCAGAGCGCGTGTTGGCGTTTCATTCCCTGTCAAAACGGTCAAACCTGCCGGGATTGCGGTCTGGTTTTGTGGCGGGCGGGCCGGAATGCCTGCGCCGTATCAATCAGCTGCGCACCTATGCGGGCTCGCCGCTGGCCGGGCCTTTGCAGGCCGCAGCAACGGCGGTTTGGGCCGATGAGGCGCATGTGATCGAAAACCGGGAACAATACCGGGAAAAATACGCCATCGCTGACCGCATTTTCGGCAATGTTGCGGGCTATCAATCGCCGGAGGCCGGATTTTTCCTTTGGTTGCCGGTGGCAGACGGCGAAGAGGCCGCGCTGCGCCTGTGGAAAGAGACGGGCGTGCGGGTGTTGCCGGGGGCCTATCTTGCCCGCGAGATCGACGGGCTGAACCCCGGAGACGCCTATATTCGTGCGGCCATGGTCGCGCCCAAAGATGATATGGAACGCGGTTTGGTTGCCATCCGCGAGACATTGTACGGAACTGAGTAACTCGAGGACTTCTCATTATGGCTTATCAGACACGACGTGATCCGTTGTTTGACCAAGACATGCAGATGGCGTTGGAGCGCCGTGGCAAAGAGCTGATCGGGTTGCTCATGATCGCTGTGGGTCTGATGGCTGTGGCGATGGTGGCGAGCTATACGCCAGATGATCCGAACTGGATGATTTCGACAGATGCGCCGGTCCAGAACTGGATGGGGCGCATGGGGGCCGCGATTGCCGCGCCGCTCTTTATGATCGTGGGCAAAGGGGCCTGGGGTTTTGGCATTGTGCTGGTGGTGTGGGGCGTGCGGTTTGCCACCCATACCGGCACGGACCGCGCCGTGGGCCGGCTGATTTTTGCGCCGATCGTGATTGCGCTGGGCGCGATTTACGCGGCGACATTGCAGCCGGGTGAGGTTTGGGCCTCGACCCATTCGTTTGGCTTGGGCGGTTTGTTTGGTGATACGGCGATGGGCGCTGTGCTGACTCTATTGCCGCTTGGCTCGGCGTTCACTGTCAAAACCATGTCGGTGCTGATGGCGGCTGGCATCATCGTCTTTGGCCTCTTTGTTCTGGGCTTTTCGCGGCATGAATTGATGCGTCTGGCGCATATGATGCTGATGGGGCTGGTGATGATCTATGCCGGGCTCATGATCGCGATGGGCCGTGGCACGCGGGGTGCCATGCGTCTGGCCCAAACCGCGCGCGAACGTCAGGCCGCCCGCCGCGAAGCGCAGGCGGCGATGGCCTATGAAGAGGTTGAAGAGACCAATTTCGAAGAGCCGTACGAAGAGCCGGTGGAAGACGAGCCTGCGCCGAAGGCGGGGTTGCTTTCGCGGATGCCAACACTGATCAAGCGCGCGGAGCCGCCGGTTGATCATATCGAGCCTGTCATCGAAGAGACGGTGCCCTTTGCACCGTCAGAAGATGGGCAAGAGGATCGGATCAAGGCCAAGATTGCCGATGTGATCAAATCGCGGGTGCGGCACGCGCCAATGGCCGCGCCGCCCGCAGACAAACCTTTGACCAAAGGGCGGGGCCGTGGCCCAGATCCGTTGATCGCACCCACCGCCGCTGTGCATTTGCCGCCAGAGCCACCCTTGACCGCCGCCGCGCCCGACCCTGTGGCCGAGCCTGTTCAGATGTTTGAGGAACTTCCGGTGGAACAGCCGGTGCAGCCCATTGCCGTGCCTGTGGCCGAGCCGCGCAAGGTGGTGCAGCAACCCGTGCGCAAGCCGGTGCAGCCCTCCAAACAGGCCAAAGCCGAAGCGCAGCCAAGCCTGAGCTTCGAAGATCGCCACCCGGAGTTTGAAATCCCACCGTTGGGTTTGCTGGAAAGCCCAACCTCGATCCAACGCCATCACCTGAGCGACGAGGCGCTGGAAGAAAACGCGCGGATGTTGGAAAACGTGCTGGATGACTACGGCGTGAAAGGCGAGATCGTCAGCGTGCGCCCCGGCCCAGTGGTGACGATGTACGAATTGGAACCCGCGCCGGGTTTGAAAGCCAGCCGGGTGATCGGGTTGGCGGATGATATCGCGCGGTCTATGGCGGCCTTGTCGGCGCGTGTGTCGACGGTGCCGGGGCGGTCGGTGATCGGGATCGAATTGCCCAATGAGAACCGCGAAAAGGTTGTGCTGCGCGAAATTCTGGCGAGCCGCGATTTTGGCGACAGCAACCAGCGTTTGCCCTTGGCTTTGGGCAAGGACATTGGCGGGGATTCCGTTGTCGCTAACCTGGCCAAGATGCCTCACCTCTTGATTGCGGGGACAACCGGTTCGGGTAAGTCGGTGGCGATCAACACGATGATCCTGTCACTGCTTTACAAGCTGACGCCGGATGAATGCCGGTTGATCATGATCGACCCCAAGATGCTGGAACTCAGCGTCTATGACGGCATTCCGCACCTTCTGTCGCCGGTGGTCACAGACCCTAAAAAGGCGGTTGTGGCCCTGAAATGGGTCGTGGGCGAGATGGAAGAGCGGTATCGCAAGATGTCCAAGATGGGCGTGCGCAATATCGAAGGCTACAATGGCCGTGTGCGCGAGGCGCTGGCCAAGAATGAGATGTTCAAGCGCACGGTTCAAACCGGGTTTGACGAACAAACCGGCGAGCCGATCTTTGAAACCGAAGAGATCCAGCCCGTTGCGCTGCCCTATATCGTTGTGATCGTCGATGAGATGGCCGACCTGATGATGGTCGCGGGCAAAGAGATTGAGGCCTGCATTCAGCGCCTGGCCCAGATGGCGCGTGCCTCGGGCATTCACCTGATCATGGCCACGCAGCGGCCCTCGGTGGATGTGATCACCGGCACGATCAAGGCGAACTTCCCCACGCGGATCAGTTTCCAGGTAACCTCGAAAATCGACAGCCGCACCATTCTGGGCGAGATGGGCGCCGAACAGCTGCTGGGCATGGGTGACATGCTTTATATGGCGGGCGGGGCCAAGATCACGCGGTGCCACGCGCCGTTTGTGAGCGATGAAGAGGTCGAAGAGGTGGTGAACCACCTCAAGGCCTTTGGTGAGCCGGACTATGTGTCGGGCGTGGTCGAAGGGCCTGCGGATGATCGGGAAAGCGATATTGACGCGGTGCTGGGCCTGAACACGGGCGGCAACACGGATGGTGAAGACGCGCTTTACGATCAGGCCGTGGCGATTGTGCTGAAAGACCGCAAATGCTCCACCTCTTATATCCAGCGGAAGCTGGCCATTGGCTATAACAAGGCCGCGCGCCTTGTGGAGCAGATGGAGGATGAGGGCGTGGTCAGCCAGGCCAACCACGTAGGCAAACGCGAAATTCTGGTACCTGAAGCGGGGTAGGCTAGTTCCTGCGCAGGTTTACCTGGCTGTTATCGCATAACCGCCAGGCGCACCCTATGTAGGGGGTGCAAGAGCAGGTTAAGGAATAGTCATGAAAAGACTGGCAGGCGCAGTATTGGTGGCGGCGGGGCTGATGGCTGCGCCCGTGGCCCATGCGCAGGAAGGCAAGCTGTCGTTGGGCGAGGTGTCATCCTATCTCAACGCCCTGACAACGGTTGAGGGTGCGTTTACGCAGATCAATGGCGACGGTTCTATCAGCACCGGCAAGCTCTATCTCAAGCGGCCGGGGCGGATGCGGTTTGAATATAACCCGCCCGATACAGCTCTGGTGGTGGCCAGCGCGGGGGCAGTGGTCATTGCGGACGGGAAATCGAACCAGAACCCAGAAACCTATCCACTGCGGCGTACGCCTTTGTCTTTGATCCTTGATAAAGACGTTAATCTTTCGCGTGCAGAAATGGTCGTAGGGCATGACTTTGACGGCACTGCCACGGTGGTGACGGCGCAAGACCCTGAGCATCCGGAATACGGCAATATTCAGATGAAGTTCACTGCCAACCCGGTTGAGTTGCGGCAATGGGTGGTCAACGATTCAGGTGGCGGTAGCACCACAGTGATCTTGGGTGAGGTTGATGTGGGCGGCGCCATTCCGAACCGCCTGTTTGATATCGAACGCCCCAATCCAGGGAACGATCGCTAGGCTTGGGCCGGAGGTCAGAACCTCCGGCGGCATTTCTTAAGCTGTCGCTCATACATGTTGGCGCGTGAATCCACTTCGCCCGCGACCCGAACCAACCAGGATTTGGAGCGGTAAGACCCGCGCGCATATCCGGTGTGACCTTCGTGATAGGCCAGATACTGATTGCGCGCATCTGACAGCGCGACGCCGTTCCGTTCCTTGGTTTGGGTCATGTACCAGCCCATGAAATCCGTCGCGTCGCGAATACGATCACGTTTGGCCCCGCGGCGGCCTTGATCCTTGCGGTATTCATCCCAGGTGGCATCCAGTGCTTGGGCAAAGCCATAAGCGCTTGATTGCCGCCCCATCGGGATGACGCCAGCCCAATACCGGAAAGGCGTGCGCGCGTTGGCGACGAATTTGCTTTCCTGGTAGATCGTGGCCATCTGAACATGCACCGGCACGCCCCATCGGCGTTCCGTTGAACGGAACGCGCGCAGATAGTCGGGCTTTTGCCGCACGATGCGACACGCATCATCCAAGTTCCGGGGCGCAACACCGGACGAGCTGCCGCAGCTTGCGGCCAGCAAAACCAAAATCATTGCGCGAAAGAATCTGCTCATCTGCCTCTCGCTTTTTATATTTTCAGAGAGGTTAACTGAAATTGGCGAAAAACTAAACCGTCTATGGTCACAAGAGCGTGCTCAGGATCAGCGGAAGCGCGCCGACGGACACGAGGGTTGAGACCACAACAAGGCCGGCCACGTTTTCGGAATCTGCCCCATATTTTTCGGCCAGCAAATACGAGGTCACCGCGACAGGTGTTGCGGCTTGCAGCACCAAAACACCAAAGGCTGCGGGTTCCAGATCGAATTGCGCGCCGATCACCCAAGCCACCCCGGCGCAGGCCACGACCTTGAAAAGCGACAGCACCAAGGCCAGCCCAAAGCCATGGGGTGTTAGGCGTGCCACGGCGACGCCCAAGGTGATCAGCATCAATGGAATGCCAATCTGGCCAACCAAGCTAAGCGTGTTAGTGACAAAAGTGGGGGTTTCCCAACCCTGCCACAAAAACAGCCCGCCCAGAACGGTGGCCCACACCAGCGGTTCGCGAAAGACTTTTTGAAACGCACCCTGACCGGCAACCAGCCAGATTCCATAGGTGAATGACCAGATCGCCATGAGCGCAAAGACAACAATGGCAAAATTAAGGCCGGATTGTCCGAAGGCAAAGAACGCCAGCGGCAACCCCAGATTGCCCGTGTTGCCAAAGGTCATGGGGGCCAGATAGGTCCGTCTGTCTAGCCGCGCAATCCACACGAAGAGCCACATGCCGATGGTGATCGCCGCATAGGTCGCGATAGAGGCGAAACTTAGCGCAGACAGGGCTTCTGGCGTGATTTCCGCTTGCATTAGAGACACAAAGATCAGACACGGCACCCCGATGCTCATCGCGAGCTGGGTCACAAATTGGATACGATACTCGAATCCGAGCTTCACCCAGGTAAACCCAAGTGCTGCCAAAAGAAAAACCGGCGCAACGATTTCCAGGACTGTTAAGGTGATGTTCACAGAGTGTTTCCAGTCAAATGTGTTCAATTTATGGACAACAGTGCGCTATCCCGTGTAGGGACGTCCGGTAGGGGCTTCAATGCAATGAATACACACCGCGCAAAATATTACCTTGGCCAAATCGTGCGCCACCGCAAACATCCGTTTCGCGGCGTGATTTTTGATGTGGATCCGGAATTCTCCAACACTGAGGAATGGTATGAATCCATTCCCGAGGACAGCCGCCCTTCGAAAGAGCAGCCGTTTTACCACCTGCTGGCTGAAAACGATAACAGCTACTATGTGGCTTACGTGTCAGAGCAGAACCTGATTGCGGATTACTCAGGGGAGCCTGTGGGCCACCCTGACATCCCCGATCTGTTCGGCCCCTTCACTGATGGGGCCTATCCTTTGCATTTCCAACTTAACTGATCCGCCGGATCAGTATCCCAATGCGCAGCCGTCCTTGCGGGGGTCTGACGCACCTTCAAGCACGCCGCTATCGTGCCGCAGGATGGCTTGTGCACCGCCGATGCCAGCGCGTGGAACTTCGATCGTGTGACCCTTGGCCGCGAGATCCGCGCGCACATCGTCAGAATAGCCTTTTTCAACTTTCATGATGCCGTCTTCGCAAAAGGCGCGGGGGGCATCGATGGCGGTTTGGGGGTCCATCCCGAAATCGGTGAGGTTGGTGACAAAGCGCGCGTGACCATTCGGCTGATAAGCCCCACCCATGACGCCAAATGGCATGATGGGCTTGCCGTCTTTGCGCAGCATCGCTGGGATGATCGTGTGCATCGGGCGTTTGCCACCGCCCAATTCGTTGGGGTGCCCTTCTTCGAGGGTGAAGCCAGCGCCACGGTTTTGGAACAGGATGCCATATTTTTCCGATGCGATGCCTGAACCAAAGCCGTGAAAGATTGAATAGATCAGCGACACCATCATCCCGTCTTTGTCGGCGGTGGTGATATAGATCGTATCCTTGTGCACTTCTTCGGACAGGGCGTTGGGTGCAGACATCGCCTTGTTTGGGTCGATCAGAGCGGCGAGCGCCTTGGCTGTGTCCATGCTGAGCATATGTGCGAGGCGGGTGGTGTAATCGAAATCTGCGATGAAGCGGTTGCGCGCGTCATAGGCCAGCTTGGCGGCTTCGGCTTCGATGTGCACGCGTTCAGCGCCAACAGGGTCCATGCCCGCAATGTTGAATTGGCTGAGGATGTTCAGCATCAGATTTGCAGTGGCCCCTTGACCGTTGGGTGGATGCTCCAACAGTTCAAGACCGCCATAAGAATCGCCCACAGGTGTTTCAGAGGTGCAGCGCGTTGCGGCAAAATCATCAAGACTGTGCAGACCGCCCATGGCGTTCAGCGTGGCGCACATGTCTTCGGCAACATCGCCTTCGTAAAATCCTGCGCGTCCGTTTTTGGCGATGCGGCGCAACACTTCGGCTTGCTGCGGGGCGCGGAACACCTGGCCCGCTGTCGGGACCGCGCCGTTGACCAGGTAATGGGCTTTGGCGGTGTCGGTCAGTTTTTCTGCATCGACGATCCAGTCATAGGCCACGCGCGGTGCGACCGGCACACCGTGTTCGGCATAGTGGATCGCAGGGGCCAGTATCGCATCGAGGCCCAGCTTGCCGGTGGTGTCTGACAAATGGCAAAAGGCGTCGATGGCGCCGGGAATGGTCACTGAATGCGGCGAGTAAGGTGGCATCTTGGCGCCGTGCTCTGGCCGCAGTTGTTCGGCGGTCAGCGCTTTTGGGGCTCTGCCGGACCCGTTCAGCGCTTTCACGTCATCCGAGCCGGGTTCGTTCCACAGCACAAAGCAATCACCGCCGATCCCGGTCATCTGTGGTTCGCAGATGCCCAACAAAACGGCCCCGGCAATCGCCGCGTCCATTGCGTTACCCCCGCGTTTCAATATGTCGATGGCGGTTTGGGCGGCCAAAGGGTGCGATGTGGCGCACATGCCGTTTTCTGCAAAAACCTGTGATCTGCCGGGTAGATGAAAGTCGCGCATAAGTCCTCCGCGGTGACGTGAGGCTGAACACTAAGATTCGAGCCAGCGGATTCAAGTCGCGATTTGTAAGTGGGGAAGAAGATGCCTCGGTGCCACGCACTGGGTGGGGGCTATGTTACGCAGCACCGAGGGAAGCCATATGCAGCTACAAGACCGGTTATCGCGTTACAAAGGGGCAAAAGTGTGGTTGGCCCGTGTTCGTTTGTAGAAGTTTTTGCGTTAAGAAAGCGCCAGATCGAGCCGCAGGTTCAGCACGTTTTGCGCCCCGGCCCGGCGGTATTCAACGTCTTGCGCCAGATCACGGATCAAGAACCAGCCAAAGCCGCCTTCGGGCAAATCCATCAAATCCACATCCACATCAGGAGCCAAGCCCATTGGCAATTGCCCGTCGGGCATTTCGGCCCCTTCGTCTACGATGCGGATCGAAACACCACCCGCTTGCCGTTCACAGGCCACGTGCACCGGACATGGCGGTGATGTATTTGCATAGGCGTGTTCCACGACGTTGTTTAGCGCCTCAGCGATGACAAGCTCGACTGTTCCGGCCATATCGCTGTCCAACCCCCATGGTCGGAGCTGGGTCATCAAACGGTCAATCGCGTCGCGCACCGCATCTTCCCGCGCTTGAAAAGACACGTTGATTTGGGTGTCTGTCATCAGAGAGCAACCTGTGTGGTCGGGGTGTCGCTTTGATCAGCGATGGCCATTTCTAACGTGTCATAAAGCGAAAATACGCTGTCCATCCGGGTGAGTTTGAACACCTTGGCCACGGTTTCGGTCAGCCCGGCCAGGATCATTGTGCGATCCTTGCCCAGGGCTTTTTTGATTGCGACGATTGCACCAAGGCCGCTGGAATCAATGAACTGCACCTCGGTCAGATCCAACAGGACCGCGCCATCCCATGCGTTGGTGGATGCGCGCACCGCATCCTTGAAAGTGATCGCCGCGGCCGCATCTATGCGCGGGCTTTTGATTGATAAAACCAGCAGTCCGGCCTGGGTTGTTGAAATCACGTCCATGCGCCACCTCTTGCAATACTTAGGCTGATGGGGTGTGTAGACGCCAAACCTTACCAATAAGTTTGTCTGATCAAGGAGGCGTTGATGGAAGACGTAGTAATTGCAGGAGCCGCGCGCACACCGATGGGGGGCTTTCAGGGTGAACTTGGTGCGCTGGATGCCGCAACACTTGGGGGCGCCTCGATCAAAGCCGCGTTGGACGGGGCCGGGATCGCCACCGTTGACGAAGTGATCATGGGCTGTGTTCTACCTGCGGGTCAGGGGCAGGCCCCTGCGCGTCAGGCCGGGTTTAAGGCCGGATTGGGCGAAGAGGTGCCTGCAACAACGCTAAACAAGATGTGCGGGTCCGGTATGCGGGCGGTGATGATGGCGGCAGATCAGCTGCGATTGGGGCACACGTCTTCGATGATTGCGGGCGGGATGGAGAGCATGACCAATGCGCCGTATCTCTTGCCAAAGATGCGCGATGGGGCGCGGCTGGGGCACAGCGCCGTGGTAGACCATATGTTCCTTGATGGTCTTGAAGACGCCTATGACAAAGGCCGTCTGATGGGCACCTTTGCCGAAGATTGTGCCGAATCCTTTCAGTTTACGCGCGCGGTTCAGGATGAGTATGCGCTGGCCTCGCTTGACCGTGCTCAAAAGGCGCAAGAGACAGAAGCCTTTGATGGTGAGATCGCGCCTGTGACCGTGACAAGCCGCAAAGGGTCTGTGACCATTGATGCGGATGAGCAGCCCAAGAATGCGCGCCCCGACAAAATTCCGCATCTGAAGCCCGCATTCCGCGAAGGAGGGACGGTGACTGCGGCCAATTCCTCTTCGATCTCGGATGGTGCGGCGGCGCTGGTTTTGGCGACGGCCGCTGAGGCAGAAGCCAAAGGGATGCCGGTCCGGGCGCGTATCAAAGGCTATGCCAGCCATGCGCAGGCACCGGGGTTGTTTACGACCGCACCAGTTCCTGCGGCGCAAAAGCTGTTGGAGCGCATCGGCTGGTCGAAGGATGATGTTGACCTTTGGGAGGTGAACGAGGCTTTTGCCGTGGTTCCGCTCGCCTTCATGCGTGAGATGGACCTGAGTCATGACATCGTGAACGTGAATGGTGGGGCCTGCGCGCTGGGCCATCCCATCGGTGCCTCGGGCGCGCGGATTATTGTGACGTTGCTGAATGCTTTGGAAAAGCGCGGGGCCAAGCGGGGCGTTGCGGCGATTTGCATTGGCGGCGGTGAGGGCACAGCCATCGCAATTGAGCGGCCCTGAGGCCTGCAATGCGCGTTGACTATGACGATCTTGCCAAAACAATTACGTCGCTGTCGGATGGTGAAACGGATGCCGTGGCGTTGATGGCCACGGTGGCCTGTGAGGTGCACCATGCCGATGACCGGTTTGATTGGACCGGATTTTACCGAGTGGTTGCGCCGGATCTATTGAAGATCGGTCCGTATCAAGGTGGGCATGGGTGCTTGCACATACCCTTTGACAAAGGCGTGTGTGGTGCCGCCGCCAGAACAGGGCAAACCCAGTTGGTAGAGGACGTCGATCAATTCCCCGGCCATATCGCCTGTTCCAGCACTACGAAATCGGAGTTGGTGATTCCCGTTTTCAACGCCAACGCGCAGTTGATCGGGGTTTTTGATATCGACAGCGATCAACCTGCGGCATTCGACGGTAACGACAGCATGCGTTTTCAAGAAATTTTGGTGGCAACCTTTGCGCGCTGTGAAATTTCATCTTGATTTTTCAGAGTGAGATATTCATCGTGAAATTACAGACAGGAATTTCACGATGCTTCAGGCTGATCCCAGAGTCGTTTCTACACTAGGCGCAGACTTGCGGGCGCTGCGCAAAGCGCGTGGGCTTACATTACAAGAAATGAGCGCGCGGCTGGACCGCTCAGTCGGATGGCTCAGCCAAGTTGAGCGGGACCTGTCCAATCCGTCCATCAGCGATCTAAAGCTGATTTCTACAGTTCTGGATGTATCTGTATCGACATTGTTTCGGCATCAGGCTGCGCCTGCGGAAGAAGCCGGGTTTGTTGTGCGCAAGTCAGCGCGCCGACCCATTGGGTCGCGCGTGGCGGGGTTGGTCGAAGAGCTGTTGTCGCCGGACCTGACAGACGATTTCGAAATGCTCGTCTCAACTTTTGAGCCAGGTAGCCAGCTTGTCGAGCCTACGCTGCGCGACACACAAGAAGTTGGGTACCTGATCTCGGGAATGCTCAACGTCGAAATCAATGGCCGCAAATTCACCATTCACCCTGGCGACAGCTTTCGCGTTCGCGGTGAACAATTTCGTTGGATGAACCCATATGAAGTGCCCGCCGTGGCCGTATGGGTAATTGCGCCGCCGGTGTACTGATGAGAGTGCGCGGCTCATGCAATTGCGGTGCGGTCCGGTTTTCTGTCACCGATCCTTTGGCGCGGACGACGGCGTGCCATTGCGGGCAATGCCGCAAGCAATCCGGCCATTATTGGGCCTCTGCGGCCGCACCGGAAGAAAACTATGACATCCAGGGTGAACCGCGCTGGTACGAGTCGAGCCCAACAGCCAAACGCGCGTTTTGCTCTGTTTGCGGCTGTTTTCTCTTTTGGAAGGCGCATGCGGAACGGGAAATGAGCTTTTCTTTGGGTGCGCTGGACGGTGATGCAAAGAAGATGCGGCTCACCGAAAACATCTTTTATGATTGTAAGGGTGAATACTACGATGTCGCTGACGATCTGCCGAAAAGGGGATCGTGGTGATCGACATTCTTTGGGCCTTTGATCCTGCCGTTTTGGCCGCCTTTGTCTTGGCGGGTTTGTTGCTAAACATCACACCCGGTGCGGATTTCGTATTTGTCACGGCCAGCGGTATTGCGGGCGGCCCACGTCAGGGTATGGCAGCTGCTCTTGGCATAAACCTCGGCGTGGCGCTGCACATTTTCGCCGCCGCGGCCGGGGTTTCGGCCCTGATCCTGGCGTACCCATCGCTGTATCATATCATTCGCTGGGCGGGCGCGGCTTACCTTTTGTTTCTCGCAATCCAAACCTGGCGCGCGTCTTCAGATCTGACCGAAGGACAGGCGGAAAAGACTGTCGGCCGGTCTATTTGGCGCGGGTTTGTCACCAACGTTCTTAATCCAAAAACCGCCCTCTTCATCTTTGCGTTTATCCCGCAATGGACGGATCCGAATATCGGTCCGGTCTGGGCACAAATCCTGATCCTTGGAGCCATATTCCAGATCAACGGATTTGTCTTTTCTTTGTGCCTTGGCGCAGCTGCAGGCGCACTTTCAACCTGGTTACGCGGGAAAGCACGTGCGCTTGCCCGCCTATCATCCCTCATGTTCGGAGGCCTCGCCCTCCGCCTTGCCCTTGACTGAAGGAGTCACTGTCAATGTCTGATTTCCCCTCTACAGCACGCGTCGTCATCATTGGTGGCGGTGTTGTTGGCACCTCGGGTTTGTATCACCTGGCCAAGGCTGGCTGGACCGATTGTGTCTTGCTTGAAAAGAACGAACTGACCGCCGGGTCCACCTGGCACGCGGCGGGTAACTGCCCGTCGTTCTCGACATCCTGGGCCATCATGAACATGCAGCGGTATTCGCTGTCGCTTTATGCAGGGTTGGCCGAAGAGGTCGATTATCCGATGAACTACCACGTGACGGGCTCCATCCGTATGGCGCATTCCAAAGAGCGTATGCAGGAGTTTGAACGGGCGCGATCCATGGGACGGTATCAGGGCATGGATATCGAAATGATGTCTGTGCAGGATATGAAAGATGCTTATCCCTTCATGGAAACCCATGATCTGGCCGGCGGCCTGTGGGATCCCGATGACGGCGATATTGACCCGGCACAGCTGACGCAAGCGTTGGCCAAAGGGGCCCGCGACATGGGTGCAAAAATCTTCCGCTTTACCCCTGCCACTGGCGTCAGCCGCGACGGGGACGAATGGATCGTACACACAGACAAAGGCGACATCCGTTGCGAAAAAGTGGTGAATGCCGCGGGGTATTACGCACAGCGTGTGGGTGAATGGTTCAAGCCATATGGCGGTCGGACCGTTCCAATGGCCACCATGAGCCATCAGTATTTCCTGACCGAAGAGATCCCTGAGCTGGTGGAGTGGACGAAAGAGAATGGCCGCAAGATCCCGCTACTGCGCGATGTGGACAGCTCGTACTACCTGCGGCAAGACAAGAACGGGCTGAACCTTGGGCCATATGAGCGCAACTGTAAGGCACATTGGATCACTCCGGATGACCCGATGCCGGAAGACTTCAGCTTCCAGCTTTATCCCGACGATCTGGAGCGCCTTGAGTGGTACATCGAAGACGCGATGGCGCGTGTGCCAATCCTTGGCTCGCAAGGCGTTGGCCGTGTCATCAATGGCCCGATCCCTTACGCGCCAGATGGCTTGCCCTTGATCGGCCCGATGCCGGGTGTGCCAAACGCCTATGAAGCCTGCGTCTTCACCTTTGGCATCACCCAAGGCGGTGGCGCGGGTAAGGTGCTGGCCGAGTGGATCACCGAAGGCCAGACCGAATGGGATATGTGGGCCGTCGATCCACGCCGCTACACGGATTACACCGATCAGGATTACTGCAACCAAAAAGCCATGGAGGTTTATGGCCACGAATACGCCATGCACTTCCCCCATCACGAATGGGAAGCGGCCCGCAACAAGAAGCTGTCGCCGGTGCATGATAAAGTCGTGGCCCAAGGCGGCGTAATGGGCGCCTATAACGGCTGGGAACGCGCGAACTGGTTTGCCAAGGACGGCGATGACCTCTCTCACGAAGCGACCCAAACGTGGGACCGCGCAGGCGCCTGGTCCCAGCGTGTGAAGGAAGAATGCGAGGCGGTGCGCGACGGCGTTGGCGTTCTCGATCTGCCCGGCTTCTCACGGTTTATGGTCTCAGGCGACGGCGCCGCAGAAGCTTTGCGCGGGCTTGTAACGGGCGCGCTTCCCAAAGTTGGCCGCATGAACCTTGTCTATATCGCGACAGAGCGAGGCCGCATTCTGACGGAAATGTCCTGCCTGCGGATGGGCGAAGATGCCTTCCTGATGATCACGGCGGCAACAGCTCAATGGCACGACCGCGACATCCTGACAGGCGCTATGCCTGCAAGCGTCACTGTGGAAGATGTCACGACCACCCGCGACACGTTGATCGTCACCGGGCCCAAATCGCGCGAACTGCTGAATGGGATCACCGATGCGGACCTGACGACCGGTTGGCTCACCCACCAAAGCGCAACAGTTGCAGGCCAGCCTGCCTATCTTGTGCGCGTATCCTTTGCCGGGGAACTGGGATGGGAAGTGCATGCGCTCAATGAACACATGCCTGCCATCTATGATGCGATCCTCGCGGGCGGCGCGACCCCATTTGGCATGTACGCCCTGAACGCGCTGCGGATCGAAAAGGGATACCGCACGTGGAAAGGCGATCTGAGCACCGATTACACGCTGCTTGAGGGCGGCCTCGATCGCTTTGTCAAACTCGACAAGCCACAGGATTTCCCAGGCAAGGCGGCCTTGATGAACGAAAAACAGCAAGGCTCTAAAAAGCGCTTTGTCACTATGATCGTAGACGCTGGCGAACAGGATGCGCCATATATGTCCACCGTTTGGCATGGCGACGAAGTGGTTGGAGAAACCACCTCGGGCGACTGGGGCTATCGGGTGAACGCCTCCATTGCGCTGGGCATGGTGCGGCCAGAGCTGGCTGAACCCGGCACAGAGCTTGAGATCGATATCTTCGGCCATCGCTGCAAGGCGGTTGTTCAACCGGATCAACCTTTGTGGGATCCGCAGAACGAAA
>JABSSA010000168.1 GCA_013214665.1 Paracoccaceae bacterium
CACATTGCGCGGGCTTTACGGGGCGGACGTTACGGGCAGTTTGACCTTCGATCCGGTATGGGCGCTCTCGGCGCTGGCAATCACCTTCGCGGGCACAGCCCTAGCCGGGGCACAGGCGCTTTGGACCGTCGTACGCTTGCCGCTGTTGGCCTCGGCCCGCCCCCGCGCATGGGCCCGCGCCAGCGCCGTGCAGATCCGCATTCAACTGGGCGCGGCGTGCGCGTTGCTGGCGGTTGCGACCGTCGCCGCCGTCTATGGCTCCTCGCTGGTAGCGGGCTTTGCCTGTCTTGCCGCCTTGCTCTTGGGCGCGGCATTGGCGCTGCCTGCGTTTTTGCTCACCATGCTGGGCGCACTCGCGCGACTGGTGCGCGGTGTGATGTCGGAATGGCTGGTCGCGGATGCGCGCCAACAAGTGCCGGCCCTCTCATTGGCGTTGATGGCGCTGCTTCTGGCGCTCGCGGCCAACATTGGTGTGGGCACAATGGTCGGCGCGTTCCGGGGCACCTTTGTCGGCTGGCTGGATCAACGGCTGGCGTCCGAACTTTACGTCACAGCTCGCTCAGCCGAAGAGGCG
Source organism: Paracoccaceae bacterium (assembly GCA_013214665.1). GTDB lineage: Bacteria > Pseudomonadota > Alphaproteobacteria > Rhodobacterales > Rhodobacteraceae. Next base: position 575 of record JABSSA010000168.1, read on the forward strand.
GCTGCGATGCAAACCTATTTGGCTGACCGCGCGGATGCGGTCCTGCCAATCTGGTCTGTCGAAGGCCGCGCCGCTGATCAGGCCGCCGACATATTCGGCATCAAGGATCACCCTACCTATCGCAATCACTGGCCGCTCTTGGCGCAAACCCCCGACGCCTGGGACCGCGTTGCGGCAAGCCAAGGCGCGCTGATCAACGAACAACTCGCGCGACGTGCCGACCTTTGGCCCGGATCAGAGCTGCGCCTCGGCCCGGAATGGACGCTGCCCGTGGTGGGCGTCTATTCCGATTACGGCAACCCGCGCGCACAGGTCATCACCAGCTTTGACCACCTGCGCGCGCGGTATCCCGATGCGCCCATCTTGCGCTATGCCGTGCGCACAGATCCCAACACAGTCGAGGCGCTGCGCCGCGACCTGAGCGCGGCCTTTGATCTGCCCGCGTCGAGCACCATCAATCAAGACGAGGTCAAAGCCTTTTCGCTGCGGGTGTTTGATCAAACCTTTGTTGTGACCGCCGCGCTGAATGTTCTGACACTGGGCATTGCTGCGCTCGCCATGTTGACCAGCCTGCTGACGCTGGCTCAGATGCGTCTGCCTCAAATTGCGCCGGTCTGGGCCTTGGGCCACACACCGCGCCAGATCGCGGGCATGGAGCTGGCACGTGCGGGCCTCTTGGCGTGCCTGACGTTTGTTATGGCGCTGCCGTTGGGCCTCGCGCTGGCCTGGGTGCTTTTGGCGATTGTGAATGTACAGGCGTTTGGCTGGCGCATTCCGATGCAAATCTTTCCCGCAGACTGGCTGCGCCTCGGTGGGCTGGCCCTTTTGGCCGCCCTTCTCGCCGCACTTTGGCCCGCATGGCGGGTGTTGCGCCTGCCGCCCGCGCGCCTTTTGGGGAGCTTTGCCAGTGATCGCTAAACTCTTTGCTCTTTTGCTGTGCCTTGGCGCAGGCATGCCCGCTCTGGCCCAAGGCTTTGCAGGCCTCGGCACCACGGCCGACGGATATGCCACCCCTCAACCTGACACACGCCTCACCTTTCCCCGCGATCACCTGCCTCATCCGGATTTTCGTATCGAATGGTGGTATCTGACCGCCACGCTGACCGGGGCCGACGGCCAAGACTACGGCCTGCAATGGACGCTATTTCGCTCGGCGCTCACGCCCTCCGTCGATGGCGCAGAGGGCTTACAGCTCTGGATGGGCCATGCGGGCCTGACCACGCCAACCCAGCATTTCGCCGCCGAACGTCTGGGCCGCGCTGATATGGGCACCGCAGGCGTGACAGCCACCCCGTTCGAGGCCTTTGTCGATGATTGGGCCATGCGTTCCACCGCGCCCGACACGAGCGACCCGCTCAGCGCTCTGACGCTGACCGCCCGCGGCCCGGAGTTCAGCTATGATCTGGCGCTCACCGCCACCGGTCCGCTCGTGCCGCAAGGGGATCAAGGCTATTCGATCAAGTCACCCGAAGGGCAAGCCAGCTATTACTATTCGCAACCGTTCTTCGACGTCTCCGGGCAGATCACTACGCCAGAGGGAGCGGTCAATGTCACCGGGCAAGGCTGGCTGGACCGGGAGTGGTCATCTCAGCCATTGTCAGAAGATCAACTCGGCTGGGATTGGTTTTCGCTCAGCTTTGGGGATGGTGCGCGCCTGATGGCCTTCGGCCTGCGCGACCGCGACGGCGGCCATTTCACCTCCGGCACCTGGATCGAGCCGGATGGCACGCCCGCACCCTTTGGCGACGGCGCACTGACGCTAATCCCGCTTGAAGAAAGCTCCGTGGCAGGCCGCACCATTCCAACCCGCTGGCGGCTGCAACTGCCTGCCCACGGGCTCGACATTCGCACCACACCGCTCAACCCACAAAGCTGGATGGGCACCTCATTCCCCTATTGGGAAGGGCCCCTGCGGTTTTCCGGCTCTCACGAAGGGCGCGGCTATCTGGAGATGACAGGCTATGACTAACCCGCGAACGCTTGACGACATGCTGGCCTTTGGCGAGGCGGTGATCGCCCGCGCGCTGACGCACCGCACCGATCCTGCGCGCTACATCACCTTTTGCACGATCTCGGCCAACGGGCCTGAAGCAAGGACAGTCATGCTGCGCCGCTGGGCCGATGGGGTGGCGGTGGTCCAAACCGATGCGGCAAGCGCCAAGATCGCGGAACTGGAAGCCGACAATCGCGCCGCACTCCTGATCTGGTCGGCCGCAGATGATCTGCAAATTCGCTTGCGCACCCGTGTCACGGTTCAGGTTGGCGATGCGGCCAGCTGGGCCAAAATGCCCGCGCCTGCGCGCCTCAACTATGGCGGCACACCTGCGCCAGCAACGCCAATGGCCAGCGCGGAAAGCTATGTGCCGGGCACAGACCCAAACCGCCTGGCCATCCTGCGCTGCGCCGCCTACGAAATGGAAATCCTGCACCTCGGCGCGCATATGCATCGGCGCACGCTTTTTATGCGGGCCGAGGGTGGCGCCTGGGCTGGCCATTGGATTGCTCCGTGACTTCGGCGGGAATGTGAGTATTTATCATCCAAAAGAAGCAGGGGAGGCGATCCCTGGCCTGAGGAACCACCTATGCAGCGGGTTATGATCATTGGCCAACCGGGTTCCGGTAAGTCCACGCTCGCGCGCAAGTTGGGTGCACACACCGGCCTGCCCGTCATTCACATCGACAAAGAGGTGCATTGGAAACCCGGCTGGATAGAACGCCCCAGCGCAGAAAAGTCTGCGCTGTGTGCCGAAATCCACGCGCGTCCACAATGGATCTTCGAAGGCGGTCACTCGCGCACTTGGCCCGAGCGGTTGGCGCGGGCCGATACATTGATCTGGCTTGACTTGCCGTTGCGCTTGCGGCTTTGGCGGGTGTTCTACCGCACCTGCCGCGACTATGGCCGCTCGCGCGCGGATCTGCCAGAAAACTGTCCCGAGCGGTTTGATCCAGATTTCTGGCGTTGGATCTGGAACACGCGCCACACCGGAAAGGAAAGCGCCGCGCGCCTCTTTCAAAGCGCCCCGTCAAACAAAACGAAACACCACCTGACCTCACGCCGCGCGGTTCAGCGCTTTCTGACCAGCCTCACCGGGTGACAATTCGCTCTTCTTTTGGATGAAAATACTCCGGGGGCTTGGGGGCAGAGCCCCCAAACCGGTCAGATCGGCGCAGCCGATCTGAAACACAATCTACAGAGCGCCCTTCAACGCATCGCCCAGATCAACCTTTTCCCAGCTGAACCCGCCATCCGCATCCGGCGTGCGCCCGAAATGGCCATAGGCCGCCGTGCGCTGGTAAATCGGACGATTCATCTGCAAATGCTCGCGAATGCCGCGCGGCGTCAGGTCCATCACCTGGCCCACAGCACGTTCAATCTCTGCATCTGATGCCTGGCCGGTGCCGAAGGTATCGCAGTAGATCGACAGCGGCTTGGACACGCCAATTGCATAGCTCAACTGAATCGTGCAGCGCTCCGCGAGCCCGGCCCCCACGACGTTTTTCGCCAGATAGCGCGCCGCATAAGCCGCCGAGCGGTCCACCTTGGTTGGGTCTTTGCCTGAAAACGCGCCGCCGCCGTGGGGTGCTGCACCGCCATAGGTGTCCACGATGATCTTGCGGCCTGTCAGGCCCGCATCCCCGTCCGGTCCGCCGATTACGAACTTGCCGGTTGGGTTCACGTGCCATTCCGTTGCATCAGAGAGCCAGCCTTCCGGCAGTACTTCGGTGATGTAAGGCGTCACAATCGCCCGGATATCCTCGCTCGTCAGAGCGGCATCCAGATGCTGGGTCGACAAAACAACCGAGCTGACGCCCACAGGCTTGCCATTTTCATAAATCACAGACAGCTGCGATTTTGCATCCGGGCCCAGCGCTGGCTCCACACCGCTTTTGCGCACCTCCGCCAGACGGCGCAAGATCGCGTGCGCATATTGGATGGGGGCTGGCATCAGATCAGGCGTCTCGTTGGTGGCATAGCCAAACATGATGCCCTGATCGCCCGCGCCTTCGTCCTTGTCGCCAGAGGCGTCAACGCCCTGCGCGATATGCGCAGATTGTTCGTGCAGCAGATTGGTGATCTCGCAGGTCTGCCAATGGAACTTGTCCTGCTCATACCCGATATCCTTGATACAAGCGCGCGCGATGTCGTCGATCTTGTCCATGTAATCGCGCAGCTTGTCCTGATCCGACAGGCCCACCTCGCCGCCAATCACCACACGGTTTGTGGTGGCAAAGGTTTCACAGGCCACCCGCGCTTCGGGTTCTTCGGCCAAAAATGCATCCAGAACAGCATCAGAGATGCGGTCACAGACTTTGTCTGGGTGCCCCTCGGAGACGGATTCCGAGGTGAAAGTGTAGTTCTGTCGGGACATGGGTCGCTCCATTGAAATCTGACTGCCACGTCAGGAAGCCGTTGTGGCAGCGGGTCGGAACAGCCCTACGTCGCTCGGCGCAGGGCGTCAATCACATGTGTGACGCGGCTTGCCTGCGACGCCAGATAAGGCCCAAGGTGAGTCCCCCAAGCAACATGGCCCAAGGAAGATCCCCGGTGCGGGCATAAAGCGTGGCCGCGCGTGGCGCAGGCACCGTGACATCTAGATACCCGGCGGTGCCTAGCGGCAACGCCTCCAGCACAGCGCCCCACGGGCTGATCATCGCAGAAATGCCGGTGTTGGCCGCGCGTGCCACAGGCAGGCCTTGTTCAATCGCACGCATCCGGGCTTGGCTCAGATGCTGTTGCGGACCTGCAAAATCACCAAACCAGGCGTCGTTGGTCAGGTGCAACAGCAGGTTTGGCCGAGGAGATGCCGCGCGCGCATCCTGGGCAAAGACCGCCTCATAGCAAATCAGGGGCAAAACAGGGCCAAGACCCGGCAGGTCGATCAGCTCTGGCCCGGGTCCCGGGGTATAGGCCGCATCGGCCCGCGCCGCGAGGCCGCGAATGCCGAGATTTCGAAAGAGCCAAGGCAAGGGCATATATTCCCCAAAAGGCACGAGGTGATGCTTGTCATAGACCTGCGTCACCTGCCCTTGCGCATCGAGCACAGCGAGGGAGTTGAAATAGGCCCCGTTCTCTTCGCGTTGAATACCGGTGATCACCGGGGCCGCAGCCCGTGCGCCAAAGGCATCGAATACCGGCTGCGCGTCGCTCATCAGGTAAGGCAGCGCGGTTTCGGGCAGAACGATCCAATCGGGCGCGCCCGGTGCTGCGGCGAAATCCAACTGGCGGTTCAGGAAGACCGGGATTTTGGCGGGATCCCATTTCTCATGCTGTGGTGCGTTGGGCTGCACCAGCCTCAACGTGGCCCCCGTCATAGGCACGTCACGCGCGGGTGGCGGCACGAAAAAGAGCGCGACACAGGCCACCAACAGAACCACAAACCGGATCGCGGAATAGGCAGGCAAAGCCAGTACCGCCGCGACCAGGCAGAGATAGAGTATCATGCCATGTGGCCCCGCCAGAGACAGCCCCTGCCCCAGAACAGAGTCGATCAACGCCTGCGATGGCATGGCCCATGGAAACCCCGTCAGCACATAGGCGCGCGCCAGCTCCGCCAAAGGCCACATGGCCACAAGCGCCCAGCCACCAGCTGACAATCGCCGCGCCGCCCAGAAGGCCAGCCCCCAAAAGAGCGCGAGGCCCCCCGCCATGCCAGCCAGCGCAAAGGGGGCCATCCAGCCGTAGATCGCGGCCTCCACCTGAAACGGCTCCACAATCCAGTGAAGTGCGACTGCAAAATACCCCGTGCCCAGCCACCACCCGGTGGCAAAGGCGCGGCGGCCTGTGGGGCTGTTTTTCAACAGGTCGAACCCGGCAACAAGCAGGATCAGGATCGCTGGCGCGATGTGAAAAGGCGCAAGGCTGAGCGCGCCCACAGCGCCCAGCGCAAATTGGCAAAGCAAACGCAGTGGCGTGGGCAAGCGCGACAGGCGCGGCGCGAGCGCGAGGCTCATTCCGCCGCTTGGCCCGGCAGACGCACGCGCAGCCGCTTGATACGGCGGGGGTCGGCGTCAATCACCTCAAATTCCGTGCCTTCGGGATGGGGCACCACTTCGCCACGCGCGGGCACACGGCCCGCCAGCATAAAGACGATCCCGCCCAACGTGTCGATTTCCTCTTCGTCCACATCGTCATGCGAGGTCAGGGAAAATCCGATCTCGGCCTCGAAATCCTTGAGCGGGGTCTTGGCCAGCGCCAGATAGCAGCCCGAGGCTTCCCGGGTGAAATGCAGGCCCTCGTCGATGTCGTGTTCGTCTTCGATCTCGCCGATCACTTGTTCGATCAGGTCTTCGATGGTCACGAGCCCATCAACGCCGCCGTATTCGTCAATCACCAGCGCCATATGCCGCCGCTCGGTCTGCATCTTGGTGAGCAAAACGCCGATTGTCATAGACGGCGGCACAAACAGCAGCGGACGCAATTCAGCCCGCAGGTCAAAATCGTTGGGTGCACCGTTAAAGCCGTGGCGCAGCGCCAGATCCTTGAGATGGGCAAAGCCCACAGGCGTATCCAGCGTGCCTTCAAAAACCGGCAAACGGGTCAGCCCGCTTTCTTTGAAAACCTCAATCACCTCATCCAGCGTCGCAGTATCCGGCACGGCGTGGATATCGGCCTTGGGCACTGCCACGTCTTCGACGCGCATACGCCGCAGGTTGATCATGCCGTGGGCACGCTCTACCTGTTCGGCGGGGGCTTCTTCCGCCGGGCGCTCTGTTTCATTGGGTGCAAATACGTTGATCACACGGCTGAGAAAGCCCGCGTGATCCCCTGTCGGTTCAGGGTCTAGATCTGTGTCGATCACCGACTGCGCGCGCTGCGCCGCCGCAGATGATCCGTCTTGTTCGCCCATCGGTCCTTAACTTATAACAACCACCTGTGTGGTCACGCCTCTAATATGGGTCAGGTATACCCAATTTTCCAAGTATCAGACGCTCAATTTCTTCCATACGCGTGGCATCTGCATCACGGATATGGTCGTAGCCCAGCAAATGCAACGTCGCATGGACGATCAAATGGGTCACATGGTGGGCAAATGGCTTGGATTGCGAGGCGGCTTCGCGGGCGCAGGTGTCATAGGAAATCGCGATATCGCCAAGGCTGAGCGTGCCATCAAAATCCGGCTCAGGCGGATGTGGCGCCGCACCGGGTTCGTCTGGGCCCAGCTCTTCTTCGGGCCAGCTTAACACATTGGTGGGCTTGGCTTTGTCGCGGAAATCCGCGTTCAGCTCTGCAATGCGCGCATCGTCACAGCCCAAAAGCGAAACCTCCGCCTCGGCGATATCGTGATAGGCCAGCACTGCTGCCACCGCTGGCCCGGCCATCGCGGTCAGGTTTTCCGCCGTCCAGCGGGGATCCTCGATCAGGATGTCAGGAGACATGCGCACCCACCGGCCTTTTCACGCCTCGATCAGCCAACCGGCGCATCTGCCTCGTAGGCTTCGATGATGGCAGCAACGAGCGGATGGCGCACAACATCTTTGGAGGTGAAGTAGTTAAACGAAATCCCCGGAATGGTCGTCAACAACCGTTCCGCATCAGCCAAACCTGATGTCACGCCGCGTGGCAGGTCGATTTGCGTGCGGTCGCCGGTGATCACCATGCGGGATCCTTCGCCCAAGCGGGTCAGGAACATCTTCATCTGCATCTGCGTGGCATTCTGCGCCTCATCCAGCACCACAAAAGCGCGGCTCAGTGTACGGCCCCGCATGAAGGCCAGCGGCGCAATCTCGATCTGTTTTTCTTCGCGCAGCTTGGCCAGTTGCTTGCCCGGCAGAAAATCCGCAAGCGCGTCGTAAAGCGGCTGCATATACGGATCGACCTTTTCCTCTTGCGTGCCGGGCAGAAAGCCCAACTGCTCGCCCGCCTCGACCGCTGGGCGGCATAGGATGATGCGATCCACCTCGCCCGAGATGAACATGTTCACCCCGACAGCCACGGCGAGATAGGTCTTGCCCGTCCCCGCGGGACCAATGCCAAAGGCCATTTCATTGTCAAAGAGCGATTGAACATATGCCTTTTGCGCATCCGTGCGCGGCTCAACCAATTTCTTGCGGGTCTTGATCTCGATCCGATTGCCCACAGCCATTTCCAGCTGATCGCCCGGCCCCGTTTCCGGCTCCACCTCGGGCAATGCAGGTTCCATACGCAATTCGCGGTCCACATCGGCCTCTTCGACCGTTTTGCCCGCTTCGAGACGCAGATAAAGCGCGTTCAGCACATCCGCTGCGCGCGTACTGGCGTCAGCTTCGCCAAAAATCGACAGCGCATTGCCCCGCCGGATGATTTGCACATCCAACGCGGTTTCCACGGCCGTCAGGTTGCGGTCATAGGGACCGCACAGATCAATCAAAAGCCTGTTGTCGGGAAACTCCAACGGGGTTTCCTGTGGGGCAGTTCCACTCGGTTCCTGGACGAGACTCACGCAATGCTCCTTTAAAGCTGGCCCTAACGTCGCAACTTAGCGCCGCCCTTTCAACTCAGTTTCCACGCTTTTGGTGACACAAATAAAAAAGCCGAAGCGCCTGCGCGCTTCGGCCATGTGAAATGGATGGAAACCTACCCCGATCAATTCGGATCGCGCACGTTTGAGCCACCTTTGAAATCGCCCACGGTCTGAGTTGGCGCAGCAACGCCCGAGCACACAGGCTTGCCATGCTTGTCGAGCCGTTGTGACAGGTAGCCTTCGACCCCATCATCGATGATCCAGTGATCACAGCCATTCGGATCAACCCAGATGCCGGCCTGAAGCTGGCTCAGGTCTTTGCCGTCGAGGCCACGGTCATAGGTTTTGTCTTCGGTGTATCCACGCAACCCTTCGTCACAGGCCGCCAGACCAAAGGCCGCGCTCAACACCAGCGAGATTTTGAGAATATTCATGATCGTGCCCCCCTATCTGATGCAGATGATTTCAACGCGCCGATTTTTGGCCATGCCCGCCGCTGTTGCGTTGGAGGCCACCGGCGACCGTTCGCCATAGCCGCGCACATCCGAAATGCGTGCTCCGTTGGCTTGCGCCACATGCGCCACAGCCTGCGCGCGCCGATGGCTCAGCCGCAAGTTATAGGCGTCGCTGGCGCGGCTGTCGGTGTGACCGGTGATGATGTAGCTTGTGGCGTTCGCTTGCTGGAAAAACTCGGCAAGGCGGTGCTTACCTGCCGTGCTGATCCGGGCGCTGTCGGTGGCAAAAAACTGATCCGATTTCATTACGCCGCACATGTCGCCACGCCGACACACCGGAATACCCTGACGATTGACATGGGGCGTCATGTAGCCTTCGGCCCCGTCATCCATCACCCAATGTTCGCAGCCATCAGGATCAACCCAGATCGTAGGCACATAGCGCCCGCCATCCCGGCCTTGTTGTGATTTGGTGTTTGGATCCCAGTTTTGCGCCGCTGCAGGCAGCGACACCGCCGCAACACATGCAGCTGCAAGCGCACTGGCCCCAACAGCGGACACCCACCGTCGCAGTGAATTCGAAAGCAATTTAAACACGAGCCTCATCCCTGATTATTAAAATCCCCCGCGGGGCCATCAGGATTTTGGCAGTCCAGCCCCACACAATATGTGGAAAACTACGCCACTTTTGGGTGTGTGGGAACCTATATTTACAATATTTAGTGGGAAGACAGGCGTGTTTTGGCCAAATTCATCCAGGTTGTGCCATTTTTCACAACACAACCTATAGATTAAATCAATTCACCTGCAAGAGAGTTGCTGCCTGACGAAATGATTCTCACCGGGGCGATGTCTCCGACGGATACCTGCGCATCGGCCACATGCACCGCGTGCAGGTAGTCGGACTTGCCCACCATTTGACCTTCGTACTTGCCGGGCTTTTCGAAAAGCACTTTGACCGTGCGCCCGACCATTTCATCCTGGATCTTGCGCTGTTGGCGCGTGATCAGGGCTTGCAACCGCTGCAACCGTTCATCTGCCACATCCGGGTCCACCTGCGGGCGCTCTGCGGCCGGGGTGCCGGGGCGCTTGGAATATTTAAAGGAATAGGCATAGCCATATTCAACCTCTTCCACCAACGCCATCGTCGCCTCGAAATCCGCATCGCTTTCTTCGGGGAAGCCCACGATGAAATCCCCTGACAACAGGATATCCGGGCGCGCTGCGCGAATGCGTTCGATCAGGCGCAGATAACTTTCGGCGGTGTGTTTGCGGTTCATGCGCTTGAGGATGTGATCCGAGCCCGACTGCACCGGCAGGTGCAGATAAGGCATCAGCTTTTCACAGGTGCCATGCGCTTCGATCAGATCATCACCCATGTCGTTGGGATGTGAAGTGGTAAAGCGGATACGTTCCAGGCCGTCGATGTCATTGAGCGCCCAGATCAGCTTGGCCAGGCTCCAGGAGCCGCCCTCACCCATGCCATGATAGGCATTCACGTTCTGGCCCAGCAACGTGATCTCGCGCACGCCGCGCTCCACCAGATCGCGCGCCTCGGTCAGGATGCGATCCACCGGGCGCGACACCTCGGCCCCGCGGGTATAGGGCACCACGCAGAAAGCACAGAATTTATCGCACCCTTCTTGCACCGTCAGAAACGCCGCCGGAGCGCGGCGCGCCTTAGGGCGCGATTTCAAATGTTCGAATTTGTCTTCTTCGGGGAAATCCGTATCAAGGGCCTTTTCCCCCTGGCGGGTCTTGGTCTCCATCTCGGGCAGGCGGTGATAGCTTTGCGGCCCCACCACCAGATCAACCAATGGCTGGCGGCGCATAATCTCGGCCCCTTCGGCCTGCGCCACGCAGCCCGCCACGCCCAATTTCAGATCCGGCTTTGCCGCCTTTAGCCCCTTGAACCGGCCCAGTTCGGAATACACTTTTTCCGCCGCTTTTTCGCGGATATGGCAGGTGTTGAGCAGGATCATATCCGCGTCATCCAGGGTATTGGTTGGCTCATACCCCTGTTCGCCCAAGGCTTCGGCCATACGTTCACTGTCGTAAACGTTCATCTGGCATCCATAGGTTTTGACATAAAGCTTTTTGGGCGCGGTCATGGCAGGTCCGATCTGGTCGCTAAGATTTGGCACATAGCAAGCGCAGCTTGGCCTTGCAATGTGGCGTCAATCGGATGAAGTTGAAAGAAAACGGGCAAGGCACCCAGATGCAGTACGACACCCTTGATGCGGCGCTAAAGGAAAAGGCGACCATGCTAAAGCGTGGGCCTGTGGCGATTGTGTTTGTCGAGGATGACGTTGAGGTCGACACCACGCTGCGCCATCTGGAGCTGCTGAGCTTTACGTCGATCCTTGCTTTTGTGCCTGAACGGATAAAGCTGGCCAAGGATTTGCAAGAGGCCGTGCATCAGATCACATGGCAACAGCCGTCGCTGAGCGACGCGATTGCCGCGATCAACAAGATCATCGCCGCAGCTCCCGGTTTGTGGATGTATTACTGTTTCAACGCAGAATACCTGTTCTTTCCGTTCTGCGAGACCCGAAAGATTGGCGAGCTCTTGGCCTTTCACACCGAAGAACGGCGCGATGCGATGCTGACCTATGTGGCCGATCTTTATTCTGACGATCTCAACGAACATCCTAACGCCGTTTCACTCGACCGCGCGCATCTGGACCGGTCGGGCTATTACGCCCTTGCCCGCGCCGACGATCAGGGCCACCCCAAGGAACGGCAGCTCAATTTCTATGGCGGGCTGCGCTGGCGCTACGAAGAACACGTGCCCGAAGGCAAACGCAAGATCGACCGGGTGGCGCTTTTCAAATCCAAACCGGGCCTCAAGCTGCGCGAGGATTTCACGTTTTCAGACGAGGAATACAACACCTACGCCTGTCCGTGGCACAACAACCTGACCGCCACGATCGCCAGTTTCCGCACCGCCA
>JABSSA010000169.1 GCA_013214665.1 Paracoccaceae bacterium
CACAGCGGGCTGGACCAATGGCGCGCCGATACCACGACGCCTTGTATTGAATGATGGAGAGACAGATTGGGCCGTGACGTTGAGCGGGCGTGGCAATGCATTCACCGTTCATATTGGCGAAGTCCAACACGAGGTTGAAGTGCTTGATATGGCGGGGCGGGAGGCGTCGCTGATCCTCGACAGAATACGTCAGCGTATGGCTTTTGTACTAAACGGCGATGACATTCACCTGAGCGGTGCGGGGCAGAACCTGTCGCTGACCGATATCACCTATGCGCCGGTTGCAGGCGATGATGCCGAAGGCAACGGCCAGATCATCGCGCAGACCGAAGGTTTGGTGGTGGGCATCGCTGTGACCGAAGGTGTGCAAGTTGATAAGGGAGATACCCTTGTGACGGTTGAGGCGATGAAGATGGAGCATCACCATGTGGCCGACGGGTCGGGGCGTGTGCGCGCCATCTCTGTCGCCGACGGAGATCAGGTGAAGAAAGGTCAGATGCTGGTGGAGCTTGAGCTGGACGCCACGCAGGAGGCAACGTCATGATCGCGCTGCAATCAAAACTTGATACCGCATCCGCCACTTTTGCGGCCAATGCCGCCTTTATGACCGAGGCCGTGGCCCAAGTGCGCGAGATCGAGGCCCAGATCCGCAGCGGCGAGGAACGCTATCGCGAGCGGGCGACGAAAGCGGGTAAGCTGTTACCCCGCGAACGGCTTGGGCATCTGTTGGATGCAGGCGCCCCATTCCTGGAGCTGAACGCCATCGCGGGCTACAAAATGCTAGGCGATAAGGATGGTACGACGGCGGGCGGCAACCTGATCATGGGGATCGGGTTTGTTAAAGGCCGACGGGTTCTGGTGCTGGTGTGGAACTATGCCATCAAGGGCGGCACCATCAATTCCGCGACCCTGCGCAAACATCTGCGGCTGCAACAGATCGCCTTTCAAACCGGACTGCCGGTGATTTCGCTGGCCGAAAGTGGCGGCGGCAATCTGGCGGATATGGCCGGATCAGGGGGTGAGGTTGATACCTGGGGCGCGCGCACCTTTATCGACGGTGGCACGATATACGCGCAGCAGGCAGAGTTGTCAGCGGCGGGCATTCCGCAGATTACCGTGGCGCATGGCAATGCGACAGCGGGCGGGGCGTATCACGTGGCCTTGTCGGATTACATCGTGCTGGTGCGCGGACAGTCGCAGATCTTTTTGGCAGGGCCACCGCTGCTCAAGGCGGCAACAGGCGAGATCGCTGATCACGAGGAATTGGGCGGCGCGGAAATGCACGCAGAGATCACCGGCACCGGCGAATATCTGGCGGAAAACGATGCGGATGGCATTCGGGTGGCGCGTGAGATTGTCGATATATTGCCCCCCGCTGCAGATCGCGGGTTGGCACGGGATCGTACGGTGAAAGAGCCGGTGTATTCCAGCGAAGACCTGATGGGGATCGTGCCCACGGACAAACGTGTGCCCTATGACATGCGCGAGGTGATTGCGCGGATCACCGATGGGTCAGAATTCATGGAGTTCAAGGCGCAATATGGGGCCGACACCGTATGCGGCCATGCCTATCTGGATGGGTGGCGCATTGGGATCATCACCAACAATGGCCCTATCTCCCCACAGGGCGCGAACAAGGTGGCGCATTTCCTGCAATTGTGCGATCAGTCGGACACTCCGATGATCTTTTTGCACAACACCACCGGCTTTATCGTCGGCAAAGACCCCGAGCAGCTGGGGCAGGTAAAGCACGGGTCAAAGATGATCCAGGCAGTTGCCAATTTCGGGCCCCCAAAGCTCGCCATTGTGGTGGGCAATTCCTATGGCGCGGGCAATTACGCGATGGGATCGCAGGCGTTGAAGCCCGAGTTTTCGTTTAGCTGGCCGACTGCGCGCACAGCGGTGATGGGCGGGGCGCAAGCGGCCAAAGTGCTGCGGATCGTGGCCGAAGAGCGCCTGAAAGCCAAAGGGGCGCCGATCAGCGAAGAGATGGACGCGCAGATGACCAAGCAAGGTCAAGCCATTGAGGCCGCGATGGAGGCGGCTTCGGGCGCGATCTATACCTCGGCGCGGATGATGGACGATGGCGTGATTGATCCGCGTGACACCCGTGCGGTGCTGGCCATGTGTCTGGCGACGCTGGCCGAAAACGGGCGGCGCGGCACCAAGGGCAACAGTTTTGGCGTGGCGCGCCTATAGGGAGACGAGACCATGTTTGATCAGCCTCAGGATTTTCAGGCGGAAAGTGATGCGCTTTATGCGCTGTTGTCCTCCGCCTCGGATGCCGACTTTGATCAACCGACCCAGTTCAAAGGTTGGACCATCGGCCATGTCATTGGCCACCTGCACATGTGGAACCACGCCGCCGATCTGTCTTTGGCAGGTGGGGACGGGTTCAAAGCCTTTATGGCGGATGTGTTTGTGGAGTTTCAGAACTCGAACCTCAGAACCTTTGAAGAGCGATGGCTGGATGGACTTGCCGGACGCGCGCTGTTGGAAGAGTGGCAGGGGCTTTACACCGGGGTTGCCGAACGGTTTTCACAGGCTGATCCAAAAGCGCGGGTCGCCTGGGCCGGGCCGGATATGAGCGTGCGGTCCAGCATCACGGCGCGATTGATGGAAACCTGGGCGCATGGGCAAGAGATCTATGATCATATGGGCGTGACGCGCGTTGACCATGACCGGATCAAGAATATCGCCGTGTTGGGCATCAACACCTTTGGCTGGACCTTCAAAAACCGAAAGCGTGACGTGCCAGAGGTGATGCCGCAAGTCAGGCTGACAGCCCCGTCTGGGGCAGTCTGGGTGTGGAACGATGAGGTGACTTCTGATGTGATCGCAGGGTCCGCCACGGAGTTCTGTCAGGTGGTCACTCAAACGCGCAATATCGCGGACACAGGATTGGCGGTCACAGGGGACGTCGCCGCCGAGTGGATGGCCATCGCCCAGTGTTTTGCGGGCGCACCGGAAGATCCACCTGCCCCTGGCACGCGGTTTCGGGTGCGTTAGGGCCAGGCGGTTTTTGCATATGTGACGAAGGGGAGATCTTGGATGAGCTTAATATTTGACATCACCAAACGCCGTACGGCACTGAATGGAGATGGGCTTGTCCTGCGGGAAGTGGCAACAGGCCAAGAGATCACCTATTCCGAATTGAACACGCGCGCAGATTTGTTTGCCGTGGCTCTGAGGGGAGCATTGGGCCGGGCGCAAGGCGACCGCGTTGGCATCCTGACGCACAACAACGCCGCCTTTTTCGAAATCCTGTTCGCCTGTGGCAAGGCTGGCGTGATACTTGTGCCGCTCAATTGGCGTTTAACGCCGTCTGAGCTGGCCCCGTTGCTGGAAGATGCCGGCATTGATGTGCTGTTGCATGATCACAATTGCGCAGAGCTGTCTCACAGTCTGGCGGCAAGCCGCGACCTGCAACTGGTGCCAATCCATACCCATGGCGACGCGCCCACCCCCGGCAGCTATCAGGCGTTGATGGCAGAAGCAGACCCTGCGCACGCGCCGGTGCGCGATGACGGCTGGGCCGCGGAAGACACGTGGTACATGCTTTACACATCCGGGACGACGGGCATTCCAAAGGCCGTGCGCCAGACATTTGGCATGGCGATGGCAAATTATGTGAATGTCACGCAGACCTTTGGCTTATCGGTCACCTCGCGCAGCCCCAATTTTCTGCCGTTGTTTCATACCGCCGGGGTGAACCTGCATTCCATGCCAATTTTGATCAGCGGTGGCACCGTGGATGTTTTGCCCGGATTTGATCCGGATATGTTCATGGCCGTGTTGGCCGAAGGGAAAACAACCACGATCTTTGCCGTCCCGGCGGTGTACCAGGCGCTGCGCGTGCATCCCAAGTTCGAAGAGATTGATTTTGGCGATATCCCCTATTGGGGCTCTGGCGGCGCGGCTTTGCCTGATGCGGTTGTCGAGCTGTTTCGATCAAAGGGGATCAACATTTATCAAGGCTGGGGCATGACAGAAACCGGCCCCGCGATCCTTTTTCAAACCGATGACGATGCGACCCGCAAAATCGGATCTGTGGGGCGGCCCTTGTTGTTGGGAGACGTTAAAATCGTAGACGACCAAGGCCGCGATGTACCTGTTGGCGAAGCCGGTGAATTGCTGGCGCGCGGGCCGCTGATTACGCCGGGGTATTGGAACCGACCAGAAGCCAATGCGAAGACCTTTACAGAAGATGGATGGATGCACACCGGCGATGTCGCGCGATGCGACGAGGATGGCTGTTACTTTCTCGTGGATCGGATCAAGGACATGTACATCTCGGGCGCTGAAAACGTGTATCCAGCCGAGATTGAAAACGTTCTGGCCGGGCATCCCGACATTCTGGAGGCCGCTGTCGTTGGCGTGGATGACACCACATGGGGCGAAGTCGGCTGTGCCTTTGTTATGGCGCGTCCGGGCCATACACCGGATGAAGCGGATGTGCTGGCCTATTGCCGGGAACGGTTGGCGGGGTACAAGATTCCCAAATCCATGCGGGTGCTTGACGATTTCCCGCGCACAGCCGCTGGCAAAGTGCGCAAACATATCCTGAAGGCTGAAAACCTCTGAAACTTGCGCAAAGCGTTTCGAAACGTTTTGCCCGCCTTATCCTAATTTGGCCGCATCCCGCGCAAGCGCTTCGATGCCGGCCCAATCGCCCGCCGCAACCATGTCTTTTGGCGCAACCCAGCTGCCCCCGGCGCAGACGACGTTGGCGCAGGCGAGATATTCCGGCGCGTTCTTTGGATTGACGCCACCAGTTGGACAAAAGCTAATCTGCGGCAAAGGGCTGGCCAATGACTTGAGCGCAGGCACACCGCCAGAGGCTTCGGCCGGGAAAAACTTGAGCATCGCATACCCGCGTTCCAGAAGTGCCATTGCCTCAGACGCCGTTGCGGCCCCCGGTAAAAGCGGCAAACCTTCGTCTTCGCAGGCGGCGATCAAAGCATCGGTTGCGCCCGGTGACACCCCAAAGGTCGCCCCCGCCTCTTTTGCGGCGCGCACGTCCTCAGGTGTGATCAAAGTGCCAGCGCCAACCATGCCGCCGGGCACTTGTGACATCACCCGGATTACATCCAATGCGGCAGGTGTACGCAACGTGACCTCAAGCGCGGGTAGTCCACCGGAAATCAGTGCTTTTGCCAAAGGGTCCGCCGCGGTGACGTCATCGACGACAAGGACAGGCACAATGGGCGCCATTTCGCAGATGGTACGGGCTTTGGCGCTGAGCTCTTGTGGAGTGTGTGTCATGGGTCAGTTTCCAAAAAATGCGGCACCGGCGGTCGCCGGGCCTGCGTTTGCGCGGAAGGCTGCAAAAAGCTCGCGACCTGTGCCTGTTTCATACGCGCTCAAATCGGCGGAGACCACCTCGCGCTCTAGAACTCCGGGTGTCAAAATGGTCAGTTCACCGCGCGTTGCATCCACGCGCAGCACGTCGCCATCCCGGAGCTTGGCAATAGGGCCACCATCCAACGCTTCTGGTGTGACGTGAATGGCTGCAGGCACCTTGCCGGACGCGCCGGACATGCGCCCGTCAGTGACCAAAGCAACCCGTTGGCCGCGCCCCTGTAAAATCGACAACATCGGTGTCAGCGAATGCAGCTCTGGCATCCCGTTGGCCTTGGGCCCTTGGAACCGAACGACCACAATCATATCGTCCACCAGCTCACCGTTCTTGAACGCCGCCTTAGCTTCATCTTGATCATGGAACACCCGTACCGGGGCTTCGATGACATGATATTCGGGGGCCACGGCGGACACTTTCATGACGCTTGTGCCCAGCGTACCGGTCAACCGCTTCAAGCCGCCTGTGGGTTGAAACGGATCAGCGGCAGGGCGCAGGATCTTGTCATTGAGGCTTTTGTCCGCGCCGCGTTTCCAAGACAGTTTGCCCTCGGCATAAATCGGGTCGGCGGTGTAATGCTCCAACCCTGTTCCTGCGACGGTCTTGGTGTCGGGATGCAACATCCCTGCACGCAGCAGATCACCGATCATATAGCCCAGACCGCCAGCAGCGTGGAAATGGTTCACATCCGCCAGGCCATTTGGATAGACGCGCGCCATCAGCGGGGTGACATCGGACAGATCTGCGAAGTCCTGCCAATCAAGGATGATGCCACCGGCCCGCGCCATCGCGACAAGGTGGATCAACAAATTGGTCGACCCGCCCGTGGCATTCAGC
This sequence comes from Paracoccaceae bacterium, assembly GCA_013214665.1. Classification (GTDB taxonomy): domain Bacteria; phylum Pseudomonadota; class Alphaproteobacteria; order Rhodobacterales; family Rhodobacteraceae. The sequence goes on from JABSSA010000169.1 coordinate 6,197, forward strand.
CCGACGATGCCGTTCACAAACGCCTTTTCATCCAGCACGTCACAGACCGGCGTATAATTGTTGCCCAAAGCGCTGAGGCTCAAGGCGCGCCGCGCACCCTCGGCGGTCAACGCTTCGCGCAGTTCGGTGTTCGGGGGCACAAAGCTGGCCCCGGGCAGGTGCAGGCCCATGAACTCCATCAGCATCTGGTTGGTGTTGGCGGTGCCATAGAACGTACAGGTACCGGGCCCGTGGTAGGCGGCCATTTCGGCTGCCATCAAAGCATCACGGCCCACTTCACCGGCTGCGAATTGTTGCCGAACCTTTGCTTTTTCATCGTTCGAAAGGCCGCTGGCCATGGGCCCCGCAGGCAGGAACACCGCAGGCAAATGGCCAAAGGCCTGCGCGCCGATAACAAGGCCGGGTACAATCTTGTCACAGACGCCCAAAAACACCGCAGCGTCAAAGGTGTTGTGGCTCAGAGCAACCGCTGTGGCCAAGGCGATGACATCGCGCGAGAACAGCGATAATTCCATGCCGGCTTCGCCTTGTGTCACCCCATCACACATCGCAGGCACACCGCCCGCAACCTGCGCGCTGCCCCCTGCCGCCCGCGCAGCTTTGCGCACCACTTCGGGATAGTTTTCAAACGGCTGATGCGCTGACAGCATATCGTTATAGGCGGTCACGATGCCCAGATGCCCCACTTGCCCTTGGGCAAGCCGATCTTTGTCTTCGCCTGAAGCGGCATAGGCGTGCGCCTGTCCGCTGCAGGAAAGATGCGCCCGCGCCGGGCCTTTGGCGCGTGAGGCCGCCATGACCTTCATATGCGCCGCGCGCGTTGTTTCACTGCGCTCTATGACGCGGTCCGTCACACGGCGCAGAGTGTCGTTTAATGTCGTCATCGTTCAAATCCTTTCCCCAAGGGAGGATCAGGTTTCAATCTCGCGCCAACGCCGCCCGTCGCGATGCATCAGCATCAACGCGTCTTCCGGTCCCGAACTGCCAGGATCGTAGGCAGAGGGTTTGTTTCCAGCTTCGGTCCATTCCGAAATGATCGGGTCGGCCCAGGCCCAGGCCGCCTCCACCTCATCGCCACGCATAAACAGTGTTTGGTTGCCCCGGATCACATCCATGATCAGCCGCTCATAGGCATCTTGCGTGTCCATCCCCGGGCCCAGCGCCTCGGCAAAGGTCATATCCAACGATGCTTCGGCCAGACGCATACCGCCCGGGCCCGGTTCTTTAATCGTGGTCCGCAGGGTGATGCCTTCGTCGGGTTGCAGGCGAATGATCAGAGCATTGCCTTTTTGACGCGCCATATCCGGGAACATCATATGAGGCGGATTGCGGAACTGGATCGCGATTTCAGAGGTACGCGCGCGCAGCTTTTTGCCCGTGCGCAGATAGAAGGGCGTACCCGACCAGCGCCAATTCGCGACGTTTACCTTCATCGCGATATAGCTTTCCGTCGTTGTTGCCGGATTTTCGGAATGCGCGGCATAGCTCGCATCTCCCTGCCCGGCGCGATACTGGCCGCGCACCAGATCGGCGGCGCGGACAGGTTCCAGCGCTTCGATCACCTTTACCTTTTCATCACGCACAGCGTTGGGATCAAACCGGGAAGGCGGCTCCATCGCGGTCAGGCACAAAAGCTGCATCAGGTGGTTCTGCACCATGTCGCGCATCGCGCCGGATTTGTCATAATAGGCACCCCGCCCGGCAACGCCGAGCCGTTCGGCCACGGTGATCTGCACGTGGTCGATATGGGTGGAATTCCAAAGCGGTTCCCAAAGCGCATTGGCAAACCGCAAGGCCATCAGGTTTTGAACGGTTTCTTTGCCAAGGTAGTGGTCGATCCGGTAGATTTGGCTTTCTTCGAAGCTGCCGCGCAAATCTGCGTTCAATGCTTTGGCCGTGGCCAGGTCGCGCCCAAACGGCTTTTCAACGACTATGCGGCTTTCTGGTGTGGCCAAGCCACGCGTGCTGAGGTTTGCGGCAATCGCGCCAAAGATCGAAGGTGAAACGGATAGGTAGAACGCGCGCACCACATCAGGGCGCAGATGCCCGTTTAGCGCGCGCCAACCTTTGTCACCGCTTGCGTCAATCGACACATAGCGCAGCACCTTGAGGAATTCGTCGAGGTCTTTTTTCTTGTCCGCGGCACCGGGCACAAACTCTTCGATTGCGCTGCGGACCAAGGCCGCAAATTCGTCTTGCGTCATTTCCGACCGGGCGGCGCCAATGATGCGGGAATCCTTGGGGGCCTGCTGCATAACAAAACGCCGAAACAAACCGGGCAGAATTTTGCGCCGGGCCAGATCCCCGGTGACGCCGAAGATAACCAGATCGAATGTATCGACAGGAATAACGCGCGAAACCATCAGGAAACGCCTCCTTGAGCATAGTAGCCAACGTTCAACTTGCGCATGTTCCGGCTTTCATTGATTTGAAGGACTGACATCTCGCCTGCTCTCGGGCGGCACATAAAATGATAGCGCTAACATTGCAACAAAAAATAAGGCCGATCACGAGGCAAGTTCAATAGAGGCACAGCCGGTCAGCGCGGCGGTGTCATCGTCAATCATCCAAACGGGTGGCTTGATGTTTACCCAATCGTTGTCACGTTCAATCATGTTGCAGCACAGATCCACGCGATCCTCGATTAAAGAGCTGCGCGTCACGCCCCCGGCGAGAAAAATGCCATCTGTGGGCAAATAGGCCAGCTTTAGCTCGGCAATCAACGCACCGATCAATTCGGCATATGCATCCAGCGCCTGATCAAACGCGGCATTCTCGGGCGCGCGGTATTTTTGGATGAACGGCGTGGCGCTTTCGACGGTCTGTCCGGTCATCAAAGACAAAAACTTGCGCCGACCCCTGCCAGAAAACAGGGACTCAACGCTTGGAAAACTATTGGCACGACCACCCTGATAGCTGTCGAGCATAGCAGCGATGGATGCATAAAGGCTGGTATGACCAGCCTCGACCGAAGGGCAGATGATGTGATCTTTGGTATCGACCACCGGACTGACGTTAAAGCCGGTTCCAATCCCAACGACCAGTGCTTGGCGCTGTGGGGAGGGGGGCACATCGCGGACCAACAACGGCTTGAGCTGATCCTCAGACAGACGCAAAGCGGAGTACCCAAGCGCCGTGAGATCATTGATCACCCGCACCGGAATATCGGAAAACCGCATCGACAATTGCGCACCGTCAATCAGCCAATCCAGATTGGTCAGCCGACCGGTGTTGCCCGTCACCGGCCCGGCCATAGCGACCACCAGCTGATCGGGGGGCTCCGCCCCAGACAGCGGCAGAAACTCGGAAATCACGGCCTCGAAACTGGCGTAATCGGCGTTGCGATAGCTCTTGGGTGCCGCTGGGCGCACGGACCCAGATGGCACCATCGCCAAACGCGTGTTTGTGCCCCCTATGTCCGCAACCAGCCGCATCAGCTCTCGTTCAACCGCAAACCGTTTTCGGGTGAGAAATACGACACTCGCGACAAATCGAACGCCAGGTTGGACCGTTCTCCGGCGCGCGCTTTCGTTTCCGCACTGAGGCGCGCGGTGACTTGTTTGCCACCCAGCTGCGTCACCACAAACGTGTCAGCACCCGCAGGTTCAACGATGTCGATCATGCAATCCGCTTTCTGCAATGCGTTACTGCCGCCGTTATGGAGGCCTGTTTCAACGATGTCTTCTGGGCGCACACCCAACACGACGTCTTCGGGCAACGCAATGCTTCGTTTTTCGGTGAGCACAATGGGATCGGCTCCGGCCTGCGCAATTTCTACGATCGTCCCCGATCCATTGGCCCGTGTCCGCGCTGGGATCAGGTTCATCGCAGGGCTGCCCATAAAGTCGGCGACAAACATATTGGCCGGTGTGCTGTAGATTTCAGCCGGTGTTCCGACCTGCTGGATCACACCGCCTTTCATCACAACGATCTTAGTTGCAAGCGTCATGGCTTCGATCTGATCATGCGTCACATAGATCATCGACGCGCCCAAGTTCTGGTGCAGCGATTTGATCTCAGTGCGCATTTCAACACGCAGCTTGGCATCCAGATTTGACAACGGTTCATCGAACAAGAACAGCTTGGGATCACGCACCAAAGCCCGCCCCATCGCCACCCTTTGACGCTGACCACCAGACAGCTGGCTGGGTTTGCGGTTGAGCAATTGTTCGATCTGCAATTGCGCCGCCACCTTTTGCAGCTTTTCCGCCTGTTCGGCTTTGTCCACGCCACGCACCTTCATGCCAAAGGTGATGTTCTTGGCCACCGTCATGGTCGGGTAAAGCGCGTAGGATTGGAACACCATCGCAATGTCCCGATCCTTTGGGCTGACATGGGTCATGTCCTGCCCGCCGATCGCGAGCGTGCCGCCGGAAATCGGCTCTAACCCAGCGATACAGTTCAACAACGTCGACTTACCGCACCCGGACGGGCCCACCAGCACCAGGAAATCGCCAGGTTCGATAGAGACATTGATGTCTTTCAAGATCTCTGTGCTGCCGTAGTTTTTGCTAAGGCCTTTGATATCGAGAATAGGTGCCATGATTTAGCCTTTCACAGAGCCTGCGGTCAGGCCGCGAATGAAGTATTTGCCAGCGACGACGTAGACCAACAACGTCGGCAAGCCGGCGATGATCGCTGCAGCCATATCTACGTTGTATTCTTTTACGCCGGTCGTTGAGTTGACGATGTTGTTGAGCGCCACGGTGATGGGCTGGGTGCCTGCCTGGCTGAACGACACACCAAACAGGAAGTCATTCCAGATCTGCGTGAATTGCCAGATCACCGTTACAACAATGATAGGCAGGCTGAGCGGCAGGAAGATAGAAAAGAAGATCCGAAAGAATCCCGCGCCATCCACCTTGGCCGCTTTGGTCAGTTCCGATGGAATCGTGACATAGTAGTTGCGGAAAAACAGGGTGGTGAAGCCCAGACCATAGATCACGTGCACAAAGATCAGACCGGGAATGGACCCTGCGATCCCCATGAGCCCCAGCATCCGCGCCATAGGCAACAGGACCACCTGAAACGGGATAAAGCAGCCAAAGAGCATCAAAGCAAAAAAGATGTTGGCCCCCGGAAACCGCCATTGTGCAACGACATAGCCGTTTACAGCCCCGATGAGGGTAGACAGCAAAACGGCGGGCACTGCGATGAGGACAGAGTTCCAGAAGTATGGTTTGACGCCATCACACTGAATTCCGGTGCAGGCGCTGGACCATGCGGTAGCCCATGCATCAAACGTGACTTCGCGTGGCAAGCTGATCAAATCGCCGGTGCGGATCTCTTCGAGGCTTTTGAGCGAGGTGGTGACCATCACGAAAAGTGGCGCGAGATAGAACAGCGCAAAGGCGATCAGCAAGATGTAGAGCAGCACGCGTAGGACCGTTTTAACCAGCTGCCGCTGCGGGCTTGCCTGATAGAGCGCGGTGGTATTTGTCAAAGATGCATCAGTCATTTTTGACTCTCAGTTCTGAATAGAGGTACGGCACGACGATTGTGAACACGACGCCCATCATGACCATCGCAGAGCTGGCCGCTTGACCAATGTCGCCACGTGAAAACGCCATCGCGAACATGTAAGTGGCCGGCAAATCGGTCGCGAAACCGGGGCCGCCGCCTGTCAGAGCAATCACAAGGTCAAAGCTCTTGATCGCCAAATGCGCGAGCACGATGAAAGCCGATAGAAAGATCGGGGCCATCGACGGGATGATAATCGCCGAATAAGTCCGCCAGGTTGGAATGCCGTCGATTTGGGCGGCTTTGATGATCTCGCCGTCTACCGACCGCAACCCCGCAAGGAAGAGCGCCATCACAAAGCCGGAGCTTTGCCAGATCGCGGCAAGAACAATCGTGTAAATCGCCTTGTCGGGGTTCACGAGCCAATCGAAGGTAAAGGTCTCGAACCCCCATCCCTGGACCATGGATTCAAGGCCAAGGCCGGGGTTCAAAATCCATTTCCACGCTGTCCCGGTCACAATCATCGAAAGCGCCATGGGATAGAGATAGATCGTGCGAATGGCCCCTTCGGTACGGATATTCTGATCGAGGAAAATCGCAAGCATCAGGCCCAGGATCATCGCGATCACGATGAACAGACCGCCAAAGACAAACAGATTCCCAAAGGCCGTATCCCAGCGCAGCGACGAGAACAGCCTTTCGTACTGAATGAAACTGTCGATCTCATATTTGGGCAAAAGCTTGGAACGGGTGAGAGACACCCAGGCCGTCCAGCCGATAAACCCGTACACAAAAATCAAGACCGCGATAAAACTTGGCGCGAGCATGATCTTTGGAAGGTGGTCTTCCAGAAATCTCACTGATCTTCCTCCCCAACCTTGTCGTCGGATAATCCCGCCAACCGTCATGGCTGGCGGGAAGTCTAGTGTGTAGCTTTGGAAACCTTAGAGGCTGTTTGCTACGGCGGCGGCAAGTTGCTCGACCGCCTCCTGAGAGGACATGTCCGAGTTGAAGTGCGAGGTCACAACATCAGTGATCGCGCCGGATTGTGCGCCCCGCAGAGCCATGCCATGCGCATAGCTCGGCAACAGCGAACCGCCAGAATTGGACGCCGCCATTTCGTCAGACGACAGTGCAGCGCAGCTGTCGAAGTCCGCCAGCGACACGTCTGTACGCGCAGGGATAGAGCCTTTGTTCAGGTTAAAGACCTTCTGAAAGTTCTTGCCCACGATCAGCTCAGCCAAAAGCGCCTGACCCGCTTGTTTATCCGCGCCAGCAACTTCGAACATCGCGAAGCTGTCAACATTATAGAGGAAGCCCTCGCCCGGAGTGGAGGCGCACAGGAAATCTTCGCCCGGTGCTTTGCCAGCGGCAAGGAATTCGCCCTTGGCCCAGTCGCCCATGATCTGGAACGCGGCTTCGCCATTCATGACCATCGCCGTTGCAAGGTTCCAATCACGGCCTGGGAAGTTTGGATCCACAAAGCCGCGCATGGTGCGCATCTGGTCAAAAACGGCGACCATGTCGTCGGATTTCAGCGTGTCCATGTCGAGGTCAACAAACGCCTTACGGTACCCGTCTGCGCCGAGAATGCCCAAAGCCACGGCTTCGAATACGGTCGCGTCCTGCCAGGCCTGACCGCCATGCGCCAGTGGGATGATACCTGCGGCTTGCAGCTTTTCCGCTGCGGCGTTGAATTCATCCCATGATGTTGGCATCGCGATGCCGTTGGATTCTAGAACGTCTGCGTTTGCCCAGATCCAGTCCACGCGGTGCACGTTTACGGGTGCCGCGCACCAGATGTCTTCGCACTTCATATGGCCCGCAATCGACGCAGGCAGAACATCAGCCCAGCCTTGAGCTTCGGCAACTGCGGAAATGTCGGCCAGAACGCCTTCTTCGTACCATTCCTGAATTGCAGGGCCTTTGAGTTGTACCGCGGTTGGTGCGTTGCCAGCCAGAACACGGGCGCGCAGGGCCTGCATCGCGGCGTCGCCGCCACCGCCAGCAACTGGCATATCTGTCCAGGTGCCGCCGTTGTCTGCGAATTCCTGCTGCAGAACGGCAACCGATTTGGCTTCGCCGCCCGAGGTCCACCAATGCAGCACTTCGGCTTGCGGTTCAGCGTGCACCGCACCAGCGATGAAGAGAGCGCCTGCAGAAACCGTGGTAAGTATCTTTTTCATTAGAGTTTTCCTCCCGAGATTTACGACTAATGAGTTCGGATGCCGCTGGTGATGCGCCAGCCACCGCATGGCATTCAACTGGCGCATAGCCAATATGCAGGGCAATCAACGATTTATTCGGCCCATCTGTTACCGGGCGTTACAATACAATTGAAATTGTTGCACAGTGTTACACAAGACATGTCGTGTACGGTGCGCACGACATGTTGGGAGGTAAGAAGCACAGTGGCGATTCCAAGAATTCTGGTGGTCGAAGACGACCAAGAAATGCGCCAGATGCTTACGCATTATTTGCAACAAAAGGGGATTGTTGCGCTGCCCGCCAAAGGTGAGTCGGACGTGCGCAAGCATTTCAACGCCGGTCGCATAGACCTGATCCTGTTGGATGTCATGCTGGGTGATGAAAGCGGGATCGATATTTGCGCCAAACTACGAGAAGAGCACAACGTGCCGATCATCATGGTTTCGGCCCTGTCCACGGATCAACAGCGTATGGCAGGGTATGCCGTGGGTGCGGATGATTATATCGCCAAGCCCTTCAACATTGATCTGATGATGGCGCGGATCAAAGCTGTGTTGGCCCGCACACAACGTGCGGCCTCGCTGTCGCATCGGCGCAAGCTGTCTTCTTTCGAATTCGCAGGCTGGACCTTTGATGCCCGCACAAGCGAAGTCACAGCGCCGGGGGGATATCAGGTTTCGCTATCCCAACGCGAGCTGGCTTTGTTGCAGGCGCTGCTTGCAAACCCACATATCCCGCTGACCCGCGAAGAAATTGCAGCCGCGCTTGAAGTCACCTCTGACGCGCAGTCGCCACAAGACGTTACAGGCCGCGCGATTGATATGCTGGTCGGTCGGCTGCGCGCAAAGATGGAGCGCAATCCGAAAAAGCCAGAGATGCTAAAGACGCAACGCGGTGTTGGGTATGTATTTGCCGTGGATGTGGTGACCGTCGAGCAATGATTAGTCTGCAGCGCACCGGTCTGGCTTTGTTGGGCGTCACACTTTTGCTGATTGGCCTGTCGACCGTGTTGTGGATGAAGTCACGGAGTGATTGGCAACAGCATCTGCAAAATGCGGATCGCTTGGGTGAAGCGCTGTTTTATCACCTCGCATATGATGCGGATCTGCCGGCCTCGTTATCCGAATTTCCAGTGTCGGCCGCCAATCAGGTTCTGGCTAACGCCGGTGACTTTGAACAGATTTCTGATCTGCCCAAACCTGCTTTGGTCACCAACCTGACCATCCGGCGCAATCCGGGCGAAATCGACGGTGCGGCAACGCTATCGATTGCGATCGTGTCGCCAGCTCTGCGCTATCCCTTGTCACAGCTTGATCTGAGCGCTGGCAATGGCGCGCAATTCACAATGGGTGCTTTGACCAAGCTGCTTGCCACCTATTGCAGCGAGGCCGTCATACTGGCGAATTATGATGAGAACAGATGGCGCAAGTTTACCGGCGAAACCGTGTGGCATTGCTCTGCAGTTCCGGCTGATTTGCGATTGTTGGCGGTCGTTATTGCCATCGGTGCCATCGCCATGTGCTTTACCGCGCTGATTGGCGTTGCAGCCCAATTCAAGGATTTTGCCGAAGTCTTGGGAAAACGCGAAAGACAAGCGCGCACCAAATCGCTCCAACCTGCGCGGCTGCGCGAATTGCAGGGGATTGTCGATGCGGTGAACAGCTATAGGGATATCGAGAGGCAGCATCTTTCGGAACGTGCAATGATATTGTCAGGTGTGAGCCATGATCTGGGCACCCCGGCAACCCGGCTGAGATTACGGGCAGCGTTGATCGAAGATGAAGACCTGCGCCAGAAACTCGAGACCGACATTGATCAAATGACGGGGATTATCGAAAGCGTGCTGACTTACACTCGGGCCGAGTTGAGCACGGAGGACACGCGCAAGATCTCTCTCACGTCTTTGATCGAAGCCATTGTGGCAGATTACCAAGACGTGGGCAGCCCGGTCAGCCTGGAAGAAAGCGACAGTGTGGTTGTCGAAGGGGGGCAATCCATTTTCATGTCGCGCCGCAGCCGCACGGAGTTGTCGGAAGAAAAGCGCATCATTATCCAGGGTCGCCCGTTGTCGCTGCGGCGGGCCATCAGCAACCTGATCGACAATGCGCTCAAGTATGGGCGGCGCGCGCGTGTCAGCCTCGCCACCGATGTGGACAGCATTCATATCCTTGTCGAAGACGAAGGCGTGGGCAGCAACGCGCCCGATTTGGAACACCTGACACAGCCGTTTCAACGCGGCGAAAATTCGGAACATGCAGCGGGCTTTGGCATGGGTCTGACCATTGTCTCGTCCATCGCGGTGGATCACGGCGGCGCGCTCACGTTCAAGCCGGGGCGGGTCGGCACCATTGCCTGTATCAGCCTGCCCCGCGACCCGTAGCAGATTGAAGGCGGCACTTTACTGCAAAAAACAGCTTAGCCCCGCAGCACACATTGCGAACAGCCGCGCATGATGCAGGATAAAGCAAATTTCGGGGAGAAGAATCATGACGCCCGCAAGCGGTAACGCCGCCAGCTATTTCGTTGATCGTCATATTGCCGAAGGCCAATCTGACAAGGTTGCCTTTAAAGAATGGGGCACTGGCCGCAGCCTGACTTACGGGGCCTTAGCACAAAACTCAGGTCAGTTTGCCGGCGCCCTTTTGCGGGCAGGCATACAACCGGAACAACGGATCGCCGTTCTGGTTCATGATCAAATCGAATTCCCTGAAATTTTCTGGGGCGGGCTCAAGTCCGGTGTTATCCCCGTTCTGCTCAATACGCTTCTGGCGGCACCCCTTTACGAGACCATCCTCAACGACAGTCGCGCCGTGGCCTTGTTTGTCTCTGAAGCATTGTACGAGACCGTCAAACCGATCTTAGAGAAAAACACCTATCTAAAGCATGTCGTCGTTGTGGGCGATGCTCCGTTCGGCTGTGTGTCTTACGCGGATTTCGTGGCGGGCGCCGAAGAGCTGCCAACCTTTGAGGCGAGCCCGGATGAAGTTGCATTTTGGCTCTACTCCTCCGGCTCCACCGGTTCGCCAAAAGGTGTGACGCATGTGCATGGCAACCTGCAGGCAACCGCCGACACCTATGGGGCGCAGGTTCTGGGGATCACATCAGACGATATCGTCTATTCAGCAGCCAAGTTCTTTTTTGCCTACGGCCTGGGCAATGCAATGACCTTTCCCATGTCGGTCGGCGCAACGACGATCCTGTTTGCGGGGCGCCCCACTCCCGATGTCGTGCTCGATATCATTGCAAAGGAAAATCCAACGTTGTTCTGCGGCGTGCCAACACTTTATGCCGCGATGGTCGCGCATATGGACGCCAGCGGCACACCGAAAACAGCCTTACGCCAATGCATTTCAGCGGGTGAGGCTTTGCCGGAAAATGTTGGCCAGCGTTGGACCGCTCTGGTCGGAACAGACATTCTGGATGGTGTGGGCTCAACCGAGATGTTGCATATCTTTTTGTCGAACGCGCCAGGCGATGTTGAATATGGCACCTCAGGAACGGCAGTTCCCGGATACGATCTGCGCCTTGTGACCGATGAGGGCAGCGAAGCCGGGCCGGGCGAATTGGGCGAATTGTTGGTGCGCGGTGCGTCGAGCGCGTCGGGATATTGGAACAACCGCAGCAAATCCCGCGCAACATTCGAAGGCGAATGGACCCGCACGGGCGACAAATACGAACGTCGCGCCGATGGGCGCTATGTCTACTGCGGCAGAACCGATGACATGTTTAAGGTATCGGGTATCTGGATCAGCCCGTTCGAAGTTGAAAGCGCGTTGGTAAACCATCCGGCCGTTCTGGAAGCCGCGGTTGTGGCACACCAAGACGATGAGGGTTTGGAAAAACCCCGCGCCATCATCGTGCTCGAAGCGGATGCGCCAGATGATCTGGAAGACATCCTCAAACAGCATGTGAAAGACACCATCGGCTTGTGGAAATATCCGCGATGGATCGACGTGGTCGACGAATTGCCCAAGACCGCCACCGGCAAAATTCAACGCTTCAAATTGCGCAAGGATGTCTCTTGATGGAATGGTCATCTACCCCTTCGGCGAAACTGACTGTCGGTGAACACGAACTGGAATATGCTTGCTGGGGGCCTGCCCCTTCGAACGCACCAACGTTGGTCATGTTGCACGAAGGGCTTGGATCCGTGTCGCTGTGGCGCGATACGCCAGAGCGTGTGGCACAAGAGACTGGTTGTTCGGTCTTTACCTATTCGCGGGCTGGCTATGGCCGATCTTCTGGAATCTCTCTGCCCCGTCCTTTGGATTACATGTCGCGCGAAGCCACAGAGGTTTTTCCCGGCGTGCTCGATGCTATCGGAGGTGAGAGTGTCATTCTTTTGGGCCATTCCGACGGCGCGACGATTGCCGCCATGTATGCGGGATCGGTATCTGACGCCCGTGTGCGCGGTTTGATCCTGATAGCGCCACATTTCTTTACCGAGCCCGATGGCCTTGGGGCCATTGCCGCCTCCAAATCGGACTATGAAACCGGCGATCTCAAGCAACGGTTGGCGAAATACCACGATCATCCCGATCAGGCATTTTACGGCTGGCACGATGCCTGGACCGATCCAAAGTTTCAGGACTGGCACGCAGGTGACGAGATTGATCATTGGCGCATCCCCTGTTTGGCGATCCAGGGGGAACAAGATCCCTATGGCACCGCCGCTCAAATCGAAGAGATTGAAACGCGAATCTACGCCCCATTCGACGCCGTGATGTTGCCAAACTGCGGTCACGCTCCACATCTTGAAAAGCCGGAGCTGACCTTGCAGGCCATTTCCGAATTTGTCTCACGGCTGAGCCGACTGGAAGCAGAGCACGTGGCCATCGCCTAAGCTCAATAATTGCATTATAAAGCAAAAACCGCGCGATTTCGGCTGAACGTACTGCAATTCACTGCGTGTTTTTGCAATATCCTACAATTCACCCAGCCTCCATTTGAGAGACGACAGGAGAGCCAGATGACCCATCGGATTGATTTCCAACCCGACCCAACGAACTACAAGCACTGGAACGTGTCGTATGACGGCCCGGTCGCGCAGCTGGTCATGGACGTCGATGAAACCGAAGGCCTGTTTGATGGCTATGAACTGAAGCTGAACAGCTATGATCTGGGCGTTGATATTGAACTCTCGGACATCGTGCAGCGCATGCGGTTCGAGCATCCCGAGGTCAAAGTCATCGTCATGCAATCTGGCAAAGACAAAGTGTTTTGCGCCGGTGCCAACATTCGTATGCTCGCGGGTGCGGAACATGCGCACAAAGTGAACTTCTGCAAATTCACCAACGAAACCCGCAACACTTATGAGGCCGCCGAACAGGACAGCGGCCAGAAATATGTGGCGGCTGTACGCGGGTCTTGCGCGGGTGGCGGGTACGAACTGGCGCTGGCGTGCAATCACATCATGTTGGTCGATGATCACACATCTTCTGTGGCGCTGCCCGAAGTGCCTTTGCTGGCCGTTTTGCCCGGCACTGGCGGGCTGACGCGGGTCACGGACAAACGCAAAGTCCGGCGCGATTTGGCGGATGTGTTTTGCTCAGTCGAAGAGGGCGTCAAAGGCAAACGTGCCGTTGATTGGCGGCTGGTGGATGAAGTTGTGCCAAATTCCAAATTTGATGAGATTGTCGCGACGCGGGCCACCGAATTTGCAGCTGCGTCTTCGAAAGATGATGTCGCCCAAGGCGTCCTGCTCACGCCTTTGGATCGCCGTTTTGCCGAAGACGGCTCTGTGTCGTATTCGACTGTAGAAGTCACCGCCGATCGCGCGGCACGCACCGTGACGGTCACTGTCAAAGGCCCAGACGAAGATGCGCCTGCGGATATGGCCGCTTTTCAGGCGGAGGGTGCGCAGGCGTGGATGCTGCGTTGCGCGCGCGAGCTGGATGATGCCATCTTGCACTTGCGCCTGAACGAACCCGAGTTGGGCTTGATCGAATTCCAAACCCAGGGTGACCCCGACCGTGTGATCGCGCATGAAAAGCTGTTGCTTGAAAACGCCGATCATTGGCTGGCCAACGAAGTGCTGAAGTATTGGAAACGCGTTCTGAAACGCGTTGATCTGACATCACGCAGCATGGTTGCGATTGTTGAACATGGCAGCTGTTATGCCGGGGTTCTGGCCGAGCTGCTTTGGTCGGTCGACCGCAGCTATATGATGCTGGAAGAGTTCGAAGGCGATAATCGTCCGATGGCGACGATCACTCTGTCTGAGGCAAACTTTGGTCTGTTCCCGATGTCAAACGACCTAAGCCGCCTTGAAACGCGGTTTTACGGCACGCCAGACAGCGTGGATGCCCTGCGGGACCAAATCGGCACATCGCTGGATGCCGAAGAGGCCGAGACGCTGGGCCTTGTCACTTACGCCTATGACGACATCGATTGGGAAGACGAAGTGCGGCTCTTCAAAGAAGAGCGCGCATCATTTTCCCCGGATGCCATGACCGGCATGGAGGCCAACCTGCGCTTTGCCGGGCCCGAGACAATGGAAACCCGGATCTTTGGCCGCCTGACCGCGTGGCAAAACTGGATCTTCAATCGCCCCAATGCAGTGGGGCCGGATGGCGCGCTGCAACGCTACGGCACCGGAAAACGCGGCGATTACAACATGCAACGTGTGTAAGGCGCAGCCAAATCACCGCCTTACCTCTTTAAACAAAGGATGCGTGATCACACGCACCAAACCTGGGAGACTATGAATGCTTGATCTGATTAACGTCAGCTATGACACGCAAATCCCCAACAATGTGGGCTTGGGCAGCGACAAGAAAGTGCTCAAGGCGCTTGAGCGCTGGCATCCGGGCTACATCAACTGGTGGAACGACCTGATCCCTCAGAATTTCCAGGACTCTCTGGTGTATCTGCGCACCGCAGTCAGCGTTGACCCTAAGGGTTGGGCGAAATTCGACTATGTGAAGATGCCGGAATACCGCTGGGGCGTTCTGTTGGCCCCGCAGGTGGAGGACCGCCGGATTCCTTGTGGCGAACATGCTGGTGAGCTTGCCTGGCAGGAAGTGCCGGGCGAATACCGCAACATGCTGAAACGGTTGATCGTCATTCAGGGCGATACGGAGCCGGGATCAGTGGAACAGCAGCGGTTCCTTGGCCTGACGGCGCCATCTCTTTACGACATGCGCAACCTGTTTCAGGTCAACGTGGAAGAAGGCCGCCATCTGTGGGCCATGGTCTATCTGCTGTTCAAATATTTTGGCCGCGATGGGCGCGAAGAAGCGGATGATCTGTTGCGCCGGTCCTCAGGCTCTGACGAAGCGCCGCGTATGCTGGGGGCCTTTAACGAAGAGACGCCGGATTGGCTGTCGTTCTTTATGTTCACCTACTTCACTGATCGCGATGGCAAGATGCAGCTTGAAAGCCTGGCGCAGTCTGGCTTTGACCCGCTGAGCCGCACCTGCCGGTTCATGCTGACCGAAGAAGCACACCACATGTTCGTGGGCGAAACTGGTGTGGGCCGCACGGTGCAAGCGACGTGCGACGCGATGAACAAAGCGGGGATCACCGACCCGTACGACATCAACAAGATCCGCGATCTGGGTGTGATTGACCTGCCCACGATCCAGAAAAAGCTTAACCTGCATTATTCACTGTCGCTTGATCTGTTTGGCCAAGAGGTTTCGACCAACGCGGCCAATGCGTTCAACGCAGGGATCAAAGGCCGGTATCTGGAAAACCGTTTGGAAGATGACCACCGCTTGAATGATGACACCTACCTTGTGCGCACGATCAAAGATCAGGCGATTGTGGCAGAGGAAGTGCCTGCGCTGACGGCCATCAACATGCGCCTGCGCGACGATTACGTGCGTGACGCATCAGGCGGTTTGCGCCGTTGGAACCGGTTGATCTCGCGCGCGGGCGTGGATTTCGAACTGAAGCTGCCGCATGAGGGCTTCCACCGGATGATCGGTGTGTTCAAAGGGCATCCAATTGATCCCGAAGGTAATTTCCTGTCGCAGACAGATTGGGATGCCAAAAAGGACGATTGGCTGCCAACCAAGGCGGACGGCGACTTTATCCAATCGTTGATGAAGCCGTGCTATGAGCCGGGCAAATATGCGTCATGGATCGCGCCACCCAAAGTTGGCATCGACAACAAGCCCGGCGACTTTGAATATGTGAAGCTGCACATGGCCTGATCGATGCACATCGAACGGACCGGTATCGAAAGTGACACACGCTCCAGCGCGGCAAAGGCCAAGCCCTATTGCCCGCTGGAATGCGAAAATTGCACGGGAATTTGCCTGTCCGTGCTCTATCTTTTGTCACCGGACGAGCGAACGGCCCTGCACGAGCTAATGAACAGAAAAACTCGCTTGCAAAGCCGTTGGAGTTCGCACACCAAGCAAGAAAACAGGTATCTGATATGAAAATTGCTCTTTGGTTTGGAACTGAAACCGGAAACGCTGAGATGCTGTGCGAAGACATCGAAGCAGAGCTGAGCGGCGACCACGACGTGACCCTGAAAGATCTGTCGCAGGCGTCTGCCGCTGAGATGGACCCATCGGTGTTCTACATTTTTGTGACGTCCACCTATGGCAACGGCGATCTGCCGACCACCGCCGCACCCTTTTGTGACGCGCTCGCCGCAGACACACCGGACCTGAGCGGCATTCGCTTTGCCATGTTCGGTTTGGGCGACACGGTGTTTGCAGAGACGTTCAACAACGGGTCCAAGGTGCTTGCCGAGACGCTGATCAAGTGTAAGGCGCAAATGATCGGCGAACGCGGTTTGTTTGATGCCTCTTCCGCCGAACTGCCCGAAGATGTCGCGATGCCTTGGGTGGAATCGGTGATCAACGATGTCGCAAGTGTGGCTGCGTGACGGACACATCATTTTCACATGAAATCCGGGTGTCTTGGGGCGACTGCGATCCCGCCAAGATCGCCTACACCGGACGGCTTCCAAGTTTTGCCTTGGAAGCGATAGACGCATGGTGGGAAACCCATCTGGGCGGACCCGGCTGGTATCATCTGGAGCTGGATCGCAACATCGGCACACCGTTTGTGCACTTGTCGATGAATTTCCAGAACCCCGTCACACCGCGCCATAGGTTGATTTGCGAGGTTTGGCCGACACGACTGGGCGACAAATCAATCTCATTCTGCGTGGTAGGAAGCCAAGACGGCAAAACCTGCTTCATTGGAAGCTTTACGTGCGTCTTCACCATTGCAGACCAGTTTGTAAGCCAATCCGCGCCAGACCCAATTCGCAAGCTTGTAGAGCCGCATATTCGCCCGGACCTTTCCTAAGATCCGATCAACACCCACCATACAATAAAAGCAGCCGAAACGCGGCCTGAGCCCATGAAAAGACCGGAAGACACTTCAGAAAAACCCGCCATCATCGCCCTCGTGGCGACACGGGTGCGATCTGCGCGGCAAGCCTTAGGTTGGCCGCGCCGAGAGCTTTCTGCACGGTCAGGCATCTCGCCACGGTATCTGGCACAGCTTGAAGCGGGCGAAGGCAATATCTCGATCGTTCTGTTAGAGCGGGTGGCCGTTGCCCTTGGTGTGCCGATTGAACAGCTTTTGACAGACCCGGATCCGCAACAACCCGATGTTGATCGCATTGCCACGTTGTACGCATCGGCCACACCGGCCTTGCAAGGGCGCATACGCGCCTTGCTGGCCCCTGACCCATCATCTGCAACACGAGCCCAGCGCATTTGCCTGATTGGGTTGCGCGGTGCGGGCAAAAGCACGTTGGGTCGCATGGCCGCCGAAAAGCTGCACATTCCATTTGTGGAGCTGGCCAAGGAAATCGAAACACGTGCGGGAATGCCAATCAGCGAGATCATGGCGCTCTATGGTACGGATGGATATCGCCGATTCGAAGCGGATGCGATCAAAGACATAATCACCACCCATGATCGCGTGATTACTGCTGTGTCAGGTGGATTGGTAGACCAGCGCGACACCTATGCGAACATTCTGGAAAGGTTCCACACGGTCTGGATCAAAACATCACCCGCAGAGCATATGGCGCGCGTCCGTGCGCAGGGCGATTTGCGCCCGATGCAAGGCAATCCCGAAGCTATGGATCAGCTTCGCAGCCTTTTGGAAGCGCGCACGCCACTCTACGAACAAGCCCATGCCGACGTAGACACAACGATGAAACCCATCCCCACTTCGCTAAACGATCTGTTGACGGTGATCGCGAAAAACCGGTTCCTCGAAGTTTCGGATATATGAACCGTCTCACCGTTCAGACGGCCGCGATCCACGACGACAGCGCCACTGGACTGGACGTGGCAATTCTTTTTGCGAAACATCGGATCAGAACCACCTTGGTGTGCGAAGATGCGCCAACAGCAGAGCGGTTGGAAAGCATCGCAAAACGTGCGATGGCGGGGGACGTCGACGCATCCGGCTTACTGTCCTGTGTGACGGATAATGCAGCGTCACTTTCGCAAACGGATCTGGCCTTGTCCGCGCGCAATCGTGGTGATTTCGCGCTGTCACTGCCGATGCTCAGCCCAACTGACATCCCGATTCAATTTCATCCGCCTCTGTCGGCTTGCCCGTTGATAGAATTAGATCCCGAGGGGCTGTCCAACGCCAGTAGGGAAGGTCTTGAACGCTGGTTTTCGGATCTGGGAAAGGCAGTCTGTTTCGGCAACTCGACACCCGAATTCTCGGGTCAGGCTCTTTTGGATGCGTATCAATGGGCCGCTGACATACTGCTGACCTATCACTCCACGCCCTGGGAGATTGATGAAGCCATGGAAGATGGCGGTTGGGGCCAAGGGGCTTGCTTGCGCCAAGATCAAGAAGGTTTGGAAAAGGCGTATCATCGACGGCGATCCCGGCAAGGCGACCCTCGGGTTTGTCAGGTGGCGGCCGTGGACCGCGCGGTTAAGGAAGGCCGGCTTGGCCGTCAGATTGGGTGGGGCTGGTACAGATATC
>JABSSA010000017.1 GCA_013214665.1 Paracoccaceae bacterium
GCCCTAGGTCAAAATAGCCCTAGGTCTACCCTAATAGACCTGGTGTTAGGTCAAGCAGCCTCGCCCGCACCTTCTCCGCGAGGATGTCGGCGGCACCAAGCGACACCACGCCATGCAAGCGGTAGCGCGCACGCGCGTCTGACCCCGGCGCCTCGGGTAGGTGTCGTGCCGACCCTGCAGCATGATGTTGATCAACGGATTTGGTATCGCGTGCACCTGCGCTTCTACGATCAGTGGGATCAGTTTGGAGACATAGTAATTGTCCATCGAATGCATTGAGGTCAGATGAGACCCCGTGACCCGCCCCTGAAGCCCCAGCCTTTGCGCTTCATATGCCAGCGTTTCGATATGACGGCTCAGTGGATCGTCACTTTCGTCGCAATGCATGTCGACCATTAAGCCACGTTCGGCGGCGAGTTCGCACAGCAGACGCACGCTTTCTGCACCGTCCGCCAGCGTGCGTTCGAAATGTGGGATCCCGCCCACGACATCCACACCCATATCCAGTGCGCGGTTCGTATTTTGCATTGCCGTTGGATCACGCAACACCCCGTCCTGCGGAAAAGCCACCAACTGAAGATCGAGGTAGTCTTTAACCTTCTCCCGCACGTCCAACAGGGCTTGAACGCCAGTCAGTTTGTCGTCGCATGTATCGACATGGCTGCGGATTGCACCGATCCCCTTAGCCACGGCCAACTCGCAATATTGCAGGGCCCGCGCGACGATGTCATCGATCGACTGAACTTCTTTCAACTCCCCCCACAGAGCGATCCCTTCCAATAACGTACCCGACACGTTCATCCGGGGTGTGCCAAGGGACAATGTCGCATCCATATGAAAATGCGGATCCACGAACGGCGGAGAGACAAGGTAGCCCGCGGCGTCGATGACGTCTTTGGCTTCCGCGCTGATGTTGGGTTCCAACGCGACGATTTTACCGTCACGACACGCGATATCGACGCCCGTTTGCCCGTCAGTAAGCGTTGCGTTTTTGACGATCAGATCGAACATAACGGCCTCCTATCTTTGCCCCTTAAACCAGGGTGTCAGCAGGGCGCGGGGATAATCCGCGGAGCGCGCTGCAATGACAAGCGCGATGATCGACAGAATGTAAGGTGCCATCAAGAAGATCTGGCCGGGCACCAGGGCTCCCATCTCGGTCTGCAACCGAACCTGCAGCGCATCAAAGGCACCAAACAAGAGCGCACCAAAAAGGGCCTTGCCGGGCCGCCAGCTGGCAAAAATCACAAGGGCGATACAAACCCATCCGCGACCGTTCACCATCCCGAAGAAGAACGCGTCGAAGGCGGACATTGTCAGAAACGCACCGCCAAGCGCCATAAGTGCAGAGCCCGCAACTATCGCGCCAATCCGCAGTCCGTAAACTGACAAGCCTTGTGCATCCACGCTGTCCGGGTTGTCGCCAACTGCTTTGATTGCAACACCAAGGGCGGTGCGTTGAAGCACATACCAGACCAGCAGAACCATCAGGAGGGCCAGCCAGGTGAGCGCCGTTTGCTGAAACAGGACAGGGCCAAGAAATGGCAAATCAGATAGCACGGGAATATCCAGCGCCTGAAAGGGCTCGATCCGCGGCGGTGACGAGACGTTGGGCAACGCGGTGCGATAGGTGAAGTAACTGACTGACGTTGCGAAAAGCGTTATTCCAAGGCCGGAGACATGCTGTGACAGTCCCAAAGGCACCGTCAAAATCGCGTGGAGAAGCCCAAAAAGCGCCCCGGCACAGGCTGCGACAAGGACACCGCCCCAAAGGCCACTCCCCAACCAAACAGTCATCCAACCGCACATCGCACCCACAACAAAGATGCCCTCGATCCCAAGGTTCAGGACGCCCGATCGCTCGCAGATGAGCGCGCCAAGAACCCCAAAGATCAATGGCGTCGCGATACGGAGCGACGCGGCCCAGAAACTCTCGCTCAGCAGGATGTTCAAAAGATCCATCATGTCGTGGCACCTGCCTTGCCCGACCTGACAATGCGGTATTTGGCGATGAACCCGCCGACGAGCACGCATAGCAGGGACACCGAGACAACAAGATCCGCAAGAAACGAAGACACGCCCATGGCCCGGCTCATGCCATCGGCGCCAACAAAAACCGAGGCGATGAACAGGGCCGCGATCACCACGCCAATAGGCGACAGACCGGCCAGCATGGCGACGACTATCCCCGTGTAGCCAAAGCCCGGGGACAGATCCGCTGTCAAATATCCCTTAAGCCCTGCGACTTCGCTAACCCCGGCCAATCCCGCGAACCCGCCTGAGATAAGTGCCACTCCAAAGAGGGACCGGTTCACGTTGATCCCCGCATGTCGTGCGGCAGCCGCGTTCTCGCCAACCGCTCGCAGTTTGAACCCCCAAACCGATCGCGCCAGCATGAATTGTGCAAGACCGGCCAGAACCAACGCGAGGATCAGACCCGAATGCACCCGCATGCGGTCCATCAACGGCGGCAACATGCCTTGATCCAGTACAGGAGCGGATTGCGGCCAGCCCAGTCCCATTGGATCCTGCAACGGACCTTCAAGCATCATCTGCACAAAGATCAGAATGATGAAGTTTAACAGAAGCGTCGTGACAACCTCGTCGGCGCCAAACCGGACCTTCAAATACGTCGGTGCGGCCATTCCTGCGGCCCCAGCTGCCGCTCCCAGAACAATGATGATGGGGATGAGCAGGATGCCGGAAATATCCAAAAGCCCAGACCCGATGGCGACCGCAGCCATAGCCCCGAGATAGAGCTGCCCTTCGCCTCCAATATTCCAAAGCTTCGCGCGGAAGGCCAAAGCCGCAGCAAGCCCGGTGAAGATCAGGGGGGTGGCCCGGGTCAACATCTCGGTGACGGCAAAGACGGAACCGAAGACACCTTTGAACATTTCACCGTAGGCCGTGATTGGATTTGCCCCGGCCGCAAGCAGTGGGATCGCAGCAAACGCAAGTGAGATCAGGGCTGACAAGACAGGCACACCCACCGAGAAGGTTCTCGAGGTCGCCTCACGTGGTTCAATACGGATCATGCAGCAGCCCCCGCCATCATCAGGCCGATTTGTTCGCGGTTATTGGTCGGCGCCTCTGTAAGGTGCCCATCCCGGATCACGGCAATCCGGTCCGCCAAGCCGAGAATTTCGTCCAGATCCTCGGAAATTAGGACGATCCCGGCACCGCGCGCGCGTGCTTCTAATAACCGGCGCCCAACCGTCGCCGCCGCACCCATATCCAAACCGCGGGTCGGTTGATTTGCGAGTATCAGCCGCGGCGCGCGTTCAAACACACGCGCGAGGATCAGCTTTTGAATGTTCCCGCCAGACAGCAGCCGCGCCGAAGCATCCACCCCTGGGCCACGCACGTCATAAGCTTGGGCCAACTTGACCGCATTGTCGGCTATTGCCTCTCGCCGTAACAGACCGAGTGACTGGATATCGGGATCGTCGAGGCGTTCGATAACCATGTTTTCGGCCACACTCATCGCACCAACGATGCCTTCATGATGCCTGTCTTCAGGGATACGCCCAACCCCTGCTTGAACCATGCGCGATGGTGTGGGTTTCGGGATATCTTCGTCATCCACGGCAATAGTGCCTGAGCTGGGTTGAACGAGGCCGGCGATCAGCTGTGCAAGCCCGGCCTGGCCGTTACCAGAAATGCCCGCAACGCCCAGAATTTCATTCGCGTTCACAGTCAGGCTGACATTATCAAGCGTTTCGCGTTGTGACCGACCCGAGACCGACACGTTCTTCAGGCTC
This sequence comes from Paracoccaceae bacterium, assembly GCA_013214665.1. Classification (GTDB taxonomy): domain Bacteria; phylum Pseudomonadota; class Alphaproteobacteria; order Rhodobacterales; family Rhodobacteraceae. Next base: position 3,762 of record JABSSA010000017.1, read on the forward strand.
AGCACCGGCGCACCGGGTGACATCTCTTGCCGCGCCACTTTCGGCGTATCGGCACCAACCATCATGCGCGCGATCTTGGCCTCGTCCGCATCCGTGGTGGCCATCTCACCGACTTTGCGACCGTGGCGCAGCACCGCAATCCGATCGGAAAACTCCAGCACTTCACGCAGCTTGTGACTGATGAAGATGACCGACAAACCATCCGTGATCATGGATCGTATATTGCTGAACAGCGTATCGGCCTCTTGCGGTGTCAGCACGGCCGTGGGTTCGTCCAAAACAAGGATACGGGCGTCGCGATAAAGCGCTTTGAGAATTTCCACCCGCTGGCGTTCGCCGACGGAAAGCTGTCCGACCGGTACGTCCAAAGGTGCCTTCAAACCGCTGCGCTCTATGATGCCGTCAATCTTGGCCCGGGCTGCGGCGCGATTGCGCTTGAGCGACCTAAGCGGCTCGGATCCCAACGTGATATTGTCGAGCGCGTTGATGTTTTCCGCCAAGGCAAAATGCTGATGGACCATCCCGATGCCAGCGGCCAGGGCAGCTTGCGGATGGCCCAGTGGCAAGGCGTGCAGGACTCCGTTTGCGTCCGCGACTTCGACTGTCCCGGCGTCGGGCAAGTAATGCCCAAAAAGCATGTTCATCAGTGTTGTCTTGCCGGCCCCGTTTTCACCGAGCAAGGCCAGCACTTCGCCTTTTACCAACGTCAAAGAAACGTCGTCATTTGCAACCACCGACCCGAAGCGCTTGCTCAGGCCAGACAGCTTTAGAACTGTATTTTCTGCCATATGAAAAGGACCGGCCCGATGGGCCGGCCCCGCCTGCCTTAGTTGTCCGAGACAGGGCGTTGATCGTTGACGTTCACACGGAACAAACCGCCGAGGATGTCCGCCTCCTTGGCCTTCACCGCCGCAACTGTCTCTGGCGCGATCAGACTTTCATCCATGACCAGCGAACCACCACCAAATGCCATGAAGCTGAACTGGCCATAATCAATCGCTTCGAAATTGCCCGCTGCAACGTTCTCAACAGCTTTGTCGATAGTTGCTTCCATGTGCCAGATGGCAGATGCCAAAATCGTGCCCGGGTAATCGCCTGATGTATCGATGACGTTACCAATTGCTGGCACGCCGCGCTCCACCGCCGCGTCCGATACCCCAAATCGTTCTGCATACATAACGTCCGCACCCGCATCCATCATAGCAAAGGCGCTCTCTTTGGCTTTTGGCGGATCGTACCAGCTGTCGATAAAGTTCACGAGGAATTTGACATCGGGGTTCACTTCGCGCGCGCCGTCCATGAACGCGTGCATCAAGCGGTTCACCTCAGGGATCGCATAGCCACCGACCATGCCAATCAAATTGGATTCGGTTGCTGCACCGGCGATCATACCTGACAGGTAGGATGGCTCGTGGATCCAGTTGTCAAAAACCGCGAAGTTCGGTCCAACCGGCCCAAAGGACGATCCCATCAGAAACGCGGTCTCCGGATAATCGCTCGCCACTTTTCGCGCGGCCCGTTCCAAACCGAAGACTTCGCCCACGATGAGTTGCATGCCCTGCTCGGCATATTCGCGCATCACCCGTTCATAGTCTGTATTCGCAACGTTTTCGGAGAACACGTACTCAATGTCGCCGCGCTCTGCCGCCGTGTTGAGCGCCTTGTGAATGCGGCTGATCCATTGCTGCTCTACCGGCAGCGTGTAAATGGCAGCGACCTTGATCGCGTCGGCTGCAGCGATCCCCGCTGATCCAAGAGTGGTTGCAGCGACCGCGGCTGCAAGAAACACTCTTCTAGTGGCTATAAAGATCATTGGCACGTTTCCCCCGTTTTGGTTGTGAGACCCACTAGACGTGACAATTTTTTCTCACTTGGTCAAATTTCTTTCGGCCAGACAGCTCCAATTATCGGTTTCTTCGACTAGATTGCTTGGAACTCCGACGAAAAACCTCAAGGCTGCAAAGTTTTTCCGCAGTCTGCACTTTTGTCTTGGTCGGCTTCAGCAAGATGTTGCGTATTTGAGCTTCGTTCGGGTCAAAAAAAATACTGAATTTTAGCCATATATTCCGACGCTGGTTACAGTGCGACTTCTGCTTTGGGCTCCCTACGGACATTCGCGGCGCGTCGCACCAACGACTGCTTTGCGGACAAAGCAGCAATTCCTAGAAGTGTCATGAAAGGCACCATACAGCCCAAAGCTGACATTCGGTCCGTCGCTTCATTGCGGCGATGGCATCCCCCGAAGCAGATTTTGGAAGTACAAAAGGCGATGACGTATTTCCATCGCGCCCGGGAGATTGTGAACTGGATGCGGCAGTAAACTAAACGCGCCTATGCATCGTCCAAGTAAGGTGCCAAACTTTCCTTGAAAGCGGCCATAAACTCCAGTGTTACAAGCGAAGGCGTCTTGTGGATCGGCCGGACAAGTGAGATGCGGTGCGGCTGGTTCGGAACAAATGGCCGGAAACACAAACCCAAATTTGCATACTTCATGGCGTCCAGTTCACTCACGATGGAAACGCCCGCACCTTCGCATACAAGCTCGCACGCGGCGGTGAACTGGCGCACTTCGATGCGCGAGTTAAGCTCAATCTGTTCGTTACTAAAGTGCCTCTCCAGCGCTTGATAAAAGACGCTGTCTTTGCGCGTACGAATGGTATTTTCCCGCTCCAGATCACGCGGGCAAATCTCACCAAGCTGCTCAAACCGATGTCCGGTTGGAAAGATGCAAACAGTCCGAATGTTCAGATCAATCTTTTCAACTGCAGGGTGGCCTGAAAACCCGTCGGTGATCCCAAAATCAAATTGTTCATTGACCATCCACTCTAGAATACGTTCAGGACGATCCGGTTCAATCGTAACAGAAACACCAGGACGCTCACGCAGAAAATCGGCTACAACAGCCGGCAAGTGACTGGTTGCAAATCCGGGTAAACACGCAATGTGAATATGCCCTGCTTTTCGCTTAGTAATATCGGCACTCACGTTTGAGATATGTCTCATCAAGCCGACAACACGCCGGATATCCGGTTCCAGAAGCTGCACTTCCTGTGACGGAACAAGCCGACCGTCACGTTTGTCGAAAAGTTGAAAGTTGAAGTCCTTGCCCAGGTCCGCGAGCAGCCGACTGATTGCCGGTTGGCTTATTCCAAGGTCTGTGGCCGCAGCTGTCATGGAGCCGTTATTGATGACGGACATAAGAGCCTCAAGCTGTCGGATTCGCGGGGTACTTCGGAGTTGCATTCTGGTGCTCAAGTCTTGTTTGCGTCACAGGATATAACATTATATTATTGTTTTAATGCAACTACACATCTTGCATTATGGATGCCGCCCGTTAGTGTTGAAACACGCGACGATCTTTCAGCCATTTTGCTGTTTCAAACGTCACACGCGCCCAGCCGGGCGCAAGGGAGGAAAATATGAAAAGACACCTGCTCGGCCTTGCCGCCGTATCGACAATGCTGACGCCAATCGCGGCCGCTGCACAAACCGAAGTTCACTTTTGGCACGCGTTTACGGGCCGCTTGGGCGAGCTTGTTGCGGCTCAGGTTGATGAGTTCAATGCAAGTCAAAGCGACTACAAGGTCGTTCAAAGCCATAAGGGCAACTATTCGGAAACGCTGAATGCCGGGATCGCGGCCTTCCGTGCAAATGAGCAACCTCACATCCTGATGGTGTTCGAAGTGGGCACAGCCACGATGATGGCCGCAGGTGGTGCTGTGCGCCCGGTCTACGAAGTGATGGCTGCCAGCGGCGCGACTTTTGAGCCCGACGCCTATATCGGGTCAGTCAAAGGGTATTATACATCCACAGATGGCGACATGCTGTCCTTGCCCTTCAACTCGTCCACCCCCGTGCTGTGGGTGAACCGGGATGCGTTTGACGCAGCAGGCGTTGACCCGGATATGGACTTGTCCACATGGGAAAATGTCGGCGGCGCGCTGGATGCGCTGAAAGCTGGCGGTGAAGATTGCCCGCTTGTTACAGCATGGCAAAGCTGGATTCATCTAGAAAACTTCTCGGCCTATCATGACGTGCCCTTCGCGAGCAAAGACAATGGCTTTTCTGGGCTGGATACTGAACTTATGCTGAACGGGCCGGCGCAGATCGCACACCTGTCGGCGATGCAGGACTGGGCGGAAGACGGCAAGTTCATCTACACCGGGCGTCGCAATGAAGGCGGTGCAAACTTCCGCTCTGGTGAATGTGCGCTCTTTACCGAAAGCTCTGCGGGTTATGCCGGTATCAAGGCAGAAGCCGAGTTTGATTTTGAGGTGCGCCCACTTCCGTACTGGAAAGCCGTCGCGGACGAGCCGCAGAACACCATCATCGGTGGCGCATCCCTGTGGGTCATGGCAGGTCACGATGATGCCGAATACAAGGGCGTCGGTGAGTTCCTGGCATTTCTGTCCAAGGCAGACGTGCAGGCGTCGTGGCACCAGAATACCGGATACCTGCCGATCACTTTGGAAGCCGGCGAGCTGACGAAATCGCAAGGGTTCTATGACGAAAACCCAGGCACTGACATAGCCGTCGTCCAAATGACGGCCAAGCAGCCGACGGCGAATTCCAAGGGTCTGCGTCTGGGCTCCTTCGACCAGATCCGGGGGATCATCGATGAAGAGCTTGAGGCAATCTGGTCTGGTGACAAGACTGCACAAGAGGCGATGGACAGCGCAAAAGAGCGTGGCGATGCGCTGCTGCGGCGCTTTGAATCGGCAAACCGCTAACCACTGAAGCACCGCGTCCCGGACTGTGATCCGGGGCGCGTTCACGCCCTTGCGGAACCAGACGACCAAATGGAAAAACGCGTCACCTTTCGCGGCTGGCTGCTGCCGATACTGCTGATCGCACCACAGGTGCTGATCTCGGCGGTGTTTTTCTTTTACCCGGCCGCTCAGGCGATCTGGCAATCCCTGTTCATCCCGGATCCGTTTGGGCTGTCGTCGCAATTTGTGGGGCTGGGCAACTTTGAATTCTTGCTCAGTGACAAATTCTATCGTGCGGCGTTTCTGACGACGGCGCTCTTTTCGATCCTTGTCACGCTCTGCAGCATGATCCCTGCGCTGTTCCTTGCCGTGATTGCGGACCGGCTGATCAAAGGATCAGGCGTCTACCGCACCATGCTCATTTGGCCCTATGCCGTTGCCCCTGCTGTCGCGGGTGTGCTGTGGCTCTTTATGTTCAACACGCGAGTCGGCGTCGTGTCGTGGTATCTCGGTCAGCTGGGCTATGACTGGAACCACGTTCTGAACGGGGGTGAGGCGATGGGCCTCGTCGTCGTTGCCTCTGCCTGGGGGCGGATAAGCTATAACTTCCTTTTCTTCTTCGCCGCTCTGCAGTCCGTGCCACGTTCGGTCATCGAGGCGGCAGCAATTGACGGAGCGCGTTTCTGGCGGCGTTTCTTTGGGATCGTCCTGCCGCTGATTACACCAACGGCATTTTTTCTGCTGGTCGTGAATGTTGTCTACGCCTTCTTTGAAACCTTTGGTGTGATTCACACAATCACCGGTGGCGGGCCGCAACAGTCCACGACGATCCTTGTCTACAAGGTCTTTTCGGACGGCTTTGTGGGCCAAGACCTTGGCTCATCTTCCGCCCAATCCGTGATCCTTTTGCTGGTCGTTGGTCTGCTGACTGTGATCCAGTTCAAGTACGTTGAAAAACGGGTGCACTACTGATGGCTCACCACGGTGGCATGGTTGAAAAACAAGGGGTTGGCATCTGGCTGACCCATGTTTTCATGATCCTCGGGGTGCTGATCATCTTTTTCCCGATCTGGCTTGCCTTTGTTGCGTCCACGGTGACACAAGCCGACATTATCCGCCCACCGATGCCGATCTGGCCCGGGGATCAGTTCTTGATCAACTACAGGAATGCGATCTTCTCGGGGGTAAACGTGCCCGTGGGTACGATGCTAATCAACAGCCTGATCATGGCCATCGGTATTGCCGTGGGCAAAATCATTATCTCGCTCTTGTCGGCCTTTGCGATCGTTTACTTTCGATTTCCGGGACGGCAGACGTTCTTCTGGATGATCTTCATCACACTGATGTTGCCGGTCGAGGTACGGATCGTCCCGACATTCGAGGTGGTTGCAGGGTTCGGTATGCTCAACAGCTATTCCGGCCTGATTTTCCCACTCATCGCATCGGCGACTGCGACGTTCCTCTTTCGGCAGTTTTTCCTCACCATTCCGGACGAGTTGGCAGAGGCAGCCCGCGTAGATGGTGCCCGGCCCATGCGGTTCTTTATCGACATCGTCGTGCCGATGAGCCGCACCAACATTGCCGCGCTTTTCGTGATCCTGTTTATCTACGGCTGGAACCAGTACCTCTGGCCACTACTCATCACGACAGATCCGGAAATGAACACTATTGTCATGGGCATCAAACAGATGTTCCCAAGCGGGGACGACTTTGCCCATTGGCCGACCATCATGGCCACATCCATCCTGGCGATGATCCCACCGGTCATCGTGGTGGTGTCGATGCAAAAACTCTTTGTTCGCGGCCTTGTCGATAGCGAGAAATAGGAAATGGCGACCGTCACACTACAAAACGTTAAAAAGAGCTTTGGTCTCACGGATGTTATCCACGGCATCGACGTCGATATCGCGGACGGTGAGTTCATCGTCATCGTCGGCCCATCAGGCTGTGGCAAATCAACGCTCTTGCGTATGGTTGCGGGGTTGGAGACGGTCACGTCCGGCGACATCCGGATCGGCGGAGACCGGGCAAATGACAAAGAGCCGATGGACCGCGACATCGCGATGGTGTTCCAGAACTACGCTCTTTATCCGCATATGTCGGTGCGGCAGAACATGGGATATGGTCTAAAAATCGCCGGCCTGCCAAAGGCTCAGATCAACGCGAAAGTCGAAGATGCTGCGCGGCTCTTGCAACTGGAGCCGCTCCTTGACCGCAAGCCCCGTCAACTGTCCGGAGGACAACGCCAACGGGTCGCCATGGGGCGCGCAATCGTGCGTGAACCGGCGGTATTTCTGTTTGATGAGCCACTGTCAAATCTCGATGCCAAACTCCGTGTTCAGATGCGTTTGGAAATTCGAGAGCTCCAGGCGAAGTTGGGCATCACCTCGCTGTACGTGACACATGATCAGGTCGAAGCGATGACCATGGCAGACCGCATGATCGTTATGAACGCCGGCGTGGCTGAACAGATCGGCTCACCGCTTGAGGTTTACGAAAAACCTCGCACGCTTTTTGCAGCGCAATTCATCGGTAGCCCCGCGATGAATATTTTTGATGCGGAAATTTCGGACGGCGTAGTCAAACTGGGTGGAAGATCGATTGGGCGCGCAGAGGGGCCCAATGGACCGGTCAAACTAGGCATTCGCCCCGAGCATTTGGTGGTGGAAGACACGGGTCAGATTCACGCGAATATTCAGATGTCAGAACCACTGGGTGCCAATACTTTGTTGCACGGAACTACAAGCGAGGGCAAAGACTTGATCACCGTTAGCCTCGCAGGCGTCCACGCCCTTGCCAGTGAGGGCTCTGGTTATCGGTTTTCCGTTGCGCCAGAACACCTACATCTATTCGACTTGGCGACAGGGCATAGAATGGCTGGCTGAGCTGTACTACGCGAAATGAAGTAGTTCAGTCTGCGCCAACGGGATACCGCTTTGGCTAAATATTCGGTGCGCCGGTGCAAACGCGGCGAACAACCGCTTTCTGCCCCTCTGTGACGAACACTGCATCAAAACGCGAGGTCCCCTTCGGGCTCGATCCGGTCATTAGCCGCATTCAGCACAAATGGCCGGGTCGCGGACAAACTGGAATTCGCCGCAGCTGCGCTAAAGGCTGCTTAGAGAAAGCCAGAGCTGACAAAAACGGTCATTCTTGGGACAGTAGTCTTAGTTGCATCGGTGCCGCCGTAAGTGATGAGATCAATGGTTCTAAAAATTAGAACATAAGCGTATAAACAATATATTTTTCATGGCATCTTGTTTCGGACACATGGCGGGCACCACTAGATTGAGGAC
>JABSSA010000170.1 GCA_013214665.1 Paracoccaceae bacterium
CGCGAATGCTGTCTTCAGGCATCCCCGCGTCTTGCATCACAGCCAACGCAGAGGTGTCGGGCGGGGCTTTCCACATGCGGCTGATGTGATCATCAATCTCAGCCGTGGCCGCGTTGCAGCGCGCCTCAACCGCCGGATCCCCTGCGTAATTGGCGCAGCCGTCGATCATGGCCTGACTGACCGCATCCATGCGCGCCGCGGGCATTTCGATCAAACCAGTGATGGCCTTCAAGGCTTTCGCCGACAGTGGCATCGCAAATTCCGCCATCAGATCGCATGCGCCTTTGGGGGTAAGGTCGTCCAGAATAGCCGCGGCGGCCGTGACAAACTGCGCTTTCCAATGCTGCATCACTGTTTTGGGGCTGAGCGCCGGAAACAAAGCCTTGCGCTCTTCCAGATGTGCCGCGCCATCCTTGCGCATCATGTTCGTGCCCATCAGCTGCGTCATCAACCCATCGGGCTGGTGCGAAGAAAAGACATCGATCCGCTTTTCATGCAGGTGAATGTCATCGCGGAGCACCATCAAGGTGGCGCCAAGCTCGGGCACATAGGTGATGGGCGTATGCGCGCGCATCTGTTCCAGAACGGGATAGGGGTCAGCGTGGAAGGCGGCGGGATCAATATGGGTGATGGGTGCAGTCGACATGCGCGGCAAGCTAGGAGGCATCGCGCAGCCTGACAAGCCGTTATGCGCGCAACTTATGCATCGGCGCATCGGCCCATTGGCCGGGCTGCAATGGGGCCAGAACCCAAGGCCCAATGGCCACACGGATCAAGCGCAACGTTGGGTGGCCCACATGCGCTGTCATGCGGCGCACCTGCCGGTTACGCCCTTCGGAAATGGTGATCTCGAGCCACGTGTCAGGGATGCTGGCCCGATACCGCACCGGCGGATCACGCGGCCAGAGCCAATCGGGCTGCGGAACCTCGGCCACTTTGGCGGGGCGCGTTTGTCCGTCTTTGAGGCGCACCCCTTTGCGCAACGCCTCCAGCGCTGGTACCTCAGGCGCGCCTTCAACCTGCACCAGATAGGTTTTTTCCAGCTTGAATTTCGGATTGGCGATCCGCGCCTGCAACCGTCCATTGTCGGTCAACAACAGCAGACCCTCACTGTCGCGATCCAACCGCCCGGCGGGATAAACTTTGGGCACGTCGACATACGCTGACAGCGTCGGGCGCGGGCTATCAGCGGTGCCCGCGTCGGTGAATTGCGACAGCACCCCAAAGGGTTTGTTCAAAGCAATCAGCCGCGTCACGATCTCACCGGTCGACCGGGATCAGCCGCGTGATGCCCACCGATGCCGCGCGTGCCAGATCTTCGTCCAGCGACATGGGGATATATTCGCCACGCCGCCACAGCTGTGCCAGATCATCATAATGGCGCGACAGCGGATGTCCTGATTGCCCGGTTGAGTTTACAAAGACCGAACTGTTCGGGTCGGCAAAGTCATAGACACCCCGGTACCCAGCCCCATGCACGTTGTGAAACGGATCTGGCATTTCACCGGATGTGTAGCCGCGCTGCAATGTATTGTCGCCGCCGCTTGTTGATTGGCGGATGTTCACGAAAAAGCGCAGCACCGGGACTTCGCCCAGCACTTCGTGATCATGCGTGGCCTGATGGGCATCGCCCCAGCGCAGCGATTCAATCTGATCGCCCCAGACTTCCGCAATCCAGATCAATGCATCATCCAACGCCAGCCTGGCGATCTCGGCACAGGTCTCGGTTGGCGCACTTTGCTTAACGTCGCACCATGCGCTGGCCCCGTCGATGTCGCGGAAGACCCGTTCGATAAAGAGCGGAGAGATGTGTTTGAACTCATTCGCCAATGGGCCGAGTTCGTCGCGGATCAACCGCTCTTGCAGCGCCCGTACCCATGCCGCGTAAAGCAGCGGCTCGGGCAGGTGTTCGTTCATCTCTCCGTTCCAGCTGGCCAACAACGACAGCGCCCGTTGGCGTTGGCGTTCAGGCGTGCCTTCGGGGGCGGCCTCTCCGGTGAACCATAATTCCGATCCGATGAGCGGCAAAAGCGATCGGGCGGTAAAGGACACCGTGTCAAGCTGCGCTTCGATAAAGCTGTCGCGGGTATGCACCTCGCGTGCTTGCATCAATCTCTGCCAGCGTTGCACACGCTGAGTATCACCCCATTCAAACGACACATGGTTAGGAAAGGGCCTATCGACGGTTTTGTTGTTGGTATTGCCCAGAATACCGCCGTCCGGGGCTAAAAATTCAGGGTTATCGGCATAGTCCATGCGCCCTTGCCAGCGGTTCTTGGCCTCGTAGCCAAAGCTTGGCAAACGCCCCTGAGAGGCGTGGTCGGCATCGCGGCGCGGAATATGGCCAATGGTTTTCAGCGCGATGGTTTGTGTGTCCACCACCGTCATGTTTTGCGCAGGCGCGATGTAGCTTTCGCCGGCTCGTATTGCCTGTTGCACGTTCTGGGCTTCCATAATGCCCATGCCTGCCGAAAACGACGTGTCGGCGGGGTTCAAAACCGTCCAATTCACCGCCGCCACGTGACCGGGGGGCGTGATGTCACCCAAAGATTTGACACTGCCCGGGATCACCGGGCCATTGGCGGTCCAGCGCAAGGTCAAGGTGACCGGTTGAGCATCGGCAATGTTCACGATGGAACTGCGGGTTTCAAACGGGGCCCATCCCGTGGGGGAGCGGTATTCTTCGGGATTGTCGGGATTAATCTCTTCGATATAGACGTCCTGATCGTCCACATAAGCGGTGGTCAATCCCCAACCCAGTTTTGCAGAGCGCCCCGTCAGGATCAAAGGCATTCCGGGGATAGAACCGCCAATCACACCACCAGAGGCCAGCTCCATTCGAGCCAAATACCAGATCGCAGGTGCGGTAAAGCCAAGGTGCGGGTCATTGGCCAAAAGGGTGCCGCCAGAGGCCGACCGCGATGGATCAGCGGCCCAGGCGTTTGAGGCGCCCGCCAGTTCGCGTTCGGGAAAGGGCGACAGCGGGTGGGAAAGATCGACACTGGCCGTATGCCGCAGGTTTGCTCCGGGTACGAGTGCGGCGTATTCGGGCAATTCCGCGACACCCTGGCCCGGCGCATCCGGCAAAATATCAAGCAACCGATCCGCATCGGGCAAAGCAAGCGAAACCCGCGCGCGCAAGACTTCGGCATCCAGATGGCCTGACAGCTGAACACCCATCAGTTTCAGAATCGAAAGGCTGTCGGCGGGCCGCCAGGGTGCAATGGCTGTATTAAACAGGAAAAACTCGGGCGCCCCTCGGCCCAACGCGTCTCTGTTGACCTGCTGAATACGGGCGTTGACGCCTGCCGCATAGGCCTCAAGCGCACGGGTGGCCCTTGGTGTTTGGTCATCCACGGATTGCACGGCGAGGTTATAAAGATCGAGCCGCCGGATAAAGCTGTCGATATCGACAGTGGCCGTGCCAAAGACCTCAGACAACCGTCCCTGCGCTGTGCGGCGCAGCATGGTCATCTGCCACAGGCGGTCTTGGGCATGGGTAAAACCTAGGCCGAAATACACGTCTTCGTCTGACGCGCCATAAATGTGGGGCACATTGGCATTGTCGCGCACGATCTCAACCTGATCACGTAGCCCGGCCACCTCGACTGTTGCATCGTAATCGGGCAGGGACCGAGAAGCGAGGTAATAGACCAGCACCACCGCCAGCAC
>JABSSA010000171.1 GCA_013214665.1 Paracoccaceae bacterium
ATGGAACATGCGGTTGGCCTTGGCGCTTGGTGAAAAGGAAGCGCTTCACAAACAGCTTGCCGATATCGATGGCCAGCGTGAAGGCATGCTGGATCGGATCGTCGAGGCGAACAGTGCCTCGGTGGTGCGGGCCCATGAGTCGCGTATTGAGAAGTTGGAACGCGATAAAATGGTCTTGCAGGAGAAGATCAACAAAACCGTGCCGCCAAAGGGACGGCTGGAGGATTGTATTGAACTCTCCCTTAAACTCCTATCAAGCCCTTGGAATATATGAAAGAATAGTGATTTCGCCCTGCGCCAAACCGCGCTCAGATTGGCATTTTCGGAGCCGCTGCGATATGGCCTAAATGGGATGTATGGAGCTCCCGAATTATTCTTTTTTTAGATACTTAGGGGGATTCTCGGGCTCAAAAAGCGAGATGGTGCTGCTGGAGAGAATTGAACTCTCGACCTCTCCCTTACCAAGGGAGTGCTCTACCTCTGAGCTACAGCAGCATCGTGCGCGGGTCATTAGACGCAATCGAACGACCGCGCAAGCCTATTCTGGACGTGTTGCCCGCCCTGCGGTATTCACAACTCATGGCAGGCAAACCCAGCACAAAAACTAAGGAAGCGGCGGCGCGCGAGCAAAGGCTCAAAGCGGCGTTGAAAGCCAATCTCGGGCGGCGTAAGGCACAGGCCAAGGCACGTGCCGATGATGGACAAGAGGCAAACGAGGACAGCGACGATGGATAGCATTGTAGTGCGCGGCAACGGACCGCTTTCCGGGCAAATTCCGATTGCGGGGGCAAAGAACGCTGCATTGACGCTGATGCCCGCGACCCTGCTCAGCGATGAACCACTGACACTGACCAATGCGCCTCGGCTCTCAGACATCAAGACAATGACGATGCTTTTGCAGTCTTTGGGCGCGGAGGTTCAAACTCTGCAAGACGGCCGCGTTCTTGCCCTGTCGAGCCATGGCATCGACAACCTCAAGGCCGATTATGACATCGTGCGCAAAATGCGGGCCTCGATTCTCGTGCTGGGGCCGCTTTTGGCCCGGCATGGCCAAGCGATTGTGTCGTTGCCCGGCGGTTGCGCGATTGGCGCGCGTCCCGTCGATTTGCACCTCACAGCGCTGGAAGCGATGGGCGCAGAGCTGGACCTGCGCGACGGGTATGTGCATGCCGCCGCCCCCAAAGGACTGCGCGGCGGCACAGTGAATTTCGAATTTGCCTCCGTCGGGGCCACGGAAAACGCGCTGATGGCAGCGACCCTGGCCAAGGGCACCACGGTTTTGAACAACGCAGCCCGCGAGCCAGAGATAGTGGACCTGGCCCAATGCCTGCGCAAAATGGGCGCGCAGATTGACGGCGAAGGCACGTCAACCATCACCATCGACGGGGTGGATCGCCTCTCGGGCGCAACGCATCCGATTGTCACCGACCGCATTGAGCTGGGCACCTATATGCTGGCCCCCGCCATCTGTGGCGGCGAGGTGGAGCTGTTGGGTGGCAAGCGGGAATTGCTGACCTCGTTCATCGAAAAGCTGGAAGAATCCGGCGTGTCCGTGTTTGACACAGAAAACGGGCTGGGCGTGCGCCGCGGCAATGATGGCATTCGGGCGACGGATGTCACCACTGCCCCGTTCCCGGGATTCCCCACCGATTTGCAGGCGCAGATGATGGCGCTCCTCTGCACGGCAGAGGGCACCTCGGTGCTGGAAGAAAAGATTTTTGAAAACCGCTTTATGCACGCGCCCGAATTGATGCGCATGGGCGCTCGGATTGATGTCTCGGGCGGCACCGCCAAAGTTACAGGTGTTGAGCAATTGCGCGGTGCGCCTGTTATGGCGACCGATTTGCGCGCGTCAGTCTCGCTGATCCTTGCTGGGCTTGCAGCCGAAGGCGAAACCCGCGTGGCGCGCGTTTACCATCTGGATCGCGGTTATGAGCACGTGGTGAGCAAACTGCGCAGCGTCGGCGCCCATATCGAACGGGTGCAAGACGCATGACAGAAGACGCGCGGTTCGAAGACGGGCGCGAACGCCCCCTGAACCTCGGCGTTGTCGATGCCGAAGACCTCGGTGTGGTGTCCGCGCTCTGTCAGGATGCCGTGTTTCCAATCACCGAAATGTCGTGGTCTTCCCGGCGCGGCGAATTTGCGCTGCTTCTCAACCGGTTTCGGTGGGAAGATGAAGGCCGCGCCCGCCATGCCCCAGAGCGGGTGCAATCCGTGCTGGCGTTCTATGGGGTGACCGCAGTTTCCAGCCAGGGCGTCGACCGTGCCGAGGCCGACATGGTTCTATCGCTCCTGTCGATCACCTGGACGGCGCAGGATGAAACCGGGGGCGAGATTGTTCTGGAATTGGCCGGTGACGGGGCCATCAAGCTGACCATCGAGGCGCTGGATGTACGTTTGAAAGACGTCACCCGCCCCTATGTCGCTCCGTCCAACAGCGCGCCGTCGCATCCCGAATGATCACCTGCCGCAGCCTGAGCGGTGCTGATCTGGCGCAATGGCGCCCATTGCGGCAAGAGGCGCTGCGCCTCTACCCGTTGGCCTTTTTGACCACACTCGAAGAAGAGCTGGCGCGCGCAGACGCCGATGTGGCCAAACAACTCGATGCCGGGTTCAGCTACGGCGCTTATGACGGCGATACCCTGATTGGCATCGCGGTGCTTGTCACAAACAAATTGGCCCGGACCCGGCACCGCGCAATGGTCGCAACATTCTATGTCACACCTTCGCACCACGGCTCCGGCACCGCGCGCATGCTGATGGATCACCTCAAGAACGTGGCTGTGGCGCAGGATGTTTGGCAGATGGAGTTATCCGTCGCCCGCAGCAACCCACGCGCCTTGCGGTTCTACGAAAGCTGCGGCTTCTGGATATCAGGCGCATCGCCCAACACTATCGTGGTGGATGGCGCTCCTGAAACGGATGACCTGATGATTTGCCTGTTGCCCAATGCACCCGAGGGGGCAACGCGGCGCTAAGCCATGTCCCACCGAAGAAGCGTCACACTCGTGTCGCCATATGTGCGTTGGTCTACCATTGCGAAACCATCCGGCGCGTCCTGCGGGGCGCTTTCCTCCCACAACACATGCGCGCCCGAAGCCAACCACCCTTGTGATGCAGCAGATGCCAGCGCCTGAGCGCCCAGACCTTTGCCATAGGGCGGATCCAAAAAAACCAAATCACAAGGTGTCGCCGCCGCAGGCAGGCGTGTTGCATCCGCACCAAGCAAAACAGTCTCATCCTCTGCGCCCAACAAGGCCACATTCGCACGGATCAGGTTTTGACCCACCCGGCCTTTTTCCACAAAAGTGGTGTGCGCGGCCCCGCGGCTCAGCGCCTCAAACCCCAGCGCGCCTGTGCCTGCAAACAGGTCCAACACCCGCGCATCCTCAATCAGATCCCGGGCGGTCAACATCGAAAACAGGCTTTCGCGCACCCGGTCGGGCGTTGGCCGCAATCGGTTGGCCATGTCGCCCTTGCCCAGCGGCGTCAGCTTTCGGCCTCGCCACCGGCCCGCGATGATCCTCATTTGCGCAAAAGCGCCTTCAAATCAGATGTAGGATCGGCAATCACCTCAGGGTCCACCGCGATACCCCCCTCGATCAGGCGCTTGCCGATCATATAGCCCCGTGGATCATTGGCGGCGTCCACGGCCAACAGGGTATCGCCCCGGAAGTACCAAAAGGATTTGGCGGCCCCACCATCCCGCGTCACAACGCGGTCATAGCCAGTGTTCAACCCGGCAATCTGCAATTTGACATCGTATTGATCCGACCAGAACCAGGGCTTGGCCACATAGTCTTTTTCAGCCCCCAGAATATTTTCCGCCACCACTTCGGCCTGATCAATGGCATTGGGCACACTCTCCAACCGGATGCGGCCACCGTCATGCGGGAACGATGCACAATCGCCCGCCGCCCAGATATGCGGGTCAGAGCTGCGCCCCTGCGCATCCACCTTGATCCCGTTGTCGATGGTCAGGCCCGCCGCATCGGCAAGTCCGGTGTCAGGCGCGATGCCCACGCCGACAATGACAAAATCCACCTCAAGCTCAGTGCCATCGCTCAGAACAGCAGAAGAGACATGCCCCGCCCTGTTCAAGCGCTCAAGGCCCACACCTTCGCGCAGGTCCACCCCGTGGCTGCGATGCAAATCCCGGAAAAACGCCGAGGTCTCAGGCGCGGCCACCCTCTGCAGGATGCGATCCGCCATCTCAACCAGCACAACTTGCATTTCTTTTTTCGCGGCCACCGCGGCGGCCTCCAACCCGATATAGCCGCCCCCGATAATCAACACACGCTTCCCGGCCACAAACCGGGGCGCCATCGCATCGACATCCGCCAACGTGCGCACCGGCAAAACGCCGTCCAGATCGCCGCCGATTGCTGCAGGCAACAAGCGCGGGGTCGAGCCCGTCGTCAAAACCAGATCATCATAGGCCAGCGTCTCCCCGTCTAATGCCACCGTCTTGGCCTCCGGGTCGATCGCTTGGACAGAAGCATTCAAGCGCAGATCGATGTTTGCATCGGCATAATAGCTCTCGGGACGCAAAAACAGGCGCTCTAACGCCATATCGCCCAGCAAGTACGCCTTTGATAACGGTGGACGTTGGTACGGGGGAACAGGCTCGCCGCACAAAAGAGTGATTGGGTCTTCATGGCCCAATGCACGCAGTTTCGCCACGCAGGACGCACCGGCCTGCCCGCCTCCAACAACAACGACATGACCCAAACCTGCGCCCTCCTATGGTCCATTCCGAAGCCGAACGCTATATGGCAGGAAACGGAAACGCAATTCTAATGAAAGGCCCACTCATGGCACTCTCCACCGGCGATACTCTCCCCGAAGTCACCTTGGCAATTCTTGGCGCAGAAGGCCCTGAACAGGTCTCGATCAAAGACAAGACTGCAGGCCGCAAAGTGGTGATCTTTGCTCTGCCCGGCGCCTTCACCGGCACCTGCTCCACTTCCCATGTGCCCAGCTTCATCCGCACCAAGGATGACTTTGCAGCCAAGGGCGTGGATGAAGTCATCTGCCTCAGCGTGAATGATATCTTCGTCATGGACGCCTGGGGCAAAAGCACAGGCGCGACCGAGGCCGGCATCACCATGCTTTGCGACCCGGCAGCCGAGTTCACCAAAGCCATGGGCATGGAGTTCTCCGCGCCCCCTGTCGGACTGATCGACCGCTCCAAGCGTTATGCTATGGTCGTGGAAGACGGCAAGATCGTCACCCTGCACGAAGAAGAAAACCCCGGCGTCTGTGACGTCTCCGGCGGCGAGGCCCTGCTCGCCACCCTCTGATCCTTCTTTTGGATCCAAATACTCCAGGGAGGG
>JABSSA010000172.1 GCA_013214665.1 Paracoccaceae bacterium
ATCGCCATATGCGCAGCTTCAAAGCCCGGCACATCGCTGCGCAGGAACTGGGCCAGTTGGTGACAGCGCCGGCGGCCTTCTTGCGTGGCGGCCCCCACGGCCACCGGGTCAGTGCCGTCTACTCCGCGCACATGCACCGAACCCTGCGGTCCCGCCTCCGATCACCAGAACATCGGTTTCTTCTGTTCGGTCCGCCATCCGGTTTGCCTTTGGTCTATTTGCGCTATCGGGTCACGCTGAGGCTTTGGCCCGATGGCGTCAAGTCGCCCTGATGTTCATAATCTTGCCAGACTCTATTGGCATCTCCACCGGGACATCTGCGGGGAGGTCCACATCGACATGAAGGTTCTGGCAATGATCCTGGGTGCCATCGGCGCGCTCACAGCTTTTGGTGTGGTGGTATATGCCTTGATAGCCTGGTTTGGAGGCACGCCGGAAAGCCGGGTCTTTGCTTTGTCTATCGCCGCTGTGATCGGCATTCCCGCAGCCGGATTTTCGTTTCTGATGTTCGTACTCTCAGGCGTCTTTCTGGCCACTGGACCAGTGATCGACGACCCAGCGCAAGACTCGATCGCGCCGAACGACGGCAAGCCGAACTGGATGGCCATTGCGCTTTTTGGCGGCGCTGTGTTGTGGTCCGCGCCCTACGGGTTTATGACCATTGTGCATACGGCCACCGGCAACCCCAGCCAAGCGGCAGACACAGGCATCATATGGGTCAGCGTTGCCCTGCCCCTGATCTGTCTGGGTTTCATGGCCCGGCATTTTTCCCGCCGCGCGGTGGCTTAGCGGCCCAGCGCCGTCCTGCGCTCCGCGATCGCCGCACGTATCATCGCGGGCAGCGCTGCGTGCGCGCAATCATCCAGCGATCTGAATTTAATGTGACGCATCTTTGCGCCTGTGCTCTGCAAAAGCCCATCTGAGTCGAGAAGATCCGCGCCCTTGTAAAAGCCCAGATTGACCCATTTGCTATAAGGCAGGATCAGGCAATAGCCTTCGCTCATCTTTTTCGGGCCAATGCCAAAGGTGGCGGCGCGGTCGCCCAACCGCACGACAACGCAAGCCTCTGGGTCGACCGACAGGATCAGGTCGCGCAGCTTGCGCACCACTGGGCGCAGCGGCTCCGGGGCCATCTCCACCAAGTCTTCGAATGTCCCAAACTTTGGGTCGCTCATGTCCTCTCCATTTGGAGGGTGTCGCACTCAAAGGACTGCGTTACCCTCCTGTCATCCCTTCGGTAAAGAACCACAAATCATCGGTGCGTTGTTCTGTTAGCCGGGTCAGGCACATGAAAAAGAGCTGATTTTGCAAGGTGCCACCCCGCGCGATGTTGCTTTCGGCGGCACAGGCCGCATCCCGGAACGGGATCCACGCGCGTTGCGCATCGCGCAACATCTCTTCATGCGTCGGCTCAAGCCCCGGCACATAGCCATCCATTTCTTTGGCCGCCGTAACAGCTTGTCGATAAGCCGTGTTCAAAGAGGCATCTGCCGCTTCAAAATCCAACGCGGCACAGCCAGTCATTTCAACCTGCGTTGTCGGGTAGTCGCAATTTATGTCTTGCGCCCCTGCGGTCATCACGCTGCCCAGCAGCAACAGGGCACCGATACTCAAGCACTTCACGCCTGAAACGCCTCATCCACGGGCACCTGCAAAGCGGTTGCCAAAGCATTGGTCTGGTGCGCCATTGCGATGATCGACAAAAGCTCGCCATACATGGCGTCATCCATGCCTTTGGCGCGCGCGGCGGCGGTGTGGGAATGAGCACAATAACTGCAGGCATTCGCAACTGAGACAGCAATATAGATCATCTCTTTAGCCAGAGGATCAATCGTACCGTGGCCCATCACCTCTTTGAGCCGCTCCCATGTGCTTTTCAGCAACGCCGGATCATGGGCCAAGGCCAGCCAGAAGTTGTTGATCACATCCGTACCGCGCGTGGCGCGAATGTCGTCAAAGACGGCCAGCGCTTCTGCGCTGACCTCTTCATCGTTCAAAAGCGGGACCGTCGCCATGTCAGACCATGGCAAAGATGCGTGCAGGCCCGCCAGAGCCGCCGCGATGGTTGGGCGCGCCCACGACTAGGGTCGCACCGGCGGCAGGCACCTTGTCGAGGTTGGCGAGGTTTTCGATGCCATAGCGGTTGGTAGGTAGCCACGCATAATGGGTCGCAAAGTCCGCAGATGGCCCATGATCAAGCGACAGCGTATCCACCGCCATGGCCATAGCCCCGGTTTCTTCGATCAACATCTGCGCCGCCTCAACGTGGAAGCCGGGGAAATGCATACCGCCGTCACCATCCACATTGCGGAAGCCCGCGCCGCCCACCTTGGCCGCCCAACCGGAATGCATCGCCACGCATGCACCCTCCGGGATATCGCCATTTGCGGCGATCCACGCCTTGAGGTCATCCGGCGTCACTTGGGCATCCGCATCCGCTTCGGCTTTGGCGGCAATATCGACCACCGCCAGAGGGCAGACCAGATTGCTCACTGGGATTTCATTCACGGCCTGACCATCTGCGGAAAAGTGCAAAGGCGCATCAATATGCGTGCCGGTGTGTTCGTTGAGATTGAGTTGGAAGAGGTTAAAGCCGCTTTCCGCGAAATTGAATGATTGGCTGATCTCAACCCCAGGCACACCGAAATAGGTGGGGAAATCGGCGTCATACACGTGGGTCATATCGTGCACTTCGCCGTGGCCAGCAGCCAGCGCAGGTGTGGCCGTTGCCTGGCCAATCGCGGCCCCCGCCGTTGCAACAGCCGTGGCTTGGAAAAAGGATCGCCGTGTCAGCATCCGGTCTTTGACAGCATTCATCACACAGACATCACACATAAAAATCTCCCTTTTGTTCATTGGTTGGCCAGGCATATGGCCAACCACAAAGCAAAGCCTAGCATGCGGGATGCGATGCAAGTCCAGTGTTTTGACCAGACGATGGCAGAGCACCGCTTGACGATTGTGTGACTGCAAGCGCATCTAGCGGCCATGGCAACCTCAGCTTCATTTCCTTTGCAGGCACAGCTCGCGCTTCTGGCACCGGGGGCTGTCGGCGGCGTTGTTGCCTCCTTTCTCGGGTTGCCATTGCCATACCTGATTGGCGGGATGATGGCGGTGGCGGCTGCGGCGATACATCTGTCTAAACGCGGATATGACGTGTCGTTTCCGCGCCCCGTGCGCAACGCCTGTGTTGCAGTCATTGGCACCATGATTGGCGGCACATTTTCACCCCAGATGGTGGC
>JABSSA010000173.1 GCA_013214665.1 Paracoccaceae bacterium
CCGCCATCGTCCGGCGGTTGGAGGGGGAAGAGCACGCTTATGAGGTAATCTGTGGCGCGCGTCGGCATTTCGCAGTGTCATGGCTGCGGGCACACAATTTCACCAACTTCAAATACCTGATCGAAGTCCGCGATCTGACCGATGAAGAGGCCTTTCGTTTGGCCGATATCGAAAACCGCGATCGGGTTGATATCAGTGACTATGAAAGGGCAATAGACTATGCCGATGCCATCGAGTTGTATTACGGCGGCAAGCAAAAGATGATGGCCGAACGGCTGGAAGTCAGCACCCCCTGGCTGAGCCGTTACCTGCAGATGGCAAAGCTGCCGAATGAGATTGTCAAAGCCTTCGCCACCATCCACGACATCAAAGAACGCCACGCCCGCGATCTGAAGCCAATGCTGGATGACAAGGGCGCTGCGTTGGTTTTGCGGTCGCGCGCGATGGAAATTGGCGTACACCAGAACAAGGCCCGTATGGGTCAAGCCGCGTTCTTGGATGGCGCGGCTGTGATGCGTGAGCTGAAAAAAGCGGTGAAGGATATGAAGGGCAAAAAGCCTGACACGTCGGCCACGTATGGCGCGATTACCGCGCGTGTGCGGGGAAGCAAGACGGTGGTTGAGTTCGACAAAGATCTGAGCACTGCAGAGCTGCGCGCAGATTTTGAGCGTTTTATCAAGGCGCGCGAGGGGGCATCCTAAAAAAATTGCCCATGGGCAATTTTTGAGAATTGCACCTCAGATGAAAAAGTTGCCCATGGGCAATTTTTCGAAATATCTGATCTTGTACCCGGTTTTCATTGACTCAGTTCAAACTCTAGCGTGAAGTTTTCCACGGTCGCGGGAAACCTCCTGCGCGGATTAGGACACGTCATATGCAATGCCCGAGCTGTCAGTTTGAAGTGCCCGACGGCTCTAAGTTTTGCGGAGAGTGTGGCACCAAGTTGCCTCGCCCCTGCGCAAGTTGCGGCCACGCAAACCCGCCCGGGGCCAAGTTCTGTTCTGAATGTGGGACCAAGCTGGATGGGGCGCCCGCTCGCCAAGAGCCAGCATCGCAACCCATCGCCCCTGCCCCGCTTGCTCCCACGGCGGCCGGAGATGCAAGCCATGCGGAACGCCGGCACATCTCGGTCATGTTCTGCGATATGGTGGGCTCCAGCGAGCTTTCGACCAAGCTGGACCCAGAGCGAAACCGCGATGTTGTTGGCGCGTTCCTGTCTTGTGCCGCGACCGAAATCAACAAGCTCGATGGTATGGTGGCCACCTATATGGGCGACGGTATCTTGGCGTATTTTGGCTATCCGGTGGCCCACGAAGACGATGCCGAACGCGCGATCCGGGCCGGTCTAGAAATCGTTGGCGCGGTTGGGCGGCTGAAGCTGGGCCTCGATAAACCCTTGCAGGCGCGCATTGGCATTGCGTCCGGCGTTGTGGTTGTGGGCGATCTGGTTGGGCAGGGCGTCGCACAGCAAAACGCGGTGATCGGTGAGACGACAAATCTGGCCTCGCGCCTGCAAGAGCTGGCGGACCCGGACACCATCGTGATTGGCCAGCGCACGCACACTTTGGTCGGAGGGCGGTTTGAGTATCGCGATCTGGGATTTCAATCGGTCAAAGGATTTGGCGATCCGGTGCACGCCCGCCAGGTGATCGGGCTCAGTGATGACGAAAGCCGGTTTTCTGCCCGCAACCTCGAAGGTGTTTCCCCGGTTTTCGGCCGCGAAGAAGAAATGGAAATCATCGAGCGTCGATGGCACAGCGCCGTCAATGGCGAAGGCCGCGTGGCCCTGGTGACCGGCGAGGCGGGCATTGGCAAATCGCGGATCGGTCGCGCGCTGGAAGAGCGTTTGGCGGACGAAGACCATCGGCTGATGACGATTCATTGCTCGCCGTATCACCGCGATTCCGCGCTGCATCCGATCATCGGTCAGATCACGCGGATCATTGGCATTTCGCGCGAAGACAGCACGGCCGAGAAGCTGGCAAAGCTAGAAAGCAATCTAGCAGATGTGGGTGAAAACCTAACCGAGAATGTCGCGCTTTATGCGTCGCTTTTGTCGATCCCGTTCGAAGGCCCCTCCCCTCTGGATGATCTGACACCGCAAGAACTAAAGGCGCACACGCTGAACGCTTTGTTGGCCACGTTGCGCACCCTGTGCGCTCAACGGCCCGTGCTTTTGATGTTCGAAGACCTGCATTGGATCGACGCGACATCGCTCGAACTTCTGACGATGATTGTGCGAGAAGCGGCTGAGCTTCGCCTTCTGGTTCTGGCAACCACGCGTCACGGTTTCACACCGCCTTGGCCTCGCCACAGCCATGTGACCACCGTCGCGCTGAACCGCCTTGGTAACCGCGAAGCGCGCGCGCTGGTGAACAGCGTGACACAAGGAAAGGCGCTGGCCGCGGAGGTGGTTGAACAGATCATCGACCGGGCCGACGGGATCCCGCTGTTTGTCGAAGAGCTCACAAAAACCGTTTTGGAAAGCGGGTTGCTCATCCTTGAAGGCGACACCTACCAGATGCAAGGCGCGATGACGTCGGTTGCCATTCCTCCGACGTTGCATGCCTCGCTCATCGCCCGATTGGATAGGCTATCATCGGCCAAAGATGTGGCCCAGATCGGTGCTGCGATTGGACGCCAGTTTTCGCATAGCCTTATCGCAGCTGTGGCGAGTGTTCCGGCGGGCGTGTTACAGGATGCTTTGTTGCGACTGTCGGATGCTGAACTGATCTTTGAGCGTTCGGTAGGCCAAGATACGATTTACGAATTCAAACACGCGCTCTTGCACGACGCGACCTATACCAGCCTTGTCGCTGGGCGCCGACAGCAGCTCCATGCGCGCATCGCGATGGCGATGGATACGCATTTCCCTGAAATCGCAGATCAGGAACCTGCCACATTAGCGCGCCATTATGCTGAAGCGGGCCAAAGTAACAAAGCCATCGCCTTGTGGCACAGGGCAGGGGAGCGTGCGATCAGCCGGTGTGAAAATACCGAAGCGTTGGCCTTGCTGCGCACGGCGCTGCACCATCTGGAGACCACGGAGGAAACGCCAGAACGGGCGCAGCGCGAATTCTCGTTACAAATTGCACTTGGCGCGGCGCTGATGATCGTCGAAGGTCAAAGCAAGCCAGAGGTGGAACAAGCCTACTCCCGTGCGCGGGCGCTGGCCGAATATGCGGGCGACAGCGAGGAATCCTATACCGCGCTGATTGGCATGTGGCGGTATTACGCGGCGCGCGGCGAACAGGTCGAGGCGCGCGGGGCAGGGGAGCTGTTGCAGGCGCTCGCCGAACGGCTGGGTCATACAGAGCTGCGGATCAAAGCCAACATGGCGCTTGGCATCACGCTTTATCAGCAATGGGAAGATCCGCAGCGTGCGATTGATCTGCTGAGCACCGCGACCGAGCTTTATGAAAGTGATCCGCCTGACGAACAGGATGTGGCGATGACCGCGCTTGGTTCGCACCCTGCGTTTATGTGCGCGATGGGTGTGGCGTTGACCCATTGGCTGCGCGGTGAAACCGCCGCCGCTCATGCCTGGCGCGACCGGTCTTTGGCGATTGGCGATCGTCTGAACAACCCGTTTCAAAGCGTGATTGTGCACGGCTGGAACGCGGTGCTGGCCTATAATCTGCAAGACTGGGATCGGTTGCGGGTCGAGATTGATCGCTCACACACCTTGGCGACGCAGCACAAAGTGCCGGTATGGGAAGCCATCACCGAGATCTTTCGCGGTTTTCTTGCCGTGGTCGATGGCGAGGTTGAGGCGGGGCTGGCCGAATGTGTGGCGGCGGTGGATGAGCTGCACGCGCTTGGCTATGGCACCTTCCGCACGCGCAGTCTGCTGATCCGGGCGCAGGCCTATGATTACGCGCGTCAACCTGACTTGGGGCTCGCGTCGATCGACGAGGCGATCGAAAGCTATGGCAACCAGGGCGAGGTTTGGATTCAATCCGAATTGCAGCGCGTGCGGGGTGATTTGCTGATTCAGCTCGGGGCAGGGCGCGCCGATGAAGGCTTTCAGGCCTTGCAGCAGGCGATTGATATGGCCGCAGCTCTTGATGTGCCGACCTTTTATCGCCGTGCCTGTCTGTCGATGATCAAAGCCCGCCGTGCTGCGGGGCAGGGGGATCAGGTGCAGACCTTGTTGGCGGAGGTGATGGCTGATTGGGCAGATGATCCGGCCTCTGCCGAGTGGCTTGAGGCGCAAAACCTGTGGAGCGCCGCGTAGCCGCGCAAATTTTCTATCCAAGATAGCATTCAAAAGAATCGTTTGTGATCAGGGATTTGCTTGCTAGCGTGCCGTTAACCTCACGTTAACCGAGTAAATTTTTCGACCCAAAATAGAAGAAACCACACCCAGATTTTATCCAAAGATCATCAGGAGACCTCATGGCCCTCAGCTATTCCACACGCAACAAACGCAATGCTGCGTTTATTGAAACCTGCAATGCCATGTCGGTTGATGATTTCGGCGGCAGCCACGAGGTGCGCGATGCCATCCTGGCGCTGCGCCCGTTTTTTCAGGGGGAGATCATCTTTCCGTCGAACAAAGACTACGACGCTGACCGGATGCTGTCGAACCCGGTGTTCCAGTTCCACCCAATCGTCATCCTGTACTGCAAAACCGAAGTTGATGCGGCATTGGCATTGGGCCTCTGTCGCGATCAGGGGTTGCCGTTTTCCGTGCGCTCAGGCGGGCATTGCACCGCGGGCTTTTCCGGCAACAACGGTGTTATGATCGATGTTAAAAACCTGAACGGCATCCTTATCGACGAAGACGCCAAAACCGCCGTTTGCGGAACCGGCGTTGAGTTTGGTGATTTCCAACAGGCGCTTGACCCGTATCACTTGAACGTGCCGGGCGGCGAATGCGCTGATGTGTGTGTTGGTGGCTATGTCCAGGGCGGCGGCTTTGGCTTTACGGCCGCAAAATACGGGATCAGTTGCGACAACGTGATTGAAGTGCGCGTGCTCTTGGCGGACGGGACGGTTGCCGTGTCTAACAAGGACAAGAACCCAGAATTGCTGTGGGCCGTTTGTGGCGGCACAGGTGGGAATTTCGGGATCTTGCTGACCGTAAAGTTTCAGCTGCATGACCTTGATAAGTGTTATGGTTTCGCGCTCGATTGGGCGCTGGACACGGATCAAGAGGTAGAACAGGCGGCACAAGCGCTGTGCTATCTGCAGAACGATTACATGCTCAACAGCGTGGCGGGGCCGGATCTGACGCTGCAGCTTCATATCGGTTTCCAATATGTCGACGACAGCAAAACCAAGATGAAACCGTTCCTGATGGTGCGCGGTCTTTGGGCCGGTGATGTGGGGCAGGGGCCAGATGTCATTGCGCCGCTCAAGGCGCTGCCTGGTATGTTGCGGGATCATTTCTGGGAGGCGGTCGATACGTTCTATGTGATGAACCACAAGCTGCTGCATTATCCGCAAGGAATGCCGCCTATGCCGCCCGGCCCAGACCCGTTGGAAGACAAATCCTCCCACTACGTGACCCGCGATCTGGCGCTTGGCGAATGGCAGCAGATGCTTGGCTTTATGAAAACATCGCTGCCCAACAAGTCGTTTGCATACATGGAGGTCTATGGCGGTGCAATTGCAGAGCGGGATCGTCTGTCTAACGCCTTTGTCCATCGCGACGCGGCCTTTAACCTGATCCTCGACGTCTTTTGGAAAGATGATTAGGAGCGCACATGGTGTGAGGATTTTCTGGCCAAGTGGAATGACATGGTGCAGCCGTATTGGAATGGCGAGGTTTACCAGAATTACCCATCCGTCGTGGATCCAGACTACGCCGCACATTTCTGGGCTGAAGCATACCCCGTATTGCAGCGAGTGAAGGCCAAATACGACCCCAACAATCTGTTTACCTTCGCACAACAGGTGGTGGGTGATGCCGGTGCTGGGCCTTTGCCCGACGGATTGCCACCCTCGGTGTTGACAGGCGTGAACGGGTAGGGCGCTTTCTCTGACACTCGCACGTTCCGGGAGACGGATTCACGGGTCCGTCTTCCGATTTTCCGGGTTCGAATTGATCCGTGGAAATAGTGAAATCAGGCTCGTCAAAAATCGGCGTTGAATTCTAAATTACTGTTTTTTGGACATTTGTCCTAAATTCTGTGGCCCTCATACTCTTGGTAGAAGAGTCGCACGCCTTGGGAGAATTATTTGATCCGGCGCAGGGAACGGAGGCGAATCAATACCCGAAAGATTTTAATCTCAGGCGCTTTAGTGAAAGAGAATTGGAGCTTTCGTCTCCAGAAAACGACACAGTATTCGCGTTATAGTTGGTAATTGCATACATATTTCAACTATCTGACTCACAACGCGTTGCCGCATTGTCGCTGTCTGAACTACATTCCGCGCGCAAGGGGCACGACAAGGCGACAGGATGGAAACGGACGAATCTGCAGAGCGGATTGCACAAGACCTGCTAGAGGTTAGCGGTGACGCGATTTTGAATGATAAATACGATTGTTTTCGCTCGTGTTTTTCGCTGCCACTGACCTTGCAGACTGTGGAAGGCACGCGCACGGTTGTGACCGAGCAAGCGTTTCGAGACACCTTTCAAACCGTGCGCCAACATATGGCGGACACGGGTGTGATCGATTTGGTGCGCACCATCGTGTCTTCTGTATACGAAGACGAAAACACAATCGGCTCTATTCACATTTGCAGCGACATTTACAAAGAAGGGTCGCTGTATCGCGAACCTTACCCGGTGTTTTCTCGTATCCATCTGAGCGGTGGAAAATGGCGTATTGGATTGTGCCGGTATCACATTCACGATTTACCGGCTCACAACGCAGCACTTATTGGCACTCAAAGCACTTTGACTAAATCTTCTTTTTCTTGAGGCTCGGTTTGCCGGCCTGAAGTTTCCAGGGCCTTGACCACACGCTGCGCAGCAATCCTTCGACCATGCGGTAATTTGTGCACCACGACTTTACAAATGCCTGGGCGAAACTTTCGCCACTTCAGAAAAAATTCGAGTTGGGCAACCATTGCTTGGTCGCTGCCAGGCGCCCGGAATTCTTGTTCGACGAAAACTCGGAAGTGCTTGGAGGTCCAGTTTGGCCTGTTGTTCAATTTGAACTTATGCGGACGCAGGGCAAAATGATTGAAAACGGCGTGGTAGGTGGCGAGCACGCGCACCAGATCGCCCGGGGATTCGACCAAGTAACACTTGCCGTCATACTCGATCTCAGCGGGATAGAAGTAAGCCATGGAAACCGCGCCAAAGTTGCCCGTTTCCATTTGTGTGGCCAGCCAGTTTGGATAGCGCGCAAGTAGACTGGGCGTCATGGCGTACCTCCAAAAGGATACGTTAGACCAGAAATGGCCTGATATGTTTGCCTTGGCTGCATAGGTGTGTGGCTGTGGCGTCTTTGATCGTTGCGGCGGGTTTTGGTTTTTACTTGTCCACTTGTCACTTGGGATAAGCTTAGATCGCATTTTCGTGAACACGCAAGCGGCCTTTGCTGAATTTCTCGTCCTAAGTGTATAATACTAAAGAAAAATACGAGTCTTGGCATGTCTCGTTCATCGGGCTCCCGTAAAAAGTGTTTATGGTCTACCTCAACCTCGGAACACACCTGTGATCAGTGGCCGTTGTCGCTCACCCTCTTTCAAAATGACACCGGCCGCGCCGCAAACACGGCATCGCGCACGACGTTCTGCACGTGCTTCAAGCGTTCTTGAGCGCGAGCGACGTCTTAACTCTGTGCCAAGCGAACATGACCAACATGATCAACTGGCCGCCCATCGTGCACACCGCAAAACCACCCAAGATCATCGGCAAAAGAACATCCCAACCTTGCGTTTTGAGCACCACGCTGGACCCTAAAGTCAGCCCGGCAAACCAGAAGAAGATCGAGTTGATCGCGCATTGGGACATGGTCGCCAATTTTCTGTAGGGCAGCTCAAACATCGTACGCCCGACGTTTTCACCAAAAATGGGCAAAACATAGCGCGTGATCGCCAGCACGTTCAAAAGCATCAGGATCATAACGGCGAGCTTTGTAATTAGCTTGGGAGAGAAGTTACCAAGCTCGAACCCCGTTCGGATGTAGATCAGCACCACACCCGTGATCCAAAGCCCTCCGAACGCCATTTTGATCCACGCGTGAATGTCGCTGAGCACGCCAAGATCATCCTGGCTGATCTCAACGTGCGATGCACGAATGGCGCGCCAATCAAAAAAGACCGCAATCCCCATCCCTGCAGCAAAGCAAAAAAGATGAAGCACCCTGATCGCATCAATAAAAATCGGCGAGAGTTCCATGACAGGTCCTGGGCTGGGTCGTCGATCCCCTTTTCCTTAAGGTCTGTGGCAGAATGGTGGCAAATATTGGGCGATCGCGCCCAAAATGCGCGGAACACGCACATCAAATAGTATCTGTGCAGCGCTGCGCGCTCGTGCGACATCTGTTGCGTCAATGAGGATGGGAGCACACATGAAACGCCCGAATATCGTGTTGATCATGTCGGACAACCAATCAGCGGATATGCCGGGCTGTTCGGGCATTGACGAATTGCACACACCGCATCTGGATCAGTTGGCGGGGCAGGGGGTGCGCTTTTCGAATGCCTATTGCACCAACGCGATGTGCTCTCCGTGTCGCGCATCTGTGCTGACCGGGTTAATGCCCAGCCAACATGGGGTACACAATTGGCTTGATGATCGGCTGATGGATCAATGGCCGGAAAACTGGTCGGCTATTGCTGGTTTTGAAAACCTGCCCATGCTGTTGAAACAGGCCGGATACACCACCGCACTGATCGGCAAGTTTCATTTGGGCGTGCCGTTTGAACCGCAGTTGGGCTTTGACCATTGGGTGACATTCCCGCACGGCCACACCACCCATTTTCAGGGCAACGAAGTGATTGATCAGGGCGAGCGTTACCGCGTGCCGGGCCACAGCGTTGAATTCTTTACCGACAAAACCGTGGCTTTCCTGGAAGAGCAGGCCGACCGCGACGAACCATTCTTTGCTTTCGTGCCCTACAACGGGCCGTATGGGCATTGGCCCTCGATCAAAGGGCAGGCTCAAACGCAATTTGATCATCTATACGACACCGCCGATCTACACTCGATCCCGCGTGAAGGGGTCTCGCCAGATGTGATCACCCGGTTCGGCCTGCGCGTGGAAGAAGGCGGCGTGCGCGAACAGTTCAAAGGGCCGTTGCTTTTGCCCAACAATCTGGAGGCGCTGCGAAACTATTTCGCGCAAGTCAGCCTGATTGACGACGGGGTAGGGCGCATCATGGCCACGCTGGAACGGCTGGACCTCGATCAAGAGACGATCGTTATTTTCACTTCGGACCATGGCTTTTCGTTGGGTCACAACGGGGTATGGGGTCACGGCGCGGCGGCCTTCCCGTCGACAGGGCACCGCGCGTCGTATCACATCCCACTCATCGCGGGCGGAGCGGGGATCGCGCAGGGCGAGGTTTACGAAGGTTTGGTGAGCCAGATCGATCTGTTCCCCACCATCGCGACGCTTGCTGGGGTTGAGGCTGCTCCTAGCCTGCCCAGTGCCGCTCGCGATTTGACGCCCGCATTGAAGGGCGCCGGTTTGGACGAGGTCGAGGCGGTGTTTTACGAGCAAGAAGAAACCCGCGTGATCCGCACAAAACGCTGGGTCTATGCGCAGCGTTTTGCCGGCGCGCCGTCCTTCCCACTGAGCGACACGCTTTACTGTGTGGATGAGGATCCGGAGGAGCGCGTAAACCTGATCGATGTTGCCGAGTATGCCGAAGTTCTTGCCTCACTCCGCACCCGCCTGAGCGCCCATTTCGACCGCTACACCGCACCCGAGTTTGACCTCTGGCGCGGAGGTACCGCGGTGTCGAATGTGAGCTACGACAAATTGTGGAAAAACGCCTGGGGCGCGGATTGGGCGGTGCGTTAGGGTTGGTGGGGCATCAGGTTCGAACGGCATATAAACCAAACAAAACGCCGTTCTCGCGCCTCTATCGAAACGAAATTATTTTACATAATTACCATTAAGGCCGAACCAAATCCCCGCATCAACCGGGTGCAACTCTTGCCTACCCACCCAGAGCAACATTCAAACTTGGCAAGAGCGCGCGTAACTTCTGTCGCAGCGACCTGCAGCTTCATATGGGTTTGTTTACCTAATCAGTCCAAAAAGACGAAACAAACCCTCATCCTCGCGGAAGTGTGAACATCATTCGTTGAAGATGGGGTCAGTTGCAGGTAGGGGCGAAATCCTGCGCTAAGGGATTTTATTAAGTTGCCTTGAGATTGTATCAGACGTTTCTTTTCGAATGGCTTCGTCGATTGCTTTCGTGTTCCATTGTAATGTGACATCGTCGCCAATGAATCTTGGTTTGATGTGCAGATGGAAGTGGAACAGGTCTTGTCCGGCAGGGGTACCATTGGACTGAACCAGGTTTATGCCGTCACACCCTATTGCGATCTTTGTTGCTTTGGCCACGCGCACGGCAGCTTTCATGATTGCGGCGGCGTATATCTCATCCAGCTCGAAAATGTCCGAGAAGTGCGGCTTGGGAATGATGAGTGGTTGCCCTTCTAAAGATAAGAATACTGCGACATACTTATCTTCATAAATCCAATGGCCTGGCGCACGACCATTAACGATGTCGCAAAAAATGCATCCTTCCACGTCTCTGATCTGGGCTGCCATCTAACTTACACTGTCCTTGAAAGGCGAACGCTTGACGATTGCCAACACAGTGTTTTTGCTGATGCCGGGGTCACGGGCGATCCAACGGTAGGATCGTCCCTCTTCGATCAGCGCCATGACTTTGGGTGCGAGGCGATCTGACTTTGGGCGTTGGTCGGGTTGGCGGCCCAGCTTTTTGCCGCGTGCTTTGGCGGCGACGAGGCCAGATTTGATGCGTTCGCTCATGAGGTCGCGTTCGAACTGAGCGATCCCTGCCAGCATGTTGGCCATCATGCGGCCATGGGGGCTGTCGAGTTCAAAGGTCATGCCTGACATTGCGACAACCGAGACGTTCCAGCCAGCCAGTTGGTTCAGCGTGTCCAGCAGGTCTTGGGTAGAGCGGCCCCATTTGGATAATTCGGTGACCAGAACAGCATCGCTCTTTGTGCTGGACCTGCCCAAAGAGACCTATGACCGTGAAACCGACTCCATGCTGAGCCACATCAACGTGGGCTCCGGCACAGATGTCACGATCCTGGAGCTTGCTCAACTGGTCGCAAGCGCTGTGGGCTATGAAGGCGAGATCCAAACCGACCCTTCTAAGCCCGACGGCACCCCGCGCAAACTCATGGATGTCAGCCGCCTCGAGCGCCTCGGCTGGAAAGCTAGCATCCCACTGGATCAGGGGATCGCCGAGACATACCAATGGTTTCTGAAGAACGGTAACACCATCCGACAGTGATTGCCTGATAACGCATTATATGGAAACATGGTTACATGATACCATGGAATCAGCGTTTCATGGAGCTATAAACTTCCCACATCGCCATGAAGAGCTGAGACCTCCCGCCCTTCGAGAAGCCGAATTCCTCCCCTGCCCTCGCACTGAACGCATCGAAGACTTCCGGCGGCACCATCCCTGCAGAGGTTTCTTCTTACCCTCTGTGGGCCGAGGATCAGCCTCGATCACGCTTGGAGCGTTCTCACGCTTTGGGGGTTCCCTTTTTCAAGAGTGATGTGTTCACCATTCCGCCACCTCATTGGCCGCTAGACGATCAATGATCGACTTTGCAAGCCGCTCAGCTTTCTGGTTGAGCGTGCGGTGCGGCGTCTCTGTGATGACCTTCCCGGCGTCGTGCGCAATGCCATAGGCTGTTGATACAGGCACAACCCCCCAAGGGTCTTGCAGTCAGTTTGTTCGAGATATGCCCGCGCGGCGTTCAACTCGGCGTCACTGTTTGTCGTCTTCACCAGGGCAAAAGCATTCTTGCCGAGGCTGATCCCTGCATCGGCCAGGCCGTGTGCCAGCTTCACAGCAGGCCGTAGGTCGTCTTTGGTTTGCCCGGTTGGAATTACGATCAGGTCAGCCGCCTTCCCTATCTCTAGAGTTTGCTGCGAGGAGTGTGGACGACCATCGAGGATATAGGCATCGAAGCGCGGGGCTTCAGCCAAGGCCGTCTTGATGTTGCCGAAGGGCTAGGCCTGGATTTCCGGCTCGATCTTTGCCTCAGCGCGATCCGCTGCCAATTCCGTGCATGTTGTCTGTTGTGTGTCGAGGTCTGTGATCTTGACCGCGAACCCATCCCGATGATGTAGCTCATGATTTTCCTGCTCGATTTAGCTATTTTTTACATGGCACCATGAAATCATGTTTTCTCAATAGCTTGATATCATGATTTCATGTTGTGCGGATATCATGATGTCATGATATCATGGACGTCCTTGCTTCTCGTACCAGCTCTTACAAAACTTGATGAAGCGGCGAGCGGGGTGCTTGGGCTCGATCTCATTTGATCCGAGCCAGGAACGCCACTCCCGCTCCAGCAGATAGATGTCCCAACCAGGAGCAGCAGAACGGGCGTCGTGATAGGCGTCTGGATCGAGACGTCCTTACCAGATGGAAGCCACAACGCTCTCAAGCATCGTGCCACGATTACGGAATGTCACCATGTCCGCCTCGGCCTCGAAGGTCACGCTGTAGTCCGGCAGATGTCACTGGCGGATGGGGCCGGTTCCGGCGCTATGCCCCGCGCATGTTGCGCGTTTTGCCGATCGAAGCCGCCCCGGTCTCTGCACCTTTGCTGAAAGCGGCGCATCTGATCCGTGACAAGACAGCCGGACACGATCAACCTAAAGGCTTCCTGCGCAAAACCTCAAAGTGGCATCGGCACCTGAAGGCTGATGGTATCAGGATGTGGGCCGTCGCTGTCTTCTTTCACCTGCGTGATGCGTTCCGCTCTGGCGACATATGGTTGGCGCATTCAGAGCGGTTTGGCGATCGGTCCAAATCCCTGGTGCCCGCATCGGCCTTGTCTACCAGCACAAGACTGGCAGTGCCTCTCAACGTGCACGAATGGCTCGCCCAGAAAAAGCAGGGGATGGCCACGGCCCTCAAAATGCTGAGCCGCGCGGCCAGTAATGGGTTGTTGCCCCACGCCAGTATCGAGGCGGGTGCACTGAAAATCGACCGCCTGCCGCCAAGCGTACCGGATTGAGCCGATCAGCTCGTGCTCGATCTTTATGTGTAGATGCCAGAGGCACGGATCACAGACATCATGCTTGCCGTGGATACCGAAGTCGGTTTCACGGATGCCCTCACCAATTTCCGCACTGGCGCGGTCAGTTCCGACAAGCTTGGACTTATGAATGTGCTTCTGGCGGAAGGGCTGAACCTTGGCCTGCGCAAATGGCCGAGGCTTCAAATAGCCATGGATATTGGCAACTTCAGCGCAACTCACAGTGGCACATTGTCAGTGACGCTATCAACCGTGCTCTTGCTATAGTCATTGAGGCGCAAAGCGAACTGCCGATGGCACACATCTGGGGGCTTGGTGAAACCGCCTCTAACGACGGCCAGTTCTTCCCGACCACGCGGCACGGCGAGGCGATGAACCTGATCAACGCGAAATACGGCATTGATCCGGGCATCAAGGCCTACACCCACGTGTCTGATCAGTTTGGCCCGTTCGCTTCCCAGAAAATCCCGGCCACCGTGAACGAAGCGCCGTTCATTCTGGATGGTCTGCTAACCACGGATGCGGGCAGGAAAATCAAATAGCAATATGCGGACACCGGCGGCTTCACCGATCATACATTCGCGCTGACATCCTTGCTCGGCTACCAGTTCGCACCACCCATCCGAGACTTGCCGTCAAAGCGGCTCTTCCTCTTCGATCCTGCCGCCGCGTCCAAGAACCTGATTGGCGGTAAAGTGCGAGAAAAACTGATCCGCGATCACTGGTAAGATATCCTGCGGATCGCCATCAGCATGGAAACTGGGGTCATCCAGCCCAGCCAGATCATACGCAAACTCGCGTCATATCCGCGCCAGAATGCACTGGCTGTAGCGTTGCGCGAAGTCGGGCGTATCGAGCGCACCCTCTTCATCGCGCGATGGCTCACCGATACTGAATTGCAGCGTCGTGCTCAGATTGGGTTGAACAAAGGTGAGGTGCACCACGCTCTGAAAAACGCTCTGCGCATCGGTCGCCAAGGCGAAATCCGTGACCGTTCCAGCCGTGCCCAGGATGACCGACTGGCCGGGCTGAACCTCTTGGCCGCGATCATCATCTACTGGAATACAAAGCGGCTCGACCAGATCATCGCCAAACGCAGGCATGCCGAAACCTACGACCCGGAGAACCTGCTCTCACACGTCTCTCCGCTCGGATGGGCGCATATTCTGATAACCGGCGAGTACAGATGGCCCAAAATCACAACGAAAATCCCTTAGCGCAGGATTCCGCCCCTATCCGCAACTGACCCCAAGATGCCGGTGCTACGGCACAGGTCCACAAGTGCGACGACCGATTTCACTTCCATCTTTTCGAGGATGCGCGCGCGATGATGGTCCA
The DNA here is from genome assembly GCA_013214665.1 of Paracoccaceae bacterium. Lineage (GTDB taxonomy): Bacteria > Pseudomonadota > Alphaproteobacteria > Rhodobacterales > Rhodobacteraceae. Next base: position 14,525 of record JABSSA010000173.1, read on the forward strand.
CCGTACGGGGGCTGATGTCTAAGGCGCGGGCGACGTCTTTGCTGGATGTGGTGGCCGGATTTAGGACGACGAATTCCGCGATCTCCTGTTCCCGGTCAGTCAGGCGATCAAACTTGACCCGTGCCGCATCAATTACTTTGCGGGCCTCTCGCGCTTGAGCGTCTTTTTGAAAAGCGATGCGGATACGGTCCAAAAGCGTGTCTTGCCGGAAGGGTTTTTCCAGAAAATCAATGGCGCCGCGCTTAATCGCTTGCACGCTTTCCGGCACGCCCCCATGGCCAGTGATAAAGATGATCGGAATGGTGCGCCCTTGTGCCGCCAAGAGCTGTTGCAGCTCCAGCCCCGTCATATGCGGCATGCCATAATCCAGCACCAGACAGCCGGGTTTGTCATCGTCATAGGCACGTAAAAAGGCATCAGCCGAGGTAAAGGCCTGTACCGTCATACCGCGCGCGATCAAAGCGCGGGACAGTGAGGTGCGGATGACTTCATCGTCATCGACAATAAACACACATGGTTGGACTTCGGTCATTCTTTCGTCGCCCTGGGTAATGAAAAACAAAAATGCGATCTGGTGTCAGACCGCTCAAACCAAAGCTTGCCGCCATGGGCTTCGACGATGGTTTTGCAAATGGACAGGCCAAGGCCCATGCCGTCTTTCTTAGTGGTTTCGAACCGTGCGAAGGGGTCAAACCCCTCCGCAAATCCCGGCCCTGTATCGACCACCGAAATAATCGCGTCCTTGTCGCCAACCTTGGCCGTGACCAAGATGTCGCGGAGTCGTGCGTTATCATCCGCGATGGCCTCAATGCCGTTGCGCACGAGGTTTACCAAGACTTGGGCGATCTGGACGCGGGATCCCTTAACCCGGGTGCCGTGCTCTACTTCGGACCCGACAAAAACCCCGTTTACGCGCGCTTCAGATCGCAACAATTGCAGCGATTGTTCAATCAGCTCGGAAAGATCAAAGTCTTCCTTCAGCACTTCATCCTTGAGAAGGAAATCCCGTAGCGAGCGGATGATGTCCCCTGCCCTATGCGCTTGCGTCTCAGATTCCCTCAGGATCGGCTCCAGATCATGACCCGGCGCCTCTGCGCTCATCATATGCAGCGCCGCATCCATATTCTGCGTGATCGCGGTGAGCGGCTGGTTCAGCTCGTGCGCCAGGCTGGTGGCCATATGGCTCATCATGTTGACCCGTGCAGTATGCACCAGATCCCGGTTGAGCTGCTGGATCTCTTTTTCCTTTTCTTTGATGTGAGACACGTTCTCGATCGTCACCACCGCATGCAGAGGCTCACCATTATCGTCGCGGATCATGATGGCATGGATGTTTAGCCAAAGAACCGATCCATCTCGCGTCAAACAACGGCGTTCTTGGGAATCGTCCGTATTAGGCTCTTCGCCTGCGGCCTGGTTCAAAAAGGTCTCTACATCTTCGGGATGGCACAGATCTTTCAGCGACAGCTCCAGAATTTCGTTCGCTTCATATCCAAAGATTTCACCAAACCGTGCATTCGCGCGTAGAATTAACCCTGTTTCCGGCTCTACTTGCGCCATACCTCGCGTTGAGAAATCAAATGTCCGGCCATATTCACGCTGCGATTTCTTCCTCTCCGCAATTTCATGCACGAGAGTTTCATTGACCCGCTCCAATTCGGCATAGGTGCTGGGCAGCGGGTCTGATGGAGAAAGCTCGCCTTGCGAAATCAAGGCAGAGCGAACTGCAAAAGCTTCGACCGGGCGGTAGATCCACAAAGCCAGGAATACTCCGGCAATTCCAGTCAGCAAGGCGATACCAGCAGCGATCCAGATATTTGCAACGCGGTTCGATTTGATTGCGCCGATAAAATCATTTTCAGGCGCGTACACGGCAATGGTCCAAGGCAACACATCGCTGATCCGGGGTTTGACAGTGTAGACATACTTTTCGCCATCAACCACGAAAGTTGATGTCGTCTCGCCCGCCTGCCCGATTTCACCACTTGCAAGCATTCCACCAAAAGCCGCGCGAGCCACCGGGTCGCCGATTTCATCAATGCTGACAAAACGCTGACCGCCATTTTCATCTTCGGTACTGATCAGGGATTGATCCGGATGGGCAATCACGTCGCCATTGCGGTTGATAATCAGTGCGCGGCCATTTTCGCCAATTTCAAGTGATGCCAGAAACCGGGAAATATCCGAAATTTCGATATCAACGCCAATCACGCCCGAAATATCACCGTCTTGGTCAAAGACGGGCGACGCGACGCTGATGCCAGGCTGTTGCGACGTGAAAAAGATATAGGGGTCTGTCCAAATCGCCAGCTTTTCTTCGGCGGCTTGTTGATACCAGGGGCGTAGCCGTGGGTCGAATGTGTCATTCGGGTCAAGCGAGGAACGCACTAGGTTGTATTTATTGTCGCGCCAGATCAGCTCTGTTTCCCGCTGACCCTCCACATGTTTGATTATCTTGGTTCGAAACGGGCCCAATCCGGTGTCGCGTTTCACATAGACAAAGTTGCCACCTTCATCGCCATAATACACACCGGCAAACTGAGGGGAGAGCCTGAGCTGTTGAAACAGCAGCTTTTCCAGCAACTCCAGGTCATGGCTGGCGATCACTTCGTTTTCGGCAAGCTGGCTGGCCAACTCGGTCGCGGCGCGTGCTGGATACAGGAACCCGCGTGCATTTTGGATCGTGTTCAACCCCACGTCGCTCAGCAGGTTGCGCGCGTGATCCAGCAACACACGCTCAGAGGTCAGATAGGACGAAAAGACCACAAAGGTCACAGCAAGAAACTGTAACCCTGCCAAGCAAACCGCCAGCAGTAGTCCCAACGAAACCTTCATTTCACCCCTATCGACGAGCGACCCAGATTGCCCTTAACCCAAACCCGGCTGTCGCCGATCTTAGTGTTCAGGAAAGTCAAAGAGCCAATTCGAACTATGTAACAATCCCTCTATGTCGGCTTTGTCGCCGAGCTGCGAAGCCCAGGCATCGACACACCTTGGCATTTGCGTAAAGTTTGCGCCAATGACTGATTTTATACACTAAAAACTATAGGTTATTCTGCCTAGTGACACAAAAAACAGCGCGCGCACTTTTGTCGGGAATCCCTCAGATCCAGAACAACCTCTAGATCGGATTATTCTCGGCATAACTCCGACAAAATGCCAAAAACGCCCGATCAGGGTCTTTCGCGGGCGCGCGACCCGACGCCCAGGCGCGCCATTCGCCTTCGACGAAATAAATATCATAGCCCGGAAACCGAAGCCGCGCGGTTTCATACGTTTCCGTGCGCAGCGCCGGGCCACGGGCCTCAAGCCAGGCGGGCCGGGCTTGCGTTTCTTGCGCGCGCGCCATCCGCCCCACTTTGGAGAACTGCAGCGAACGCTCGACCTCCGCCTCACCTTTGGCATCTTTCTTCCACCATTTCAGCTCCACATGCGTCACCCGCCGGCCCGTCTTGATCGGCGCAATCTCGACCATGTAGTCACTCAGCGCGTTGACCTCCTGCACCGCCGGATCAATCGCCCGCATCTTCAGGTTTGACCACGACGTCAGCTTGCCCTTGGGCACGCCCAGCACCCCGCGCAGATCCTCCAGCGAAAACTTCTCCGACGCTTTCCAACGCAGATTGCCGCGCTTTTGCACCATCTCATACAGCGTCAGCGCGTATTTCGAACTCAGCGCAAACATCACCTCGCGCTGAAGCCGAGCGAAAACGGTGCTGTCCTTGATGATCCGCCGCAACCGCGCCGGGATCTCGTATTCCAACAACCCATCCCAGCGCGCGGTTTCGATATTGCCGCCCAACAGTTGCACCCGTTCAATCGCGGGCTCGCCATCCTTCATCACCCGCACCTTGACGATGGAGGACATCAGCCGCTCAACCGACTCCCCTACCCTATCATTCGAATTATGTGACCCGCGCAGATCTGCCTTGGCGATCACATGCGTGACCGGCTTGTCAATCGCGTCCCAGGCGTTTTCCAACAGCTGGTTATAGATGCGCCGATCCGCCAGCGTCAGCGGTGTGACCTCGACTAGATCCACCAACTCACCCGGCTTGACCAGGCTTTCCGCATTTGGCCGAACGTCCATCGTCCGGTATGGTGTTTTTGACAAGGGCTGCCCTCCTGCCACTACGCGCTATTCTTACTTTTGTTGCGCTTTGCTTGTAAGATATCATGACGACGGTTCCCGCTCAACCATCCCAATATGTATGTTTTAAATCCGCCCCCCTGCCCCCCTGCCCCGCGCAACCCACTGGCGCGACTCACTTTTTTTCGGGCTATTTTGGGCTGGCGAACGGCACCCAAAACGTAAGAGTTCAAAGCCACCCAAGCTGTAAGCGCAGCGATCCCAGGATGTAGGCGGAACCTTCCCGAATCGTAAGCCAAGCCACCCCATGATGTAAGGTTTGGCCAGTTTCTGTATTTTTTATCAAAGCGTTGGCTCTCACGAACACCTGAATCTCTGAAGAAAGAATAGAAAGGGGTGTTTTTCATTTGGGATTGGTTGGATTGGTGCCTTTGATCCGTGTAGCGATCCCTGAGAACCCTAAAACTTACTTATCGGGTAGTACGGTGCCTGTTTCCCTGAAATCTTCGCCTTATCCGAGTCACCCCGGTCAGATTTCCAACCATCCCCGCCCTATCCTGCGATTTCCGGTTTTTTGGGCAATCCCTGCAAAAATTCACACTTGAGCGCGTGGCCGCAAAAGTCCATGATTCGGGCAACGCATCCCATCAGAGGATCATCAATGCAGCAGTCCGCCCTTTCTACGGTCACTTTAACAGAGCTGGACCAACTCGCAAATCGGGCCTCCACGGTCATCTCGCGCCTACGCGACAGGCTGTATGCGCCCGGCAGTGAAAAGCAGCTTGATCTGCGGTTCAACGTGCGCCGCGCGGCTGAGATGGTCGGCCGCAGTGACAAGCTCATTCGCGATGCAGAAGCTGACGGCCGGCTGCCCATGCCCGATAAAGACGCCGAGACGGGGCGGCGCACGGGGTACAGTCTGGCCGAGGTCAACCGGATGCGCGAGGTGTTCGGAACCCTGCCCCACCGCGCCCCGGATGAAAGCGCGCTGGTTCTGGCGATCCAAAATTTCAAAGGTGGCGTTGGGAAATCCACCATGGTCTGCCATTTCGCGCAGCACCTTGCGTTGAAAGGCTACCGTGTTTGCGTGATTGATTGCGACAGCCAGGCCTCCACCACTTCGATGTTCGGGCTGAACCCGGATGTAGACGTGGATGAAGACGAAGATACGCTTTACCCCTTCTTCCGCCACGGTGGCCCGCCCACCCTGCATTATGCGTTGCATGCCACCTATTGGCCGGGCATCGCGCTAATCCCGGCGAACCTTGGGCTTTACGACGCCGAATACGAATTCGCGGCCCGCATGGCCCGCGATCAGACCTTTGTGCTGGACCGGCTGCGCGAAGGGTTGGCCTCCATCCGCGATCAGTTTGACGTCATCATCATGGATCCGCCCCCGGCCCTTGGGATGCTGTCGCTCTCTGTTTTGCGCGCGGCGGATGCGCTGATCATTCCTGCGCCGCCCAACAACATCGATTTCGGCTCTACCGCGCACTTCCTGAAAATGATGGGTGCGACCCTTAACGAACTCGCGCGCCACGGGGGTACGCGCGATTATGCTTTCGTTAAGATTTTAGCTACCAAAATGAACGACCAAAAATCGGCGCATCAGGCGATCAAACGGATGATGGATGCGGTCTTTCCGCTCGACATGCTGAAGGCGGTTTTGAAAGACAGCGCCGAGATCGACAATGCCGCCGCCAACCTATCAACGGTGTATGAAACAACCGGCCCTGCGACCCGCACAGAGACACATAAACGCTGCCGTGCCTATCTGGATGCGGTCTGTACCGAGATCGAAGATTTGATCCGCATGACCTGGCCCAGTCATCACCCGCAGCTTCGTAAGGAGGGGAAATTATGACCCGCAAACACGACGCCCTGATGGACGATGTCCTGAGCGATCTGGACGCCGATCCCACCACGCGCGCAGCAAAAGACAGCGCGCGTTTTTTGAAACGCTCCACCGGGTTGGCGGAGCGTCTTTCTGGTGAACGCGAGGAAAAGACACTGCAATGGATTGATCCGGCAGAGTGTCGGATGTGGGAACGGCACAACCGGGATTACGCGCTGCTCAACGAAGAAAACTGTCGCGATTTGATCGACGGGCTGAAATCGCAAGGCCGTCAGGAATTTCCCGCCATCGTCCGGCGGTTGGAGGGGGAAGAGCACGCTTATGAGGTAATCTGTGGCGCGCGTCGGCATTTCGCAGTGTCATGGCTGCGGGCACACAATTTCACCAACTTCAAATACCTGATCGAAGTCCGCGATCTGACCG
>JABSSA010000174.1 GCA_013214665.1 Paracoccaceae bacterium
CGCCAAGGCCGACCTCCAGCAGGGTGTAATCAGCTGGTGTGCGAGCCATGGCGAGGATGGCGGCGCAGGTGGTAATCTCGAAATAGGTGATCGGCGCGCCATCATTGGCTGCGTAACAGATGTCGAGGTAGTCTGAGAGGCTGGGTTCAGAGATCAGATTACCCGCGAGGCGAATGCGTTCATGGAATCGCGCCAGATGCGGAGAGGTGTAGGCATGGACCTTGTGCCCGACCGCTTCGAGCCCGGCGCGGATCATTGCCTGCGTCGATCCTTTGCCGTTTGTACCAGCAATGTGGATCACAGGCGGCAAATCACTCTGCGGATTGCCCAAACGCTCCAGCAGATGCCAGACACGGTCGAGCGTCAGATCGATGACCTTGGGGTGCAGCGCCATCATCCGTGCGAGGATGGCGTCAGAGATTTCCTGGCTCATTTTGCGGAAGGCTCTTCCGCAGTGGCCTCACCCTCAGGTGCGGGCAGATCGCCTTTGATGGCCGGAGGCAACCCCATCAGGAGGCGGGTGATCGTGATCAACTCTTCGCGCATCTCGGTGCGTTTGATGACCCGGTCGAGCATACCATGTTCGAGCAGGTATTCGGCGCGCTGGAACCCTTCGGGCAGCTTTTCGCGAATGGTTTGTTCGATCACGCGCGGCCCGGCAAAGCAAATGAGTGCGTTGGGCTCAGAGATATGCACATCGCCCAGCATGGCATAGCTGGCTGTTACGCCGCCTGTGGTGGGATGGGTGAGAACCACGATATATGGCAGGTTCGCCTCTTTGAGCATTTGCACCGCGACTGTGGTGCGCGGCATTTGCATCAGGCTCAGGATGCCTTCCTGCATCCGGGCGCCACCGGCGGCGGAAAACAGGACAAGCGGACGTTTTTGTTTCACCGCTTCTTCGGCTGCGGCAATGATGGCGTTGCCGACATACATGCCCATGGATCCGCCCATAAAGGTAAAATCCTGAGCAGCAGCGATGATAGGCGTGCGGCCGATGTCGCCCGCGGCGACCAGCATGGCCTCTTGTTCGCCCGTGCCCTTTTGGGCCGCTTTCATGCGGTCGGGGTATTTCTTTTGATCGCGGAACTGCAATGGATCTGTGACCGGTGCGGGCACAGCCACTTCGGTAAACACGCCGCCATCAAACAACGCGATAAAGCGGTCGCGTGGGGTGATGCCCATGTGGTGGCCGCAGTTGGTGCAAACGTTCAGGTTTTCGCGCATTTCGCGATGGAACAGCATCGTGCCGCATTCGGTGCACTTGGTCCAAAGGTTGTCGGGTGTCTCGCGCCGCGAAAAAATGGAGTTAATGCGGGGCCGGACGTAGTTGGAAATCCAGTTCATGCGGGTCTTCTCGAATGCTTGCCTTTTGGTCAGATACGCCTGTGCGCGCACGAATGCAATTATCGGCGCAATGCAAGCCGTGCTGTAAGCCACATCACGACCATGAAACCGAAATCAACCGGCAGCCATGCCGATAAGGCATCGGTGTCTTCCATCCCAAAGGGCATGTGGAACAGTGACAAGCCAGACATTTGATCCGGAAGGGAAATCAGCAGCAAGGCGGACAGGTTGTTGATGAAATGAATGGCCATGGCGGGGCCCAGTGATCCCGCACGCGCGGTCAGATCGGCCATCAAGAGTCCGAAAACACCGGCCCAGGCCGTGATGATCCAGGCATTTTCGCCCGCAATTTCCGGGGAATGGTGCCCGATCGCAAACAAAATGGACGGGATCACCATCCAGATCAGCGGGGATTTGAAGCGTGCAGCGAGATGTTGTTGCAAATATCCGCGAAACAATAGCTCTTCGGCTGTGGTTTGAACGAACACTGCAACAAGGGAGACAGGCAGCAAAATGGCCCAAGCGGACAACGCTTGCGCCTGAACATGACCGACATCGCTGGAATAGGGAGGCAGAATGGTCAGCACAAAGCCCAACACGGCGAGGGCCGCGAGAACCTGAAAGAACTGGCGCACCGCGACCGGAATTTCACCGAAGAGGGCAAAAAACGATCTACGATGCACCAACGTGCAGGCGATGGCCACCCCCAGCCAAGCGGCGGAAAACTGGAACAAGAGCGCATACATCGCCGATGGGGTGCGCCCGTCTTCGATTTCGGCCAGCCCTTGCGCGGTGCTGGTGGCGTCGACGGAGGCCAGAACGATCCAGAAATACCCGATGCTGGCCGCAATATAGACAGCCGTGAAGGCCACAAGCCCAAGGACCAGCCGCCATATCTGGTTTGTGGCGCGGAGCTCGTCAATCTGAACGTTTTGCGCCGTATAGTCGGCGCGCAGAATATCAATCATCCGCCGTTTCGATCAGATTTTCCGGCTGAGGGATAGGCACTTTGGCCTCGCGCAGCAAATCAGCGGCATTTGTCAGATACCCCGAAACCGTGCGCAACAAGCTGATCAGAACACCCGGATCAGATTCGACAACGGCAAGGAATTCTTCCGCACTGATCCGCAAAAAGACGGTGTCGGTCACCGCGTTCAGGTTCAATTTGCGCTCTTCGCCGGTGATGATCGACATGTCGCCAATCAAGCGCCCCGGATCAACGGTGCTGACGTTAAAGCGTTCGTTCGTGTCATCGTCGTCAAAGCTGAGCACGGCTTGGCCGGAAACACAAAGATAGGCGGCATCGGCGCGCTCACCTTGATTGAAAATCGCTTTGCCCGCCGGTGCTTTGTACCAATTCGCGGCAAAGGCCAGCAGGCGTTGGTTACGCGTGTCCAACTGGCTGAATAGTTCTGTTTCTGCCAGAACCCCCATCTTTTTGCGCAGGTCGTCAGAGCCTTCTTCGGCAAGATCCTCTCTTTCTTGCACCTGGACACCTTCGATCATACCGTTTTTGATCTCGATCACCTGATCGAATGCGGACGTTTCTTTGATTCCGCTTTCCAGAAAGATCAGTGTTGTATCTGGCAAAAGCGCGCGCAGACGGGCGCGCGTGGCGCGGCGTTCTTCTTGCGTGTGGCTGGGCAGGGCTTTGTCAAAGATAAGCACATCAGGTTTTTTGATGGCTGCGCGTGACACCGCGATACGTTCCTGGAAAATTGCGGGCAGGTTGCTGCCGCCGACGCTTGTTTCGGTATCAAAGATGACTTCGGCCACCAATCGTCGCAGATCCCGTTTGGCCAGAATTTCGGCCACTATATCTTCGATCTGCTCCGCTTCTGTCCCGGCCAGCATCGACACCCGGCCGTAAAGTGCGTTTTCAAGGATGGTCAGACGCGGCAGATAGTTCTGGGGTTCCACCGGTACAAACAAATCGCCGACCTGCGCCCGCAGTTGCGCACCAAGCTCGCGCCGGATGTTCAGAATTTCGTCTTTGAAGCTTTCTGGGAACGCCGGGCCGATTTGTTCGGCGGTAAAGGCGAAAGGGACGGTCAGCAGCAAAGAGAATTCTTCTTCGGTGATCGCGCTGTCGCCTTTTTCTTGGCGTCTGCGTGCGATGCTGACCAAACGTTCGTACAGCTCTTCGTCAATATTGAGCGCGGTAAACAACGGGTGGCTGGTGCCGTCCCGCCCAAACGTGCGGTCCAGCGTGCTGATCAGAGTTTGGGAAATGCCGATGACCTGTCCGGTCAGACCAACTTCGACGATTATGCCAAGGAAACCACCGTTTGAGACGATTTCCTCTTGCGAGATCATCCGCCGTGGCGACGCAAACAGCAGGTTGCCGCCAAGCGGAATGGACGGGTTGAATTTGTCAGGGTCAAACCGATGCACCATATCGTCCAACCCAGCTTCGGTCAGACGGGCGGCCACTTCTTCGCGGATGGCCACGATTTCCCGCGCCAGCGTTTCGTGCTTGTCGACATCCATCAAGGAGCGCAGCATCCGGCGGAAGATAAAGTCATCAATGCCCATCGCGCGCACCAGATCAAACCACCATTGCCGCACTTCATCAGCCGAAGACAGCTGTGCCAGTTCCGGGTGTAGCCAATTGGCGTGAACCGGATCGGTGCTGTTGCCTGAGCGTTCGGATTCGATGACTTTGCGCTTTGACATACTGCGTGATGCATCGCCGTCATCACGCGGTTCGGTCATCAAGGGCATGATCAGGTTGGATGCGAATGTGCCCTGGAACAGGTTTGGTTGCGATGGCGCATAGCCCACCCGCGCCCCAATCACCGATTGGTGGATCGTTGACATGTCGGTGCCGCCAATGCTGACCGACCCGCGTGCAGCCTCAACTTCTCGGGTCAACAAATCGGCCAGGGCCGTGCGCTCCATCTGGTTTTTGACCTTCACACCGACCATCGAGCCACCTGGAATGGTCAGATCGAGGCCTTGCAAAATATATGTTCCGTCCGCCGTTCTGACGCCGGCCTTGTCCAGGACGATATCGCCGGTCAAACGCGGAAACTCGGAGGGTGGATTTTCAAACAGGTCTTCGTCTGGCACGCCGCGCGGATCGAACTTTTCGGTCACGATATCCCAGCGCAGAGACATATCCTGTACCTGGTTGTAATAGGTCAAAAGCTCTTTCCAAGGGCTGGAAAGATCTTTGTACGCAGCCAGCGCCGCCACCAATGCGCCCACGGTGATTTCGCCGCGGATGGCCAGAACGCCGCCAACGGAATAAAAGAAAAACGGGGTCAGCTGGGTGATGAAGTTGTTGAGGAACTTCATAAAGAATTTCTTTTGGAAGATGCGGAACCGCACATCAAACAAACGACCCAACCGGTATGAAAATTGCGAGCTGCGGAACCGCAGGCCGCCATTGACCCGCAAGTCTGCGATACCAGCGGCGGTTTCTCCGATTTCTGACGACAGGCCGCGGATTTCCTGAATGCGTTCTTTGTTCAACAAGTTGATCTGTCGCTGGAGGATCGGAATGATCCACGCCTGCAACGGGATCAATGCGATGGCGGCCAAACCAAACCAGACCGACTGTAAAAACAAAAAGAACACAATGATCAGCATCTGACCGGCCTGGAACACAGGCTGGGCAATCGCATCGCCCATCAACCCTCCCATCGGCTCGGCTTCGGCGGTGACCATGCTGACCAATTCGCCTTGGCTTGTGGTGCGGAAATACGGTTTGGGGAACCGCGTCATGCGCGTCAAAAGCTGGAACCGGAACCGCCGCAACATACGCTCGGCCGTGATGCCTTTGAGCGTGTTCAACCGCATCTTCAACAGACCGTGGGCCAGAACCGCGCCGAGATACCCAAAGCACAAAAGCAACAGAAACTGGATCTGCGGCATCTCCATACCAAACAATGTCACGGTCGGAAGTTCAGACCCGATGGCATCGTTGATGATCTGCTTAGGCAGCTCGAGCGTTGCATAGAGAAACGGAAAGGTAATGATCGTCAGCGCAAGCAGGACAAACTGATCGCGCTTCGAATACTTCCAAATGAATGAAAACAGGGTGCGTTCCATGGCGGGACAAAATTCCTTGGCCAAAGCCGGACGCAGGAGAGCGCCGGTGCTTTTCGATCTGCTTACCTAGTTACCCCACCTGTGTAATACAACCATACCCATGCTTGCGCGCGGCAAAGCCAGTGGGTATTGCAAATACGATGTTCAGCCAGGGAAAGCCCAATGCTCAAGCGCGAGTTCGATAAGTCCAAACTGCCCAGCCGCCATGTAACCGAAGGCCCCGCGCGGGCGCCGCACCGGTCATATTATTACGCGATGGGCATGACCGAAGAAGAAATTCACCAGCCGTTGGTTGGTGTGGCCACCTGCTGGAACGAAGCGGCGCCCTGTAACATCGCGCTGAACCGTCAGGCGCAAGCGGTAAAGATGGGCGTGAAATCGGCCTATGGCACCCCGCGCGAATTCACCACGATCACTGTGACAGATGGCATCGCCATGGGCCACGAAGGGATGCGGTCTTCTTTGGCATCGCGTGAGGCGATTGCCGATACGGTCGAGCTGACGATGCGCGGCCATTGCTATGACGCGCTTGTAGGTCTTGCGGGTTGCGACAAATCCTTGCCGGGAATGATGATGGCGATGATCCGCCTCAACGTGCCATCCGTGTTCCTCTATGGCGGCTCCATCCTGCCGGGCAAAGCGCCAAACGTGGAAGGCATCCCTGCCGATTTCGCATCGCGCGATTTGACCGTGCAAGACATGTTCGAAGCGGTTGGCCGTCACCAGAACGGTGACATGTCTGACAAAGCGCTGGACGTTCTTGAGCGCGTGGCTTGCCCTTCCGCGGGTGCCTGCGGCGGTCAGTTCACGGCCAACACAATGGCCTGTGTCTCTGAGGCGATCGGCCTTGCGCTGCCCAACTCCTCTGGTGCGCCAGCACCTTATGAAAGCCGGGATCAATACGCCGAAGCCTCTGGCGCGGCGGTGATGAACCTGATTGAGAAAAACATCCGCGCGCGGGATGTGGTGACGCTGAAATCGCTGGAAAACGCGGCGCGCGTTGTGGCCTGTACAGGTGGTTCCACCAATGCCGGTCTGCACCTGCCTGCGATGGCGCATGAGGCGGGCATCGAATTCTTCCTTGATGACGTCTGCGAGATTTTCCGCGACACGCCTTATTTCGTCGATCTCAAGCCGGGCGGCCAATACGTGGCCAAAGACCTCTACGAGGTAGGTGGCGTGTATGTTGTGATGAAAGAGCTGCGCAAAGCGGGTCTGATCCACGAAGACTGCATCACCGCCTCCGGTTATTCCATCGGTGAAGAGCTGGACCGCATCGACATCGAAGCCGACGGCAAGGTAATCCACCCGATTTCCAACCCGATCACCAAAACCGGCGGTGTTGTTGGCCTCAAGGGCAACCTGGCCCCCGAAGGCGCCATCGTGAAAGTGGCCGGCATGACGGAAGACCAACAGCGTTTTACCGGCCCGGCGCGTGTTTTCGAATGCGAGCAAGACGCTTTCGACGCGGTTCAGGAGCGGTCCTACAAAGAAGGTGAAGTGATCGTGATCCGCAACGAAGGGCCATCCGGCGGTCCGGGGATGCGTGAAATGCTGGCGACCACGGCGGCTCTGTCCGGTCAGGGCATGGGCAAGAAAGTGGCGCTGATCACGGATGGGCGTTTCTCGGGTGCGACACGTGGTTTCTGTGTTGGACACGTTGGGCCAGAAGCCGCGCATGGTGGTCCGATTGCCTTGCTCAAAGACGGCGACATGATCACAATTGACGCGATTTCGGGCGAGATTTCGGTTGATCTGTCCGAGGAAGAATTGGCGGAGCGCAAAGCCAATTGGGCTGGTCCGCGCGAAACGATTTATGCCTCGGGGGCTCTATGGAAATTCGCAAAGCTTGTGGGCGAAACATACCGGGGTGCGGTGACGCATCCTGGCGGCGCTGCAGAAAAGCATGAGTACATGGATCTCTAAACCACTCAGGGCCGTTGCCTTGTGTGCAGGTCTCATGGCCTGCACCGACGACGGAAACGGCCCGGTTTTGGCCTTTGGTGATGCACAGGGTGGCGGGCTTTTTGCGCCTGCCGCACCAAAGGACCAAATCGCCTTGATGGGTGGCGACGTGGTTTTGGTCGCTCCCGATGGGTTTTGCGTCGACACGCGCAGTAAGCGGCGCAACTTTGCCCTTATGGCGCGCTGCGATGTGTTGGGGGGTGACTCACAATCAAGCAACGCCGCGCCGCTCGCCATTCTGACGGCAAGTGTCGTGCCTGTGGCCGATGACACGACTTTAACCGAAACTGTGGCGGCCGAACGCAAGGATCGCGTGTTGGACATATCGGACGACGATGGATTGTTTCTGACACGTCTGAAATCTGATCCACCCAGTGACGCATTTCGGAATGATTTTTGGCGCGGGTCCGCCAATGTCGGAGTGTATGTGCTGCGCCTTGGTGCGTATTCCGCGAAAGGCGCACCTGTTTTGGGCCCATATGGCCGGGTTTTGCTGGAAGAAAGCCTGACATTTACCCGCGCCGCATCGCAAACTTCCGCCGCTGCCACAAATTAAACGCACGTTTTTGCGTTCATCGGTTAATTCCTGGTTTATAAAATCGAAACCAGCGCGTTACATAGTTGCCAAAACGTGAACAATAAGATGAAAACCAGCAGTGACCAAAAGCATGCCTCTGTTTGAGAAGATGCTCAATCGCGGAACGGCGCGCAGATGGGCCAAGGCGGCGCGCAATGCCGCTGTGACTGATCTGACGGAATTGCGTCAGATGCGATCAAGCGCGCGCCTGTTACGCAGCCACCTTGATCGTCTGATCCACACAGCCGACGAACGTTTGGCCTTGCCCGCAATCGGCTCCACCGCATTTCCACGCCCACACGATTCCGATTGGCATTGGCGCCCGGAATTATGGCGAGGGGCACTGCCGGTTAAGGGCATGAGTACGGTTGAGACCAAATCGATGCTGGGCAACGAGGTCACGCTGTTTCATGATTGCAGCTTTTCTGAACTCACATTGCGCCAAATCCGCAATGTACGCGAAGAAGACTTGGCCCCGTACGGCTTGCGTTTGGATGTGTTCCGGTTTGACGGATCATTTCTGTCGCTTGTTGTCGACTTGCCCGGCGAGTCGATCCATGGGCTGCGCCGGACGCATCTGATCCGGCTGGATTGCATCATTGAATTGGAAAAGCCTATTGAAATTTTTGCCCGTCTCAATGTGCGGCACGGGCCAAACACCGAACAGATCGTGCGCGAATTGCCGTTGCACGAAGACGAGGTGATGGTCGAATTTGATCTGGCCTATTCCAAACTCAATGAAAAACGCGCCGAGGCTGCGTGGATTGATTTGATTTTTGAAGGGCCGGAAATGAACCAGGTCACTTTGCGCGACCTGACATTTTCCCGCAGACCCCGCGCAGAATTCTAGGAGATCGGTATGAGCAGTGTGTTGCAAATGGTTCCGATGGCAATGCGGCAGGGCGTCTGGGAAGGGCGCATTTTGCAAAATGACACTGGCGTGCCGCAGGTCGAAGTATTGTTTCAGGAAAACCCGGTTGAGGCGGCCAAGCTGACCGCGACGGATGACCCGACAACCTGGGCACTGACGGTGCCGATCCCAAGCGAAGCAATTTCGGACGGGGTGCAGACGTTTTTGATCGTGGACAAGTTGGCCAAGAAAAAGATAGGGCACTTCACGCTCTTGGCGGGCGAAGCGCTGGGTGATGATGTCCGTGCCGAAGTGGATCTTTTGCGCGCAGAGCTTGATATGCTCAAACGGGCGTTTCGCAGGCATTGCCTGGAAACCAGCTAAACGCAATAGCGCGGCCCAAAGGCCGCGCCGCTGTCTTTTAATTGGGTTTACTGGTTGGTCCCGAGCGCGCTCAGCCCAATCAGAATATCAATCGCGTACGCCAGTTGATAATCATCCACACGCAGTTGCGCCGCAGCCTCCGCTTTTGCGCGGTCTTCTTCGATCTGGCGGATTTCATCTTCGCTCAAATCGCTGTCGAGACGCCCGCGCAGGTCCGCTTCTGAGCGACGCTGCCGTGTTTGAGTTTCTTCTTCTTCCTCGGCGTTCAAAGCACGGCGTGGTTGTTCCACAACGATATCCGGGCTCACACCGAGCGCCTGAATGGACCGGCCCGACGGCGTGAAATAGCGCGCTGTTGTCAGACGCATTGCGCCGTCACCGCGCAAAGGCATAACCGTTTGCACGGACCCTTTTCCAAAGCTCTTGGTGCCGACGACGATGGCGCGGCGATGATCCTGCAACGCGCCTGCGACGATTTCAGAGGCTGACGCCGAACCGCCATTGATCAACACAACAATTGGTTTGCCTTCGGCAAGATCGCCTGGTGTCGCGTTAAACCGATCGCCTTCTGCGGGGTCGCGCCCGCGGGTCGAAACAATCTCGCCCTCATTCAAGAATGCATCCGAGACACGGATCGCTTGGGTCAGCAAACCACCGGGATTGTTGCGCAGGTCCAGAACGATGCCAGTGACATTGTCCATACCACCCAGCTCTTCGATCCCTTCGGCCAGCTTTTCTTCCAACTTGGGCGTTGTCTTGTCGTTGAACGTCGAAATACGCACCACAACCGTGTCGCCCACAATCCGATTGCGCACGACCTGCAATTCGATTGTGTCGCGGATGATCGTCACATCAAATGGCTCTTGCTCACCTTCTCGCACAACGGTGATGATGATCTCGGACCCAACAGGGCCGCGCATCCGTTCCACGGCTTCGTCCAGCGTCAGACCCAGAATGCTCTCACCATCCACGTGGGTGATGAAATCACCGGCTTCGATGCCTGCGTTAAAGGCCGGTGTGTCATCCATAGGCGAGACAACTTTGACAAAGCCTTCTTCCTGCGTGACCTCGATCCCCAGCCCGCCGAATTCGCCGCGTGTGTCGATCCGCATCTGTGCGGCATCTTCGGGCGACAGATAGCTGGAATGCGGATCAAGCGATGTGAGCATTCCGTCAATTGCGGCTTCGATCAGGTCGCTTGCATCGACCTCTTCAACATATTGGGCGCGAATGCGTTCAAAGATGTCGCCGAACAGATCAAGCTGTTCATAGACTGATGCCTTGTTTGCATTTTCCTGCGCCAAAAGGGGGCCCGCCACCTGGGTTGTCACGATCACCCCGGCGAGCGCTCCGCTGACAGCCGCGTAAACGAACTTTTGCATGCTTATCCATCCTCACCTGTACCGAACCACTCCATCGGGTCTTGCGGCACGTTTTGATCTCTTATCTCGATATAGAGCGTTTCTGGGCGCACAGTTCCAGCCCCCTCACGCTGATCTAACACAGCTGTGTCACTTGTCAGCCCCGCATCCCCCATCAAACCAAGTGCTGTACCGGGTGTGATAATCTGACCAGCCGCGCCATAACTGACGCCAAGACCTGACAAAACCATCAATAGGTCAGGGCGCAACTCTAGGATCATCACCTCTCCCAGATCCAGCAGCGGCCCCTTGTAGCGGATCGTCGCAGCCGAGGGGCTTGTAACTATGGCGCCTTCGCGCGTGGCCAACAAAACGCCCGGACGGGTGATGCCCGCCGCGTCCGCCTCACCGGGTTTGCGCAGAATGACACCGCGCGCGGGCCAATCCAGCGCACCTTTCTGCGCGCTCAAGTCAGGGGGCGACCATCCGGTATCGTCGGCCGTGATCTGCGACAGACCACCAGAAAACGCACCCAAAGTTTCGGAGGACGCGATCAGAACGCCAAGTTTTACCGGGTCTTCTGTAAAACGTGTCGGCAAATCCGTGCGGTTGGCCATTGCTTGGTTCAA
The DNA here is from genome assembly GCA_013214665.1 of Paracoccaceae bacterium. GTDB lineage: Bacteria > Pseudomonadota > Alphaproteobacteria > Rhodobacterales > Rhodobacteraceae. Next base: position 11,170 of record JABSSA010000174.1, read on the forward strand.
TGTTAGCCGTGCGGTTTGCAAATCGCGCAGACCCGTTTCCAACTGGGCAACCGCCTGTTCCTGCAAAAGTCGCAGTGTTTTGAGATCGTCTACGTCCTGGCGCAACGCCATCGCGCTGGAATTGAGCGCAGGGGTCAAAGACGACAGCAACACAGACGCACGCGCCGTGCCAACCGGACCTTCGGGGTGCAAAAATGCGGTTGGCAGGCGATCGGGCTGAATGGATTGCAACGCTGCCAGCAACGCAGCGATATCTGCGTTGCGCGCATTCAAAGAGCGCTCCAATTGATCCTGGCGCAGCGACACGGCGCGCAATCCTTCGCGCAACGCCTCCAGGCCTCTTTCATAGGCGACAATGGCATCGGTCAGCGCCTGCACCCGGTCGCGTGCCGAGTCTGCGGCGTCTAGTTTCAATGACGCCGCATCCAATTGAGACTTCGCAGCCTCCGCGAGACGACCTGCATCACTTTGGGCAAATCCCAATGACGCAAGACCGCACCAGATTGCGGTTATGACGGCCGTTAGCCTTGTCATGTGAGCAAGCATGTCCCGGTCATTTCAGGGGCAGGGGGCAGACCCATCAGGTGCAGAACGGTGGGCGCCAAATCGGCAAGCCTGCCGGATTTTACGGCGCCTTCTGCGCCCAGCACCGCGACCGGCACCAGATTGGTGGTATGCGCCGTGTGTGGATCGCCGGTTTCCGGGTCGATCATCATTTCGCAGTTTCCGTGATCGGCACACAACACCATTGCACCGCCAACATCGGTCAAAGCCTGCACAGCCTGTCCCAATCCGCGGTCCACCGCCTCACAGGCTTTGATTGCGGCAGAAAGATCGCCTGTGTGCCCAACCATGTCGGGGTTGGCGAAATTCACCACGATCAGGTCATAGCTGTCACGGATCGCGGCGACCAATGCCTCAGTCACTTCACCGCAAGACATTTCGGGCTGCAAATCATAAGTCGCGATATTTGGTGATTTGGGCATGAACCGGTCTTCGCCCTCTGTGGGTACTTCGACGCCACCGTTCAGGAAGAATGTGACATGCGGGTACTTTTCGGTCTCTGCGAGCCGAAACTGGCGCTTGCCGTGATGCGCCGCCCAGGCGCCCAATGTGTTTACGATTTCAGCTTTGGGATAGGCGGTGGTCATGTAGGCGTTATGCCCGTCGGAATATTCCGCCATGCCCATGAGACCCGACCAGACGGGCCGCGCGCCGGTGTTAAAGGCATCAAAGGCCGGGTCGCCCAACGCGGCCAAAATTTCGCGCGCGCGGTCGGCGCGGAAATTCAGGCAGAAAAGACCATCGCCCGCGCCTGGGCCAGCATAGGCGCCGATCTTGGCAGGCAGCAGAAATTCGTCGGTCAGCTCCGCCGCATATCCCGCGTTGATCGCCTCTGCAGCGGTCGCAAACTGCGGAGCCTCAGCCAGCGCGATGGCCTGATAGGCCTGCGCCACCCTGTCCCAGCGATTGTCGCGGTCCAGCGCGTAGTATCGGCCGGAGACTGTGGCGATGCGGGCGCTGTCTGGCAGAGCGGCTTCGAGATCCTGAAGATAGCCGATGGCCGAGACTGGGGCGACGTCGCGCCCGTCGGCAATCATGTGAATATGTGTCTCTAACCCGGCCTGATCACAGGCTTTGGCAGCGGCAATCATATGCGCCACGTGGCCGTGCACACCGCCATCCGACACCACGCCCATCAGATGCGCAGCACCCCCCGCAGCTTTGATCCCGGCGATCCAGTTTTGCAGGGTTTCGTTTTCAAAAAAGCTACCGTCTTCGATGGCCAGGTCAATTTGCCCAAGGTCCATCGCGACAACACGACCCGCGCCGATGTTGGTGTGGCCCACTTCGGAATTGCCCATTTGCCCCTTGGGCAGGCCGGCGTCTGGCCCATGTGTGACGAGCGTGGCGTTCGGACAAGTGGCCATGATGTGATCAAAGGTTGGCGTATGCGCCTGCGCCACGGCGTTGCCATCGGTCTCGGCACGCAGGCCCCAGCCATCAAGGATACACAGAACGACGGGTTTTTGAGTCATGGCTTGTCTGCTCTTGGGAGTTTTGCCGTTGTCTTAGCCCTTAGGGCTTGTGTTTTGAAGCGGATCTTGACCACCGATGCGCGTGATGTTGCCTTTGGATCGGGGCTCTGCCCCGAACCCCGGAGTATTTGGATCCAAAAGAAGCTGTCATAGGCGCGCTTTGGCAGGGGAAGGCGTGAGCACGTGGCGGAGCAGCGCCACCGGGTGCGCCTTGAGAGTGAGGCGGGTGGCGACGTAATCTTCGACCACCTCTTCGCCCAGCGTCATCTGGGGCAAAAGGGCGGTGGGTTCATCCACGACTTCGCCGTCGATATCCGTGGCGAAGAGGGGCAGAACCGGGCCGGGGGTGAGCGCTTTGGCTTCCCAAAGCGCATCGCGGCGTGACAGGCCAAGGGTGGCAAACACATCCGCTTCGGCCAGGCGTTCGATCATGGCGGGGCCAATGCCAGCCTTGCGCCAGACATCGCGCACGGTTTGAAATCCGTTGCCTCGTGCGGCGGTGAGCCAGCTTGCGTCTTCTTCGCTGAGGCCTTTGATCTGGCGGAAGCCCAGCCGCAAGGCGAGGCCGCCTTTGCCATCGGGTTCCATGACGTTATCCCAGAAGCTGGCGTTGATGCAGATAGGACGCACCTCAACCCCGTGTTCGCGGGCGTCGCGCACGATTTGGGCGGGGGCATAAAACCCCATGGGTTGGGAGTTGAGCAGGGCACAGGCAAAGATGCCGGGGTGGTGGCATTTGATCCAGCTTGAGGCATAGACCAGCAGCGCAAAGCTGGCCGCGTGGCTTTCAGGGAAGCCGTAAGAGCCGAAGCCTTCGATCTGGGAAAAGCAGCGTTCGGCAAAGTCTTCTTCGTAGCCGTTTTGGCGCATCCCACGCATGAAAAGTGTGCGGAATTCAGAGACGCTCCCATGTTTTTTGAAGGTGGCAAGCGATCGGCGCAACCGGTCGGCCTGATCCGGGGTGAAGCCCGCGCCGACGATGGCGATTTGCATGGCCTGTTCCTGAAAGAGCGGCACGCCGAGGGTCTTTTGCAGGACTTGGCCCAGCTCGTCAGAGGGAAAGCTGACCTCCTCTTCCCCGTTGCGGCGGCGGATATAGGGGTGGACCATATCACCCTGGATCGGGCCGGGGCGGATGATGGCCACTTCGATCACCAGATCATAGAAATTGCGCGGGCGCATACGAGGCAGAAAGTTCATCTGCGCCCGGCTTTCCACCTGGAACACCCCGATGCTGTCGGCGGCGCAGAGCATGTCGTAGACGCGGGGATCTTCGGGGGGCAGCGTGGCGAGGGTATGGCTTTGCTGGTGGTGCATTTGGAGCAGGTCAAAGGCCTTGCGGATGCAGGTCAACATTCCGAGTGACAGCACATCAACCTTGAGGATGCCCAGCATGTCGATATCGTCTTTGTCCCAGCAAATGACGGTGCGGCCTTCCATCGTGGCGTTTTCCACCGGGACCAGCTCATCCAGGCGCCCTTCGGTGATGATGAAGCCGCCCACATGTTGGCTGAGGTGCCGCGGAAATCCCTGGATTTCATAGACCAGATCAATGGTTTGGCGCAGACGGCGATCGGTATAATCCAGGCCGATTTCGGCCATGCGTTCACGTTCCAGCCCCTTGGTCGAGAAAAACCCCCAAAGCTGGGAGGAAAGCGCAGCCACCGTATCTTCGGTCAGTCCCATGGCGCGGCCAACCTCGCGGATGGCGCGCTTGCCACGGTAATGCACGATGGTGGCGCAAAGCCCGGCGCGATGCCGCCCGTAGCGTTCATAGATATGCTGGATTACCTCTTCGCGGCGTTCATGTTCGAAATCCACGTCGATATCGGGGGGTTCATCGCGGGCTTCGGAGACGAAACGTTCAAAGACCATGGTGCCAATCTCGGGGGAGACGGAGGTGACGCCGAGGCAATAGCAGACCACCGAATTGGCCGCAGAGCCGCGCCCCTGGCACAGGATATCGCGGGAGCGGGCAAAGGCCACGATATCGCGCACGGTGAGAAAATAGGGCTCATAATTCAGCTTGGCGATCAGGTCGAGCTCGTGGCGCAGAAGCTTGTGCACCTTGTCGGGCGCGCCTGCGGGATAGCGCCAGTTCAGCCCTTCGTAAGACAGCCGTTCGAGCCGTTGGGCGGGGGTTTCGTGTTCTGTGATCTCGGACGGATATTCATAGCGCAGTTCGTCCAGCGAAAAGGTGAGTTTCGCGGCGAGCGTTTCGGTGGCGTGCACGGCGTGTTCGTGGCCTGCAAAGAGGCGCATCATGTCATCGGCGCTGCGCAGGCGTTGTTCGCCGTTGGCGAGCGCCAGACGCCCGAGGTGATCCACCTTGGTCTTGGTGCGCACGGCGGTCAGCACATCAGCCAACCGCCGCCGGGCTCCGTGGTGCATCATCGGGGTGCCGGAGGCGATCACGGGCAGATCAAGTGCTGCTGCGCGGGATGAAAGCCGGGCAAAGCGTTCGGTGTCGCGCCCGTCATAGCGGGGTCGCATCAACAGGTGCAGACGCTCTGCGCAGAGTGGTTTCAGCGCGCGCGCGGTTTTTTCCCAACCGGGTTCAGGCCAGATCAGCACCTCAAGATCGGCGTGAAATTCCTGAAAATCGGCAAGTGTGATGTCGCAGGTGCCCTTTTCAGCGCGCAGTCGCCCGCGTGAGATGATGCGACACAGATGCGCCCAGCCCTGGCGGGTGCGGGGCAGAACGGTGAGGGGTGTGGCATCGGAAAAGAGCAGGCGGGCCGCGGGGATGAGCCGGGGGGTTGTTGTGATGGGTGCCGCGGGCGGCGTGGGCAGATGTGATGGCGCAGGTGGGCCAATGGGGGTGTTGGCGGCATCCCAATCCAGCCGTTCCTGCACCTGTCGTTTGATGGTGCGCGCCTCTGTATGGGCGCGCACGATGCCAGCGACAGAATTGTCATCTGCGATGGCGATGGCGCGCATCCCCAGAAGTGCGGCGCGCGCCATGTATTCTTCGGGGTGGGACGCCCCGGTGAGAAAGGTGAAATTTGAGGTAATCGACAGTTCGGTGAACATGGCGATGCGACTCATTGTTGGCAGCAGGACGGTATGTTCCACTTTTGTTCCAACAGAGTCCAGCCACTAAAGCGCAGGAACCGGGTCGATCAGGGAAAGGGGTGCTGCGACACATTTCCGGTGAGACAAATCAGGAGGCATTCATGATCACGTTTACACCTTTGCCCACGGAGGAGGTGCGCGCGCTGCAAGGTGGCGGCCCGGATGCGTATGGGCGCGTGCCAGAGCGCGCCATCGCGACAGGAGAGGGAGAGCCCTGCCGGCATTGCCTGCGCCAGATCCCCGCAGGTGCGCCGTATCTGATCGTGGCGCATCGCCCATTTCCCGCGCTTCAGCCCTATGCGGAAACGGGGCCGATCTTTCTTTGTGCACATGCTTGTGAGGCGGGCGGCGGGGCAGGTCTGCCAGAAACGCTGTCGTCGCCCAGCTTTTTCGTGAAGGGATATGGCGCCAACGACCGGATCCTTTATGGCACGGGCGCTGTGATTGACACGCAAGACATCACAGATCGGGCAGAAGATTTGTTGGCGCGCCCGGAGGTGGCTTATGTGCATGTGCGATCCGCAGCGAACAATTGTTATGCGGTGCGTATTGATCGTGCGGTGGATTGAGGAAAAAACGCGGGGCTCTGCCCCTCGCGCTCCCCGGAGTATTTGGATCCAAAAGAAGTGTAATTCCTTGGGGAGGGCCACAATTGCCTCTTGCCTCTCAAGACATGAGTTTTCATAACCACGTCACCCAGCCAAAGAGGCCAGACATGACATCAACCGCCCCAGAAACGATCATTGTGGACACATATCGTGTGGCTTGTGACGGTGGTGACGGGGCGTTGGGGCATCCGCGGGTTTGGTTGCAAATTCCAGCGGATGTGGGGTGGGTTGAATGCCCGTATTGCGGCCGCCGTTATGTGCACCGGGACTTTGAAGGCAAAGTCTGAACTGTCAGGCGTTTAGTAACACAGCACTTTACCGGCTTTCGTTGTGAGCTCCAGCAGTTTGGTTGGCATTCCAAAGGTGGCGTTGGCACCTTCAAGCAAGCCGTCGTCATAGCCGCGCGCCTTGGCAGACATGCCTGACAAAATCATGGGTGCGCCTGCCTCTTTCAGCGCATCGATATGGTCGCCAACGCGGCCCGTGCCTTGGCCGGTGGCATCGGCGTGGTCGGCAGACAGCAAATGCACTGCATCGCCTGCCAGAAAAAGCGTGATGTCGTATCCTTCTTTAACTGCAGTCAGGGCAACCAGCAGGCCGAGGGCCGCTTTTGTCGGGTTTTCAGGCCCTGTGTGGATGTGAACAAGAAGCGTAGGCATGAGGATCTCCCGAAACGTGGAATGAGACTGTGTGAGTTTGCAGGGCTGGCAGCGACTTTCGGAACATGGCACAACCCTGACAACGGCAATCGCATCGGAGGGTAGGTTATGAGCGGCACGTTCGGCAAGGGACATCACCTGCACCTTATTGATGGCTCGGCTTTCATCTTTCGGGCGTTTCACGCGCTGCCTCCGCTCAGCCGCAAATCGGATGGGTTGCCGGTTGGGGCGGTTCAGGGGTTTTGCGACATGCTGCGCCGCTATATCGCGGACAATCACGGCGCCAACGCGCCGACCCATGCCGCCGTAATATTTGACAAAGGCAGTCATACGTTTCGCAACGAAATCTATGATTTGTATAAAGCCAATCGCGATGCCATGCCGGAAGACTTGCGGCCGCAGATTCCTCTGACACGTCGCGCCACCGAAGCATTCAACATCGCGTGCAAAGAGCTGGAGGGTTATGAGGCGGATGACATTATCGCCACCCTTGCCGTGCAGGCGCGCGAAGCGGGGGGGCGGGTGACCATCGTGTCATCCGACAAGGATCTGATGCAGCTGGTGGGCGGCGGTGTCGAGATGCTGGACGCGATGAAGAACCGTCGGATTGACAGCGAGGGTGTGGTTGAAAAGTTTGGCGTTGGCCCCG
>JABSSA010000175.1 GCA_013214665.1 Paracoccaceae bacterium
CTGGTACCAGAAGTCATAGCCAAACGGGATGTCACCCATCGAGTTTTCCCAGCGGCCCACAATCTCAAAATCCTTGTTGAGATGCAGATAGCCCCCCGGCGCCTCACCTTTGGCGTCGCCCAGAAACGAGATGATGATCTCGGAACCCAGACAATGCACCGTGTGCGGCCCGCTCAGATCGGCTTTGGCTTTGATCTCGGCCCCGTCGATCACCTTGTGCAGCCGTGGGGCGCGCGGATCGGTGGCCGTGTCAATCACATGGATGTTGTTTGACCGCACCCCCGGCACCAACAGGTATTTGCGCGCCATCGAACTGTCATCGAAACACGAAGAACAGGCGTTCCACCCCATATGGTGCAGCTCATCGCCAATCCCCGGCATCTCCAGCCGGTGGATCACCTCGCTGTAGGTCGGGCTGTCGGGGTCCGCATCCACCGTGGCGATATAGTCAGGCTTTTGAATGCCGGTGCCGGTGTAGATGGCAATCGTATAGAGCAGCTTTTCGCGCGGCGCTTTGATCGCGTCAGCGGGGGAGGCATATCCGGGGCCGCAACATTCCATGGATGATCTTCCTTCGCGACTCATGTGGTTGACTTGGGTGCGCTAATCTTATTTCATGAGACAAATGTCTGTAAAGTGAGAAATCTATGCATCTCGACCGCTTGATCACTGTGCTAGAGGCCGTGGCCGTGGCCGGGCGCGCCGTGACGGCGGCGGATGTGCAGCAGTCAACGGGCCTGCCGCGCCCCACCTGCTATCGGTTGCTGCAATCGCTGGGCGCGCAACGCTTGCTGGATGAGCCAGAGCCGGGCCGCTATCTGGTCGGCGCGCGGGTTGTACGGCTTGCGATGCTGGGCCAGACGGATGCCGATGCGACACGGGCCGCCACGCCTGTGCTGCGCGCTGCGGCGGATCATTTTGGCGAGGCGGTGTTTCTGTCGCGGTTTCGCAACGACGGGGTTGAGATCATCCATGTGGAGGCCCCGCGCGATGCGGCGCGATCTTTCGTGCATCCGGGGCTTGGCTTTCGCCCAATGCACGCCTGTTCCTGTTCCAAGGTCATCGCTGCCTTTTCCGAAGACGGGTTTCGCGACCGGATTTTGGCCGGCCCAATGCGCAGCTTTACCCCGCAAACCAAGCAAGACCCCGCCGCGCTGCGCGCCGAGTTCGACGCCATTCGCCGCGCGGGCTTTGCGGAATGCGTCGAAGAAATTGAGGTGGGTGTGTCGTCGGTTGCAGCCCCGATCCGAGTTGGGGCCATTGGCGCCACCTTCAGCCTCGGGGCCACAGGTCCGATCCGCCGTTTTTCCAAAACCCGGCGCGCCGAGATTGGGGCTGCGTTGATGGAGATGGCGGGACAGGTGTCGACAGCGTTGCAGGTGCAACAGGCCTCGGCAGGATAGAGCCTCGACAGTGCAGGGCCGCGGCACGGCGATCCGACCGAACTTCAACTTGATTTATCTCTGAGATTTGCCTCTGAAACCGGATCGGGCGCGAAACGTCATCCAATCGCCGGGCCGAAGGGGCGGCCCTGCGATGGCGTGGCGGCCTGTGGCCTTGTTCCACGCCAGGGCCCTGCACAATTCCCGTATGCGCCCCAACCTCAATAAGACCGCGGCATCCCCAGCACATGCTCCGCCACGTAAGACAAAACCAGGTTCGTCGAAATCGGCGCCACCTGATACAGCCGCGCCTCGCGGAACTTGCGCTCCACATCGTATTCCTCAGCAAAACCAAAGCCGCCAAAGGTCTGCACACAGGCCTCCGCCGCAGCCCAGCTGGCATCTGCCGCCAAAAGCTTGGCCAAATTCGCTTCTTCGCCGGGATTGCCCCCCGCCTCATATAGCCGGATCGCCTCGCGCAGCATCAGCTCAGCGGCACGCATCTGGCTGTAGGCGCGCGCGATCGGGAACTGTACCCCCTGATTTTGCCCGATGGGCCGCGCAAACACGTCGCGATCACCGGCATAGGCGCTGGCCTTGGCGATAAACCACTTGGCATCCCCAATGCACTCCGCCGCAATCAGGATACGCTCCGCATTCATGCCCGACAGGATATAGCGAAACCCCTTGCCCTCTTCGCCCACCAGCGCCTGCGCAGGGATGGCCATGTCGTCAAAGAACAGCTCTGTCGTGGCGTGGTTCATCATGGTGCGAATGGGCCGGATGCTCAGCCCCTCAACGCTGCGCATATCGACCAGAAAGACCGACAAGCCATCGGTCTTTTTGGCCACCTGATCCCGTGGCGTCGTGCGCGCCAACAAAACCATGAGATCGGAATGCTCCGCCCGGCTGGTCCAGATCTTCTGGCCATTGACGACATAGCGATCCCCCTCCCGCCGCGCGGTGGTGCGCAGCGCGGTGGTGTCTGTGCCGCTGGTGGGTTCGGTCACGCCAAAGGCCTGCAGGCGCAGCGATCCATCCGCGATCAAAGGCAAATACTGCGCCTTTTGCGCGTCACTACCATGCCGCAACACCGTGCCCATCGTGTACATCTGCGCATGGCACGCCGCCGCGTTGCCGCCCGAGCGATGGATTTCCTCCAAAATCGCGGCCCCGGCTGACAGCGGCAGGCCAAGCCCGCCGTACTCTTCGGGGATCAGCGCCGACAGATACCCGCCCGCTGTCAACGCCGCGACAAAATCGGTGGGATAGGCCTGATCCCGGTCGCATTGCTGCCAATAGCGGCCCGGAAACTCAGCGCACAGCTTGGCAACCGCCTCGCGGATTTCGGGGTGGTCCAGCGCGTAACTGCTCATGATGATGTTCCAAATTCCTGTTTGATGCGCATGGTATCTGCGCCCAGATCGGGCACCGCGACAGGTTCGCCCGCCGCATCCGGCACCGGCAGGCCCGCCACCTCGATATCCACGCCACCGATCCGTGCGCCCGTGTTGCGCAAAAGCGGATGGTCCGACACATCGGCCACCGAATTCAGTGCTGCATTGGCGATTTGGGCCGCATCCAACCGGGCAATCACCGCCTCTGCACTTTGCGTGCCAAAACTGGCGTTGATCACCGCATCTAAAGCGGTGCGGTTGGCATAGCGGTCGGGATTGTCCTTGAACCGGGGATCGTCGGTCAGCTCAGGCTGGCCAAGCACATCATTGCAAAACGCAGCCCATTCGCGGTTGTTCTGGATCGACAGCAACACCTGCGCCCCACCCGCACAGTCAAACGCACCATAGGGGGCCACGAAACTGTGCTGCAACCCACTGCGCGCGGGCGCGCCGCCCATATAGCGATGCGCCATCAGCGGCATGTTCATCCAATCGGCCATCACGTCGAACATCGACACCGAAACCGCCGTGCCCCGCCCCGTACGCCCACGTTGGATCAGCGCGCGCAATATCGTGGAATAGGCCGTCAGCCCGGTCGACAGATCGGTGAGTGATACACCCACCCGCGCCGGTGCCTCGGGGCTGCCAGTGACGGCACAGACACCGCTTTCAGCCTGCACCAGAAAGTCATAGGCCTTTTTGTGCGCCGCAGCCTCGGACGGGCCATAGCCCGTGATGGTGCAAGAGATCAGACCGGGATTCACTGCCGCGAGGCTTTCATGGTCCAACCCCAACCGGTCCACCGCGCCAGGGGCAAGGTTTGACAAAAACACATCCGACTGCGCCAGCATGGCGCGCATCACCTGCATGTCGTCGCCCGCTTTCAGATCCAAACAGACCGATTGCTTGCCCCGGTTCAGCCAGGCAAAAATGCTGCTTTGCCCCTCGGCCCCGGTGTCATAGCCGCGCGCAAAATCGCCCTCTGGCCGTTCTACCTTGATCACGCGTGCGCCGGAATTGGCCAAAAGCAGGCCGCAATAGGGGGCCGCGACCGCCTGATCGAGCGAGACGACAAGCATCCCCTCCAATTCGCGCGAAAGCCCCATGAATGTTCCTTTGCCTCAAGGTGTTGGCCGAAAAGCCCTTGCACAATCTACCCAAATTCACCGACGATGCCATCGCTTCTTCCACCGTTTGCGGAGCCGTCATGGACCAGACCTTTGAAACCCTGCTGACGCATAAACCCAGCCCGCATGTCTTGTGGGTGACGTTGAACCGACTCGCGCAGTCAAACGCCTTTAACACGCAAATGGCGCAGGATCTGGTCACGCTCTTTGAGGCGTTTTCACTCGACACCCAAGACATCCGCGCCATCGTTGTGACCGGCGCGGGTGACAAGGCGTTTTGCGCAGGCGGCGATCTGAAAGAGCGGCTGGGCATGAGTGACGCCGCTTGGGCCAAGCAGCATCTGGTCTATGAACGTATGGTGCGCGCCATTTTGGGCTGCCCTGTGCCGGTGATTGGCGCAATCAACGGCGCGGCCTATGGCGGCGGCTGCGAATTGGTGGCGGCGTTTGATTTTTGCTATGCCGCCGACACCGCGCGCTTTGCCCAGACCGAAGTGCGCATCGGCATCATCCCCGGTGCGGGTGGCACGCAAACCTTGACCCGAGCTGTGGGAGAACGGCGCGCAAAAGAGATCATTCTGAGCGGTGTGCCCTTTTCAGCGGAGCAGGCGTTGGACTGGGGGCTTTTGAACGCCGTTGTCCCCGCAGAGGCGCTGGATCAAACAGCACTGGCCACCGCAGAAAAGATCGCGTCAAACGCGCCCATCGCAGTGCGGCAGGCCAAGCAGGCGATCAGCAAAGGCGCGAATATGAGCCTGTCGGATGGGCTGGCGTTCGAGATTGAGGCCTACAACCGCACCTACCCCACCGAAGACCGCCGCGAAGGTGTGGCCGCGTTCAACGAAAAGCGGGAGCCAGACTTTAAAGGCCGGTAACAGGCAGACACCGCGCCCCGGACTTGATCCGGGGCCTCGCCCTTTTACCGTCCGCGCTTAATACACGTCGCGCACGTAGCGCTTTTCGCGTTTCAGCGTGTTCACATATTCCACCGCGCCCTCTTCGTCGCGGCCGCCATGTTCGCGCACAACCTGGTGCAGCGCGGCATCCACATCCTTGGCCATGCGCGTCGCATCGCCACAGACATAGAAATGCCCCCCCTCTTCGAGGGCTGCAAACAGATCCTTGCCGTTCTGCGCCATACGGTGCTGGACATAGATCTTTTCTTCCTGATCCCGCGAAAACGCCAGATCAAGCCGGGTGAGCACGCCACTGTCGCTCATCTCGCTGATTTCGTCTTCGTAGATGAAATCGCTGGCGCGGTGCTGGTCCCCAAAAAAGAGCCAGTTGGTCCCGCTTGCGCCGCGTGCGCGACGCTCTTCCAGAAACGCGCGGAACGGCGCGATGCCGGTGCCGGGACCAACCATGACCATCGGCACGCTGTCATCCTGGGGCACGCGGAATGCTTTGTTGGGCGACATGAAGATGCCCGCCTGCGCGCCTTCTGGCACGTGATCCGCGAGGAAGGTGGAACACACGCCCTTATGCTGGCGCTGATCATACATCCAGCGCACGGCCGCCACGGTCAGGTGCACTTCGCCCTCATGCGCCTTGGGGCTGGACGAGATCGAATAGGCCCGGTGCTGTAGCGGCTTCAGCCAGCCCACGAATTGATCGGGGTCAATCTCAAGGCTCGGGTTCAGGTTCAGAATGTCGAGCGTGTCTTTGCCCCACAAGAACGCCTCCAGCGCCTCTTTGTCACCGTGGCTGAGCACGTGGTTCAGCTCTTCATGTTTGGCCAGCGGCGCAATCCCCCGCAAGAATTCGCGCGGCGGGGTCATGATTTCGAGGCCGGTGGTCAGCAATTGGCCCAAAGGTGCGTCTTTTCCCGCAATCGCGGTGTCATGATCGGCCCCGAGGCGTTTCAGCATCGCCTCAACCAGATCAGGCGCATTGACCGGCATCACGCCCAATGCATCGCCCGCCTCATACGTCAGGCCGCTGTCACCCAACGCGAAAGACAAGTGCCGGATTTCCTTGGCCGATTTGGCGCCAGACAGAACACGGTTTTCCACCATGTCAGAGGTATAGGGGTTCTTGCGGCCCCAACCGGATTTCTTTGGCGCGGGGGCCACGACATCATTGGCAACCGCCGGCCCGCCTTCTGGCATCACATCCGTCAGCCACGCGGTGGCCGCGTCTTCGTAATCCACATCGCAATCCACCCGCGCGCCCAGACGCCGCGCGCCCAGCTGTTCCAGCCGCGTGTCGATCACCTTGCCCGCCTGACAGAAGTATTCATAGCTCGTGTCACCCAACGCCAGCACGCCGTATTGCAGCTCTTCCAGCCGTGGTGCGGTCGAAGCTGACAGCGCATCCCAGAACATATGCGCGTTATCAGGCATTTCGCCTTCGCCATAGGTCGAGATCACGATGATCAGGTTTTCCATGCCCGCCAGCCGGTCCATGTCCACGGCATCCAGCTCATCGACGCGCGGGGTAAAGCCCTTGGCCTTGGCAAGTGCCGCCGCTTCATTGGCGACCTCTTCGGCGTTGCCGGTCTGCGTGCCGTAAAGAATATCAAGCGGTTTCGCCTGCGCCTGACCTTCGGCTGCGGCAATCGCTTTGGCTTCGGTCATCACCTTTTGCGAATGCAGACCGGCGATGAAGCCGCCGATCCAGGTGCGTTGATCTGCCGAAAACGGCGCGTCTTTCTGAATGTAAGGCATATGCATGGGCGTTACTCCGCTGCGATCCGCGCCACCACATCAGGCAGCGCTTCTTGGGCGAACAATTCATCAAAGCTGGGCACGGTGCCCAAGGCGTCGCGGTTCTTGCGATCCTGATGCAGGATCCAGGCATAGGTGCCGGGGCTGTCCATCGACAGGATGTTGCGCAACGACAGCGCGCGTTTGAAATCGCTCAGCCGTTTGTTGGACACCAGCACCGCCAGTTCCGCATCGTCATAGCCCGCAACCGCAGCGCGCGCGTGTTTCGCCAGCCCGTTCATCAGACCGAAATCTTCGGTCAGAACCAGATTGCGCACGGCCTTATCAATCGCGCGCTGATCGGGGCCAGCCCGCTTGGTTGCCACCACCTGCGCCTGTTCCAAAACGGTGTAGGAATTCAGCAGGCGATACATCGCATCCGCATCCATATCGCCATAGCGTGGCGTTGCCCCGCCATGCACCGGCTTGCCCTTTTTCCACGCGGCCTTGACCTGTGCCACCTGATGGCTGGCCATCGCTGTGGCCAGCTCATCAACCAGCTCTTTGCGCGAACGTGCCGCCAGGATTGCATCCGCGTCCTGATATTGCAGCAGCGCCTTGGGCATGACCCACGCCATATGGCCGCGCACTGCATCCCAATCATCCAAGAGCGCGCGCGCCTTGTCAGACCCGGTCGCCTCAATATGCCAGCTTAGCAATTGCTTGACCGCGCTCTCGTGGATCGTCGCCTGATCCGAGCCATCACCCAGATGGCCCATAAAGACGCTGTCATGGCTGATCATGTCTTCCAGCAGGCCTTCGGGGTCATACTGATAGGCAAAGCCGCCCGACATGCCGTTGCCGTATCCCTTTGAGAAACCGCCCAAATTCAGAACGGCGCCGTTGGTCATGTATTCGGCAAAGAAATCGCCCACGCCTTCAACCACGGCTGTCGCACCAGAGTTGCGCACAGCGAAACGGTCACCCGCCTGCCCTTGAATAAAGGTCCGGCCACCGGTTGCGCCAAAGAGCGCAAAGTTCCCGATCAGAACGTTTTCGCCATGGCCATTGCCGCCGCCCGCAGGGGCGCGCACAATGATCTCACCACCGCAAGCGCCTTTGCCCACACCGTCGTTACAGGTGCCGGTATGCTCCATCACCATGCCGTCGTTGCAGAAGGCCGCAAAGCTTTGCCCGGCAGAGCCTTGGGTCACAACCCGCACTGCGCGGTGATCCAGATAGCCGCGCCCGCGCTTGTCCTGAAACGCCGCTGCGGGCATTTCGGTCAGCTCGTGGTTCAGCATCCGCTCAATATCAATCGCCAGCTGCCCACCAACGGTTTTGTTGCGGTTGTTCAGCGGCGCATTGGGGCGCAGTTCGATCTTAGTCTCGGTGCCGTTGATCAGGCGCGATTTCACCTGCTCCAGCAGGGCATCATCCACCTCGAAATCCCGCTCCAGATAGATCGGGTTTTCCACCTTGATCTCAGGCACATGCGTCAGCATTTCGCGCAGGTTAAGCTGCCCAACAGACGATGGGTGATCCAGCAGATGCAACAGATCCGCCCGCCCGCGTGCCTCATCCAGGCTCTTCAGGCCAAGGTTGGCGAGGATTTCGCGCACCTCATGGGCGATGTTCAGCAGATACTGCGCCAAGGCGCGCGGATCGCCGTCAAAGACTTCGGCATTCGTGGTCAAACCCGCCGGGCATTTCACGTTGCAGTTCTTGGCCATCACGCATTTCAGCATCATCAGCGCAGTGGTGCCAAATTCAAAGCTGTCACCGCCCAGCATGGAGGCTTTGACCACATCAGACCCCGTCTGCATCGCGCCGGAACAGCGCAACATCACCTTCTGACGGATGCCATTGGCGCACAGCGCATGGTGCACTTCGGCGATGCCAATCTCAGCCGCGCGGCCGGTGTATTTTAGCGATGTGACCGAGGCCGCACCAGTACCGCCGGTGTTGCCCGCGATGTTGATCACATCCGCACCCGCCTTGGCCACGCCCACGGCGATGGTGCCGATGCCTTCGGAGCTCACCAGCTTGACGATGACCTTTTTGCGCGCGGCCTTACAATCGTGGATCAGCTGCGCAAGGTCTTCGATGGAATAGGTGTCGTGATGCGGCGGCGGGCTGACAAGCTCCACCCCCGGCGTGCCGCCACGGGCCGCCGCAATCTCAACCGTCACTTTGGGCGCAGGCAACTGACCGCCTTCGCCGGGCTTGGCGCCCTGACCGATCTTGATTTCCAGCTCTTCCAGGTTTGGATCCGCCAGATAGCCCGCCCAAACGCCAAACCGCCCCGAGGCAAATTGCTTGATCCGGCTGGCACGGATGGTGCCATAGCGCGACAGATGCTCGCCGCCCTCGCCCGAGTTGGACATGCCGCCCACCATATTGGTGCCATGCGCCACAGCTTCGTGCGCGGTGGCCACAAGCGCCCCGTGCGACATCGCCCCAGAGGCGAGGCGCGCTGTGATTTCAGAGGCAGGTTGCACCTCGTCCAGCTCAATCCGCTCTGGTGCGGCGCGCAAACGGCTGAGGTAGTCAAACGCCATGCCCTTGACCGATATACGCAGTTGGCGTTCGGTCACGTAATGCCCTTCGATATCGCTGCCAAACCGTTTGATCAGCGATTGCGCTAGCGCGTCCAGGCGGCCCAGATCCTTGGCCTTTGGCCCGGTCAGCTTCAGCTTGAATGTGCCGTTGCCTTTGTCTTCGCAAACCACACCCCGGATCACGAAATCCCGGTTGCCCGCACGGTTGAACAACATCATTTCCTTTTTGATGTCGTCCACCTTGTCGAGGAAGGTGATATCGGCCGGGAAATCCAGCACATCCCGCAGCGCCGCTGGGCGGCGGTGGCGTTCTTCGGCCATCAGGGTCGAAAAATCGCGATAGCCCGCAGTGATCTTGAAATTGTCGATCTGCTCTTTGCTCAGCTTTTCAAAGCTGCTGTTCACATAGCCTTTGTCGTCCACACCAAAGGCATCATCCATCTGGCGCAGGGTCAGCAGGCGGAACGGATCGGTTTCCCCATCCAGCGTCGCTTCGCCGTCGCGCTCAAAGCTGATCGATTCCTCTGTCATGTCGACAAAACC
Source organism: Paracoccaceae bacterium (assembly GCA_013214665.1). Classification (GTDB taxonomy): domain Bacteria; phylum Pseudomonadota; class Alphaproteobacteria; order Rhodobacterales; family Rhodobacteraceae. The sequence continues at coordinate 9,656 of JABSSA010000175.1, forward strand.
GCGCACAGCCGTGGTGCCATAGGAATGGCCCGCGCCTTCGGAGCGCTCTTTAAAGAGGCCCAGGATCGGAATGTCTTTGTCGCTTTCCACGGCCAGCGCGCGTGCGTGCCAATCCGCCACGGATTGCGCGATGGTATTGAACCGCACACCGCCCACTGGGGTTTTCATGTTGGGCAGATATTTCTTGAACACCGGCTCGTTGGTGTCGAGGAAGTTAGGCTCAAAAAACTCGCCGCCCGAATAGCTTTCAACCGTGCACAAGCCCACCTTGCCCATGGTCTTCATCAGCGCCTTTTCAGCCGCCTTCTGGAACTTGTAATAGGCTTGCGTCGCCTCTTCGCCAAACAGCTCTTCGGCGCGCAGGCGCACAGCCAGCGGATAAACCGCCGCCCCGCCAAAGCCCAAAGCACAGGCGATGTGGTGAGACGAGGCAATCTGCCCGCTTTCCACCACCAAAGACACTTTGAACCGCAGCCCCTCTTCGATCAGACGCTGGTTGATCGCAGACACCGCCAACGTCATCGGCATCGCCGCGCGCTCTTTGGCCACGTGCCGGTCGGTCAGGATGGCAATGCCGCCCTTGTCGCGGGCAAAGGCCACCACATCATTGGCCACCGCATCAATCGCTTCGATCAGTGCCGCCTCATTGGCCGCCCCACCTTCCAGAACAGGAGTATAGAGGACATCAAACCGATCCCACGGCGTGTCGCTTTGCGCCCGGATCTTGAGCATATCGCTCATCCGCAAAACGGGGGAGTTCACCACGATCTGGCGCGAGCGCGACTGCCCCAGATGCGGCTTTTCACCCAAAGCCACCCGCAGCGTCATGCCATCGGCTTCGCGAATGCTGTCAAGCGGCGGGTTCGTCACCTGCGCAAAGCGCTGGCTAAAGTACTTCGCCACGCCGCCTTCCTGATCCGACAGCGCGTTGATCGCGTTGCCATACCCCATGGCCGAAACCTTCTCGACCCCGGTTTGCAGCATCGGATCCATCAGGAACTTAAAGCTCTCCTGATTGTGGGTGTAAGCCACATAGCGCGCCGGCGTTTCCATATCACCCAGATACCGGGTCGCAGCCAGCTTGGGATCGGCGTCAGCTGAAGGCAGGTCGTCGATATTCACCTGCGCGGCTGCCACAAGCGTCGCGTAATCCTTCTGCGCGGCCAGCATTTCCAACGCATCGTTGGTTTCATAAATGCGCTGTTCGGCGTGGTTGTAATAGATCATCCCACCCGCTTCGACACGGCCCCGGCGGATCACATCCTCGGGCGGGAAGTTGATCTGCCCCGCCTCTGACATCACAGCCAAGTATTCCGATGTCTCAACCGAGCGCATCGGGCGCAGGCCCAAACGGTCAAGCCGCGCCCCGATGATGTTGCCATCGCCAAAGATCAGCGCGGCCGGGCCATCGTTATTCTCTTCGTAAAGCGAGAAATACTCCAACATCGCCCGCACATCATCCGAGATACGCGCGTCATTTTCCCACGCGGGCGGCATCATCGCGACCACGGCGGTCACAATATCCAGCCCTTCTTCGAACACACGCGAATTCAGCGTCTGGTCCAAGCGGCACGAATCCGACTGGCCGGCGGGACGCACGATGGAGGTGTTGCGCGCTAAGGCCACCGCGGCCTCAGACAGGCGGTTTTTCTTATCGGTGTTCAGTTCGCCATTATGCGCCATCAGGCGGAACGGCTGTGCCATTGTTGGGTGCGGATCGGTGTTGGTCGAAAACCGCGTGTGGAAATAAAGCGTGTGGATCGCGTGATCAGGATCGTTGAGATCCTTGAAATAGGGAATGATCTCCCAGGAATTCAGACGGCCCTTAAAGACCTGAATGCGCGCCGAAAGCGACAAGGGATAAAGCCCGGCGAGTGCCGGATCTGTGTAAGCCACTGCCTCAATCGCCAGCAACGCCGCATGCATCCGCGAATCCAACGCCGCCCCACGCAGGTCTTTCGGCGCGCGGAACACCCATTGGCGGATCGCCAGCTGGCATTTGATCGATCGCTCGCCCACGGCGGCATCGTCAACCGGCACATCACGTTCTGCCAAAACTGTAAAATCATGTGCGGCAAGCTGTTCGTTGATCAGTGCAATCGCCGCAGGATGCTGCGCTGCATCAGATGGCAGGAAAAAGTTACCCACGCCAAAGCCACCCGGCTCCAGCGCCTCGCCTGTGATCTTGCTGAAAAAAGACAGCGACAGGTCAACCGACAC
>JABSSA010000176.1 GCA_013214665.1 Paracoccaceae bacterium
CTTCTTTGTTCTCGTCCATTCGATCGGCGCGCCCGCGCAGTTCCGCATGTGTGGCCGGTAAATCCAATCGCCCACTGGCCTCAAACGCGATGGGGCGGGCTTTGGTCTGGCGCTGGGCTTCGGTGCGTACGAACCAATCGGCAATTCGGTCGAGACGCGCAATCCACAACGCCCGAATAGAGGCCCAGGGTACTGATGTGGCGAGCACTTCCCTGACATGTGCCTTGAACTGGTCTACGGTCAGGTGATCCGGTGCATCCCGGCTTTGCCGCACAAAATCTTCAAGCACTTGGTGCACCAACGATCCCCGCAAAGAGGCTTCGGCTTCGGGCACTAGCGGGTCCAGCGGGCGCAGTCGCAACCAATGACGTGCATAAAGCGCATAGGGGTCGCGGATCAGCGTTTCCACCTCGGTCACGCGAATGGATTTTAAGGTGGCAATATCGGCAAATTTCGGAGAGGGGCGCAGCACCTTGGCCACGGGATCAACCGTCTCCATCGCGCGTCCGATGTCCAGCCATTTGGCACCCCGCGCCCGCATGTCCTCCAGCGCCTCGGGCCCGTTTTGATCCGGCAGGCCGGAGAGCAGGTTTTGCAATCTGTTCACCCAACGAGAGGGCACGGTTTCAGCCTCTTCAGATCGGATCGATCGGGTGATCCACACTTCGGGCGCGGCGATTGCTTGCTGAAAGTCATGTGCCGAAAGACCTATGCGCCGCTCCGGTGCCAATAGGCCTGCATCTTTGCGCAAAGCGCGGTTCAACCACGGGTCAGGATCCGGCGCGCTGGGCCAAACACCATCGTTGAGGCTGCCCAAAATCACCAGATCCGCGCCTTGGACGCGTGCTTCGATGGTGCCCCAGATCATGATATTCGGGTGGGGCGCATCCCGGTCGCGCACTTCGGATTGAGTCAGCACCGAAGTGAGCAGCCGCTCAAAATCGCGGGCTGACATTTCTCCGCCGTGGGCCGCCACATCTTGCAAATCACAAACACAGCGCAACGCCTCTTGCCCTGCTGCCTTATTCCACAGCTCCGTCGCATCACCATCTGGGCCGCTGGCGATGCGTTCGGCCCAGGATCGCAGCGCATCAATCCAGGCAGACAGCGGTTGGAAGGTAGAAACAGGCTCTAACACGAGAGTATTAGCCACCCATTCGCCCCATGCGGCAATTGCTTCGCGCTCGGGGTGATCGTTGGAAACGGCCCTTTGGGACAGGTCGCGAATGTGGTCTGCACCGGGGTAGGCCACCGCATCCTGGCGCAGACGCAGCTCGAACCGTTGGGTGTTGAGCTGATGTTGATTTCGGTCCGCACCTGAATGTGTGAGTGGATGTTTCAGCAATGTCAGCAGGCGTTCCGCATCCAACGGGCGCACCCACAATTCCGCCAGATGGCGCAAAAACCGGCCCGGTGGGCTCAGGTGCAAGGGCGTGCCTGCGCTGTCATCAGGCAGAATGTGCCACCGGTCGAGCGCTGCGGTGACATGGCGGGTCAAAACCCGGTCGGGGGTAATCAGCGCGGCGGTTTGCCCGTCTTCTGCCGCTTGTCGCAGACGCAACGCGATGGCGGTGGCCTCGGCCCGTGGAGTTTCGGCTTCTAACAAAGTCACACCAGCCATAGCGGCTTGGGTATCACCCAAGGCAGGGCCTTCTTCGATCCAGGCATCCGTGACAGGGGCCGGGCGCAGCGCCAAAGAAACGGTTTGGTGCCTTACATTGTCGGTTGGAGAGTCAGTGTTCCAAGCGGGAATATGGGCCGGCGACGGCCCAATGGCCTCTGCGATCTTGGCCAATCGATACTGTGGGTGATCTTCGGTCTCGTCGTTTAGGATCCGCGCCCAGACTGGCGCAGGAATGTGCGGGTCGTACCCCGGCAAAATGACTGCGCCGTTTGATTGTGCCGCAAGGCTGACCATCAGGTCTTGGGTGCTTTTGCGCGATCCGGTGGAGCCGACTAGAATGATCGGGTGTTTCGGTGGTGTGTCCGTCCAATGCGCTTCCAGCATTTCGATCACGCGGCGTTGGCGCGCTTCGGGATCAAGCTCTAGTTTGCGGGATGCAAGATAGTCGGCCGCGATGGCAACAAATGCACGGGTGCGATCCCAGTATTCAGAATGCCCCGTCACGTCGAGGTTCAGCAGGGTTTCAGGGCTGACGCCTTCGCCTTGCATTTCATCGATCAGCCGCGCGAGGCTGTCGGCCAGATCGAACACATGGGCTTTGGGGGCAAGCGCGCTTTCCTGTTCACTGAGCTTTTGAATCAGCTGCGCCAATTCCAGACGGCGCTGCAATGTTGAGCCTGCGCCGTCTGGCGCTTGGGGCAGTAAGTGATCAACTTCGGTGAGCAATAGAATTCGCGGCAACAGCCGAGCGGGCCCTTGGGCGAACAGGTCTTTGATGCGCCGCTGCATCCGCCGCGTGTTCACGATCAAGGTGATACGCGCCCAATCGCCGGGTACGGCATGGGCCATGCGGGTTTCCAGGCCACGCACCAAAGCACGCGGAAAATCCGCGCCGACAGGCACGGCAAAAAGACGGTGTTCTATGCCTTCAAACATCCAAAAGCCGTTCTGCCGCCGGGATGCCTTCGGGTGTTCCGACATCCGCCCAGAAACCGGGATACATGCACCCAAACAGCCGACTATGTTTGGCCGTCATATCCCAAATCCGGTTCATCGAAAAAATACGCTCTTCCACGGCCAACACGGATGATGTTTGCACGATTTGAACACCACCATAAACGATATTCCCGCCGCGCGAGAGCCTTCCTTTGGCTGAGATCGAAAAATCGCCCGGCGGGGTTCGACCAACTGTTTTTTCGAGCGGCATACAGACCAAGAGCGCGTCCATTTTTGTCGGGTCCCAATGATCCAGAGCGAATGCCAATGGGTTTGGCCCTTGCCAGATCGCATCGGAATTGGTCGTCCAGACAGGCCCGTCGTCAAACAGTTCAGCCGCGTTTTTCAAGCCGCCTCCGGTGTCGAGGATCTCGGGCTGTTCTTCGATCATCGTAATGGCTCGGCCCTGCACGTGAGATCGAAGTTGATCCGCGCGATAGTGGCTGTTCATCACGATCTTGTCGGGCTGCACCGCATCAACCAGCGCGAGGGTATGGTCGATCAACGGCTTGCCACCCACGCGGATCAACGGTTTGGGAACATTGTCAGTCAGCGGCCGCATCCGGGTTCCGAACCCGGCGGCAAAGATCATTACAGATGTGGGAACGTTGCGCATTTTGACAGCAAGGCATCTTGGATTTTGGGCGTTGGGGCGGGGACGGTGTTTGTGATCAAGTCAGAGAGGTCGGTATCCCCGATCAGATCAAGGCAAAAAGTGATGTGGTGCCAGACGCGCGGCATGAATTTGAGATAGCTGGTTTTGCCGTCGCGCAAACAGAGACGTCCGAAAATCCCAAGTATCCGCAAATTTCGCTGCAAGCCAAGCCGTGCAAAATCAGCGCGAAAACCGGACGCATCGACCCCCGTTTGATCGGTGTAGCGGTGCAGAGCATGTTCTTGAATATCGGCAGGCACATCGCGCCGAGCATCTAGCAAGACAGAGGCAAGATCATAGGCCGGATGCCCTTGAACAGCGTCCTGGAAATCAATGATACCGACCGCCTTGGCGCCAAAGCGGCCCGGCAAAAGAAAAAGGTTTTCGGCGTGGTAGTCGCGGTGAATGAAAACGGCGGGCTGAGGCGACAATGTGCCAAGCAGATCATGGATATGACCGGCAAAGTCCTGGCGAGCTTTGGTCAGATCTTGATCGGTGAAGGCAAAGGCATACCAATCCACAGCGCTGCAGGCCAAGTCCGTCATCACATCGGATGAAAAAACAGGAACATCCGGCACATCACAGCGATGCAATTGGACAAGCACATCGCAGGCCAGATCATACAGCTGGGGCGATTTTGCGGGCGTGTCTGCCGCAATGCGGGCAAAAACGTCATTCCCGAAGTCTTCGAGGATCAACAGCCCCAAATCCTGCTCTGAGTGCAGGATTTCAGGGGCCGACAGACCGCAGGATCGCAAGAAGGCCGCGATGGTCAAAAATGGCTCAACGCTACCGCATAATTCAGGTGGGGCATTCATCAAAATGGCCGTAGATCCACCCGATCCCGTCAGACGCTCGTAAGACCGGTTCGAAGCATCTCCAGCGACAGGCGTGCGGGCCGCATTTGCCCAACCCGCGGCATCAAGCAGCGTTTGGATGGCCTCTTCGCGATCAGACATGTGGCAAAAGGCTTTCCAGCACGGACCAGCGATCGGACGTCCATTCAAAGACATTTAGCCGAGGGCCACTTGCGTCTGACGTATCGAACCTGACCCGAAGCGCATGATCCGGCGTTAGCTCTTCCAACCGGTCTGGCCATTCGATCAAGCAAATCGCGGTTTCAAATGCCTCGTCCAGACCCAGATCATCGACATCAGATCGCCCCAACCGATACAGATCACAATGCCAAAGCGGGCCTTTGGTTGTTTCATATGTTTGAACCAGGGTGAAAGACGGGGAAGGCACATCTTCCTGTTCGACCAAAATCGACTGGATCAGCGAGCGCGCAAAATGGGTTTTGCCGGCGCCAACCGGACCTTCCAGCAAGATCGTGTCGCCGGGTTTGAGTATCGGCGCGATGCATTGGCCCAAAGCAGCGGTGACCGCTTCGTCTTTGGCTGGAACGGAATAGGATTTGCGCGTCATTTCCGCACCGTATCCAACGCAAAAACCGCTGCAAGTCAAATGGCAATCTGTTCGTCGCGCTGGATGGAATGCGCAAGCGTTTCAAAACGGATCAACGTCGCGCCACCTGCAATTGGGTGGCTCCTTATCCGCAACGGATGACCATTGGTCTGACGGACATCATGTACGGCTTCGCGGCGCATACCACGGCTAAGTAAATGGGATTTCAACGTGATCCAATTTTGATCTTTTCGGATGGTTGCTTCGAGGCTTTCTACAACAGTGTAAGCATTGCATTCTGCAAAACTTGTGTCGGTATCTAAATTCCATTTCGTTTTGAACGCGGTGTTGGAACAGAACACAACGCCATCGTCGGACAGCACGATCATCGCATCCTCCAACACGTCCAGTGCGCTTTGATACATGTCGGATTCCGCGCGCATGTGGCGGGTCAGTGTCATCTCTGCTGATACGTCTTCGATCAGAAACGCCACTGCGCCATCCGGGTGCGGTTGCCCTGTGATTTGCAAGGTCTGCCCTGACGCGAGAGACCAGGATTCCTGGAAAAGCCCGCCTTCGGCAGCCCGTACAACTTCGGTGATCTGGTCACGCCAGGACCCCATGTTTTTGGGTTCCGGCATCCGGCGATTTTCGCGGAGCCCGTCAAAAAAGCTTAGAAAATCGGGTTTCTTAGTCAGCATTGGTGCGCTGAGCCCCGTCAGATTGACAAGGGCAGGGTTGAAGAGAGCCAGCTTGCCGTCAATGTCAAACACGGCCAGCCCGATTGGGATTTGCGCAAATGTCTTTGATAGCGTCTGAACGAAACGACGCTGTTCGGTTTCTGCTTTGACCAGGGGTGTTACATTCACAGCATGATGTATGCGCAGATTGCCATCGAGGGTTGTCACAACATCAAAAATGGCCTGATCCTTAGGGCCAGCGTTGATTTCGTGACGCCATTCCAGTTCACCGTCAGCCTTCTCAGACATCGACTGCATTCTTTGCGATTTTTCGATCAAGGCGGTGTAAATTGTATCTGACACGTTTTGCGCTTTGGCGTTTTTGCAGAGAACATTGCCGGCATCGTCCAGAATCCATGACAGGTTCGGAGCGCATTGCGCGCAGATGTCACCCAAGTGACGTAGATCGTTTGGGCTTAACTCGTCGAAAGATGCGGTAGGTATCTGAAAAGGTTTAATATTTTTGCGCCTAAGTCGTGGTAGAAGAAGCGCAAATGCCAACGCAACACCCGCCGCAATAACGGCAGATGACAGCACAATTCCCAGTTCCGTGAGTGTCACAACGCGAATCCCGATCCCCAATCGGGTTCAATGATCCTTAACGAAAGTTAATTCCCTGTTAAACGATCGTTGAAAAGTCGCGTTACGCGGTGATCCGTTCGTTTTTCCCTTTGAGCGTCGCGTTTTCATCGTCCCGCGCGTCAATCGCAGATCTGGGCCATGTCACTTCCACGATTGCACCAACGCGTGGCCCATCCGTATCGTGCACCGCGTAAGGATCTGATCCGTTGGCAAAGCTGACTTCAGCCCGCGTGCGTTCCAACAGTGTTTTGGCGATGAACAGACCAAGGCCCATGCCCTCATACCCCGGCCGTTGCCGTGTATCATTCGAAGATCGGCGCAGGCGCAGAAACGGATCACCAATGCGGCCCAATAGAAACGGCGGAAATCCGGTGCCGTCGTCCATGATCCGAATAGAGATCGTCTTGTCCGTCCAGTCACATTCCACCCAGACATCGCTTTTTGCAAAATCAACAGCATTCTGAATCAGGTTTCGCAATCCGTGAATGATCTCGGGTTTGCGCAGGATGGCGGGTTGTTCCATCTCGTCGCCAGCTTCGGATCCGATGCCAAAGTGTATCTCTTTGCCGCGATTGATATGCGGTTCTGCCGCTTCATTCAGCACGGTCATTAACGGCGCTTGGCGCAGGTGGATGTCATTCTTACCGGCGCGCCCCATATCGCGCAGAATGTCTCGACATCTGTCGGCCTGTTCCCGGATCAAAGCGGCGTCTTCGCGCAATTCGGGCCTGTCGTCCAATTCTTCCATCAACTCGGCGCTGGTCAACTTGATGGTCGCCAGAGGCGTCCCAAGTTCGTGCGCCGCAGCGGCCACAACGCCGCCAAGATCGGTCAGTTTTTGTTCGCGGCTCAGCGCCATTTGCGTCGCGGCCAACGCGTCCGACATGGAATGGACTTCTGCGGTCACGCGGCTGGAATAAAGGCCGATAAAGCAAATCGCGATGACAAGCGCGATCCAGTTGCCAAATACAAAAATCTGCGGATCGCGCAGGATGAACCCGTTCACTGTACGCAGTGGCAAGTGATATTCGGCCAGGATCGTCACCAATATGATGGCCGTTGCGCCCATCAAAAGGCTGAGCCTGGAATTCAGCACCGCCGCAGACACAGTGACCGGACCCAGCAAAAGCAGCGCGAACGGGTTGTTGAGCCCGCCCGTAAGAAACAGCAAGAAACCCAATTGCAGCAGATCGAACAAAACCATCATAAAGTTCTCGATCTCTGAAAGGCGCTTGTTTTCCGGAAAGATAAAGATCGCAACCAGATTACCGATGACCGACACGCCGACCGCCAGATAGCACAGCCCGATTTCGAGCCGAATCCCATAAAACTGTTGTGCAACAGTCAGCGCGACAAGCTGGCCCACGATGGCAACCCATCGCAGCAGGATCATGGTCCTGAGACGGATCCAGTTGGATCTTTGCTGACCCGCCAGTAGTCCGAATTCAGTCTGGGACATCTGCGTTCCTATGACACACAAGTTTGAACCGGGTTAGGTGGCCCGTCCGCTAAGAACGGGTTACATGAGCTTAACGCTTTGACAGGTAAGGAGCCACCCACATGACAAGGATCATCGCAGTTGTCGCTACAGTTGTTTTGCTGGTTGGCCTTGCGGGCATCTGGTTCGTGTCGCAAAATTCGGGTGGTGATCAATTTGCACAATGCCGCGGCGGCGCCATTGCCGGGGGCGCCGAGATCGGCGGCCCGTTTGAATTGGTGAACACCGATGGTGACACGGTCACCGATCAGGACGTATTCACAGAACCGAGCCTTGTCTATTTCGGCTACACGTTCTGCCCGGACGCGTGCCCATTTGATATGGCACGCAACGCTGAAGCGGTTGATCTGCTGGCTGAGCGAGGCATGTCGACCACACCTGTCTTTATCTCGATCGACCCACATCGCGATACGCCCGAAGTGGTGAGCGATTATGTATTTTATCTGCACGAGCGCATGATCGGGTTGACCGGATCAGAAGAGCAAGTTGCAGCCGTGTCAAAATCTTATCGCACCTATTACAACGCGCAGGACAAGAGCGACCCGTACTATTTGGTTGATCATTCGACCTTCACCTACCTTGTGATGCCCGAACAGGGTTTTGTGGAATTTTTCCGTCGCGACCTGTCCGCTGCGGATATGGCGGAACGAGTATCCTGTTTCGTGGAAAATGCTTAACCGGCAGACGTTTGACCTTATTACGGCGAGGCGCATATAAAGCCTAGAACTGACCGCAGTCGAAAATGGAGAGTGCGATGGTCGAAGCCGCCTTGCCTGAAATTGGTGAAGACAATTCCCTGTTGCTTGTTGACGATGACGAGCCTTTTTTGCGTCGATTGGCCAAAGCAATGGAAAAGCGCGGCTTCGCAGTCGAAACCGCAGGGTCAGTTGTCGCGGGCAAAGCGATCTCAACGGCCCGTCCACCCGCCTATGCCGTTGTCGATTTGCGCTTGGGTGATGGCAATGGCCTCGACGTTGTTGAGGTCTTGCGCGACAAGCGCCCGGATGCGCGCGTGGTTGTGTTGACAGGTTATGGCGCTATCGCGACGGCTGTCGCCGCGGTCAAAATTGGTGCGACGGATTACCTGTCAAAGCCTGCGGATGCGACGGACATCACCAATGCACTTTTGGCTAAGGGCGAAGAACTGCCTCCGCCCCCTGAGAACCCGATGAGCGCGGATCGCGTGCGGTGGGAACATATTCAGCGGGTGTATGAGCTGTGTGACCGGAATGTCAGCGAAACCGCGCGCCGCTTGAATATGCACCGCCGCACATTGCAGCGCATTCTGGCGAAGCGGTCACCGCGCTGAGCGTGGTCACAGGTTGTAGCGTTTCAACGTTTTGTTGACGATCTGGCCGTCAGCCATCTTGTAGCCTTCGATGGTCGAATAATCTTCGAAACCGCGTGACTGATAATAAATCAAACCGCCTTCGTTGTCGGAGCGGATATTCGCGTTGATCCAGCTGTATCCAAGCCGTTTCGCAGCAGCGCTTGTCGCTTCAAACAACTTGGATCCGATTCCCAGCCCGGTTTGCCCAATTTGCACAAAAGTGGCGATTTCTGCGGCTTCCTGGGGAAGGTACTCGGCTGGTTTGATCCACTGAAAACCAAAGACGGTGTCAGCGTCGTCTACGGCCACGTGCCAGGCCGAATGTTCCGCGTCTTCTTGCATCGAAGCGCGCATATCATCGCCGGTGACTGTCCTGGCCAACGCAGTTGTTCCGCCGGCTTCGATAATCGCATTGAGCAACTCTGCCATGGATCTGCAATCAAATTGCCCGGCGGGGCGCACACGGATGGTCATCACATTTCCTCCAGCAGGGCATTATGGCGGGCTGTATAGGCGGAGCGCGTTTCAACAGGTGGACGCAGCACAATCTCTAACCCTTCAATTAATTCTGGATCAGGTGCCCCAAAGAACTTGTCGGCTTCGTCTTTTGTGAAACCTGCGATTTGGGTTGCTTCCATCCATGCGCTGATCGTGTCGGCGCGTTTGATCATGCGCTTTACCGCCAGCGGCGTTTTGGCGGGCAATCCGAATCTCATGTGGATCGCAGCGGTCAGACGAACATCCAGATCTTCGTACCCTGGGCCCACGGCTGCTTTGACTGGCGAGATCATGTCGCCAATCACGTATTCGGGCGCATCGTGCAAAAGGGCTGCCAGCCTCCATTTGATTGGCGCGGTAGGCTGCAAACGCCCGAACAGAGTTTCGACCAGCAAGGAATGCTCGGCAACAGAATAGGCGAAATCGCCTTTGGTCTGCCCGTTCCACCGTGCAACAAACGCCAGACCGTGGGCGATATCTTCGATTTCGATGTCCATCGGCGTGGGATCCAGAAGATCCAGACGCCGACCTGACAGCATTCGCTGCCAGGCGCGAGGTTGCCGGGCCAATGCGCTTTCCTTTGCGTGATCCTGTTCGAACCCCGGTTATTCCTCAGCACAGATCAAAATGAAATGGACTTTCATTGTGCCCGGTACATTTTCCCGCGTTGAGACGTGGGCCGCAAACTGGTAGGGCACAGCCAAGTTTGGTTGTGAGGACATGAGCATGACAACAGATTATACAGTAAAAGACATTTCCTTGGCCGCATTTGGGCGCAAGGAGTTGGATATCGCAGAAACGGAAATGCCGGGGTTGATGTCTCTGCGTGAAGAATATGGCGACAGCAAACCACTGACCGGCGCGCGGATCGTTGGATCGCTGCACATGACAATCCAAACCGCGGTTTTGATCGAAACGCTTGTGGCGCTGGGCGCGGATGTGCGTTGGGCGTCGTGCAACATTTTCTCGACCCAAGACCATGCGGCTGCGGCCATCGCCGAAGCGGGCATTCCTGTATTTGCGATCAAGGGTCAGACACTGGAAGAGCATTGGGATTATCTTGATAAATCCTTCATGTTTGACGACGGCCCCAACATGATCCTGGATGATGGCGGTGACGCCACGTTGTACGTGTTGCTCGGCGCACGCGCCGAAGCGGGTGAAGACATTATTCCGGTGCCGTCTTCGGAAGAAGAAGAAGTGATCAAAGCACAAATCGCCAAGCGTATGGCGGCTTCGCCTGGTTGGTTCACGAAAGTGCGCGATCAGATCAAAGGCGTGTCGGAAGAGACCACAACCGGTGTGAACCGTCTCTACCAACTGGTCCGCGACGGCCAACTGCCTTTCCCTGCGATTAACGTGAATGACTCGGTCACCAAATCGAAGTTCGACAACAAATACGGCTGTAAGGAATCGCTGGTCGATGGCATCCGCCGCGCGACCGATACGATGATGGCCGGCAAGGTTGCTGTTGTCATGGGCTACGGTGACGTCGGCAAAGGCTCTGCCGCATCCTTGCGCGGTGCCGGTGCGCGGGTGAAAGTCACCGAAGTTGATCCGATCTGCGCGCTTCAGGCTGCAATGGACGGGTTCGAGGTTGTGCTGTTGGAAGATGCCGTTGCTGATGCGGATATCTTTATCACCACAACCGGCAACAAAGACGTCATCCGCATCGAGCATATGCGCGAGATGAAGGACATGGCGATTGTTGGCAACATCGGCCATTTCGATAACGAAATTCAGGTCGCCAACCTCAAGAACCACAAGTGGACCAACATCAAAGAACAGGTGGACATGATCGAAATGCCATCTGGCAACCGGATCATTCTGTTGTCCGAAGGTCGTTTGCTGAACCTCGGCAATGCAACTGGCCATCCATCTTTTGTGATGTCGGCGTCTTTCACCAACCAGGTTCTGGCGCAGATGGAGCTTTGGCAGAAGGGCGAAGAGTACAACAACGAAGTCTACATTTTGCCCAAGCACTTGGACGAAAAGGTGGCGCGTCTGCACCTCGACCGGATCGGTGTTAAACTGACACCGCTGGGCGATGATCAAGCGGCGTATATCGGCGTGAAGCCAGAAGGCCCGTATAAGCCAGAGCATTATCGCTACTAAGCGACAGGCTTGGACACAAAAATAGCAAAGCCCCGGATCATCCGGGGCTTTTGCGTTTAAAACCGTTCGGCGCGCAACACGTCGACATCGCCGATTGTCACCACGCCAATATGGCGATCCACGACTTTCAAGATGTCATCCAAGAGCGGCTCAAGCCGTTCTGGTTTGATGATGCAGACCACTTGCACCATGCCGCTGGCGCGGCTCACTTGGCCTTCGCGGCTCCATTCTCCTGATCGACCAGAGCCACCCAAAACCGGCAGCACCGTCCACCCTGTGACACCTTTTTCTTTCAGAATATCTGTCAGGCGGGCCTGCATGATGGATTCAATGATGATGGCCAGTCGTTTGGCTTTGTGTGTTTGCATCCTCTTACGAGCCTCCCGTTACTGCGCTAGCGATCGCGATGTAGATGGGGATACCCAGTGTAAGGTTCAACGGGAACGTCACACCAAGCGATAGGGTGAGATAGATCGACGGATTGGCTTCGGGCAACGCGACACGCATGGCCGCTGGCACCGCAATGTAGCTCGCCGACGCGCTCAGAACCATAAAGAGCGCGACGCCCCCGGTACTAAGACCAAGTAACATACCGGCTGCCAAGCCTGCTGTTGCTCCTACGAACGGCATCAGCAGGCCAAACCCAACGGCACCTGCGGACATCGCGCCAGATCCGCCGCGCAATCCGCGGCCTGCAACAAGGCCCATGTCGAGAAGGAACAGGCACAACACCCCTTGGAACGGAGCAATGATAAAGCTGTCGATTTGATCCAGTCCGTCTTTGCCCGTGATCCATCCGATTGCAAAGGAACCAACCAACAAGACGATAGAGCCGTTCAACATAATCTCGCGCATCAGCGCGCTGTCCATCTCGCGGGTGTCGGCCCCAAAGCGTGAGATCAACCAAAGCGCAGACAGGATCGCAGGCGCTTCCATCGCCGCGGCGACGGCAACCATATATCCTTCGGTCGCGATGCCGCTTGTTTCCAGAACAGATGACCCGGCCACGAAGGTCACAATCGAAATCGACCCATAGTGCGCAGCGACAGCAGCGGCATCGACTGTGGAAAGCCGGCTGATCACGCGCAATAGCCCGAATGCAATGATGGGTAAGCCCGCCGATAGGATAAGCCCAGCCACCAGAGACAAGCCCAACGTGCGATCGATGCCGTGATCAGCAACGCTGACCCCGCCTTTGAAGCCGATTGCGAAAAGCAGATAGATGGACATTCCTTTGGCCACTGCCTCGGGGATCGACAAATCAGATCGCGCCAGTGACGCAAGCACGCCCAACGCAAATGACAAGATCACAGGAGACAGCAGATTGGTCGCCGCTAGAGAGAGAATGTTATCCATTTCACCGCCGTTATTGAACTCATGTTCATTTAATGGAAAATGTTGTTTTGAAAAGGTCAAACAGGCACGAATTATGGGAATTTGGAGCCATATTCCCACAAAACACCGTCGCAGATGTTCGTCCGAAGCCTGCGCAACGTAAGCCTGCCGCCTCGTATCGCCCGCGTACATTCTATTTTCATGAAATTCGACCGGAAAATTTCCCAGGCCGTTCGCCCAGAATAACCTTTTTGGAACTTTGCCGCCCGATTGATGCCCGTGGATGTGGGGCGCGTCAGACATGCAAAGGTGGACATGGTGCAAACGGTTACTTCTATTCAGTTGATTGAATCCGTCTCAATCAACTCTGATCGGCTAGAAAGCTTGTATTCGGGCAAGGATTTTCGCAACGCGGAAAACACCATTTGCCGCGCATTGGAGCGGCTTTCGTCGCATCTGCATCAATGTGAACACCACTTTCAGGCGGAAAACCTTGATGCGCTGGGCAAGGCCGCGCGGTCCATCGTGCCAATCGCTGACCAGCTTGGGATGGAGCGGTTTTCGCGTGTTGCAACCTCGGTTGCGCAGACGGTTCAATCGGGTGATGCGGTGGCAATGGCCGCCTGTATGGGGCGGCTTTTGCGCATTGGGGAAGGGTCGTTGATGGCGATTTGGGATTTGCAGGATATGACGATCTGATCTTGTCGCCGCTGGCCTGCGCATTACTGTGCACACGTAACGAAAAAGGATCTTGCCCATGTCTTTGCGATTTGCTGCGCCAAGCGATGATGCTTGCCCATTGGATGTTGTTGCAGAGGATGGGTTTGACGAATGGTTTGCCGCATTGCCAGCGCAGTCACAGGATTGGGTGAAGACCATTGGGTTCACCGCTGCGTTGGGGCAAGCCGTCATGGTTCCATCAGGGGATGGCACGGCGCGGGCTGTGATCGGGTTTGGCTCGGCTGCGAAACGCGCGCGGGGTCGATTTGCGCTGGCGTCCGGGTTTTCTAAGTTGCCGCAGGGCGTGTACGAGCTGATTGGCGATTTGCCCGCCGGGGACCTGGGCACCGAGGCGCTGGGC
>JABSSA010000177.1 GCA_013214665.1 Paracoccaceae bacterium
AGGGACAGCGTCCCTCGCCCTCGGTCGGACCGGCCAAAGCCGGTCCGAAACACTTACTCTGCGGCTTCTGCGTAATCGTCCATTGGCGGGCAAGTACACACCAGGTTGCGATCGCCAAAGGCATTGTCGACCCGATTGACCGGCGGCCAGTATTTGTCCACCCGGAAAGCACCGGGCGGAAAACACCCCTGCTCGCGGCTGTAGGGCCGATCCCAATCCCGCACCAGATCTTCCATCGTGTGCGGCGCATTCTTCAGCGGGTTGTTCTCCGCATCCACATGGCCGTCTTCGATGTCCCGGATCTCGTCACGGATGGCCAGCATCGCATCACAGAACCGGTCCAGCTCTGCCTTCGTCTCGCTTTCCGTTGGCTCCACCATCAACGTGCCCGCCACAGGCCAGCTCATTGTCGGCGCGTGAAACCCGCTGTCGATCAACCGCTTTGCGATATCCTCGACGGTGACGCCCGCGCTTTCTGCATAAGGGCGCACATCCAGAATACACTCATGCGCGACCCGGCCTTTGCCGCCGCGATAGAGGACGTCATACGCCCCTTCGAGCCGTTTCGCGATGTAGTTGGCGTTCAGAATGGCCACCCGCGTCGCCTGTGTTAGACCTTCGCCGCCCATCATCAGGCAATAAGCCCATGAAATCGGCAACAAGGATGGCGACCCAAAGGGGGCCGCACTCACCGGCCCTTGTTCCCCACCTGTCTCCGGGTGGCCCGGCAAATGCGGCTCCAGATGCGCTTTCACACCAATCGGCCCCATGCCCGGCCCGCCGCCACCATGCGGAATGCAGAACGTCTTGTGCAGGTTCAAGTGACTGACATCCCCGCCCAGATCACCGGGGCGGCTGAGCCCGACCATCGCATTCATATTGGCCCCGTCGATATAGACCTGACCACCGTGGTCATGCGCAATGCGCGTGACCTCGTGCACCGTTTCTTCAAACACCCCGTGGGTCGACGGATAGGTGATCATGCACCCGGCCAGATTTTCCGAATGCTGCTCTGCCTTGGCCGAAAAATCCTCCAGATCAATATCGCCGTTTTCTGCCGATTTCACCGGCACAACCTTCCAGCCCACCATTTGGGCGCTGGCCGGGTTGGTCCCATGCGCTGACATCGGAATCAGACAGATGTTGCGATGCCCCTCGCCCCGCGACCGATGATAGGCGGCAATGGTCAACAGGCCGGCATATTCCCCCTGCGCCCCGGAATTGGGCTGCATCGAGATGGCGTCATACCCCGTTATGTCACAAAGCTTGGCATTCAGATCATGGATCATCTCCGCATAGCCCTGTGCCTGATCCGCCGGGGCAAACGGGTGCATCTTGGAAAACCCACGCCAGGTGATCGGCATCATTTCCGCAGCCGAATTCAGCTTCATCGTGCATGAGCCCAGCGGGATCATCGCCCGATCCAGTGCCAGATCCCGGTCCGCCAAACGCCGCATATAGCGCATCATTTCCGTCTCGGCCCGGTTCATGTGGAAAATCGGATGCTCAAGGTAAGCACTCGTGCGCACCAGCGCGTCGGGCAACCTGTATTCCACATCCGTCGGCTTGGCCTTGCGCACCACCCCAAAGGCGCGCCACACGCGTTCAAGGATCTCAGGGCGCACCGCTTCATCCAGCGTGATACCGATCTTGGTTGCACCGACCTTGCGCAGGTTCAAACCTTCATCAAGCGCTGATTTCATCACCGCCGCCTGCAACGGCCCCACATCAACGGTGATGGTGTCAAAAAAGGCCTTTGGCTCAACGGCAAAGCCCGCCGCTTCCAGGCCGCGTGCCAACCGCACAGTTTTACGGTGAATGCGCTGCGCAATGGCTTTCAGGCCTTTGGGCCCATGGAACACCGCATAAAACGACGCCATCACCGCCAAGAGCGCCTGCGCCGTGCACACATTCGATGTCGCCTTTTCGCGCCGAATGTGTTGCTCGCGCGTCTGCAGGCTCAACCGGTAGGCTCGGTTGCCATGGCTATCAACCGAGACGCCCACAATCCGCCCCGGCATGGCCCGCTTATACGCATCCTTGCACGCCATATAAGCCGCATGCGGCCCGCCATATCCCATGGGCACGCCAAAGCGCTGGGTCGACCCCACAGCAATATCCGCCCCCATAGCGCCGGGCTCTTTCAACAGCGTCAGCGCCAGCGGATCCGCGCTGACAATACCGATCGCTTTGGCGGCGTGCAGCGCGTCCATCTCTGCGCTCACATCCCGTACGTGGCCGTATGTTCCCGGATATTGGAAGATCGCCCCAAAGACCTTGTCGGCCTCCAGTGTCTCAGGCGCGCCCACAATCACCTCAATGCCCAGCGGCGCGGCCCGTGTTTTCATCACCGCGATGTTCTGCGGATGACAGTTTTCATCCACGAAAAACGCTGTCGCTTTGGATTTCGCCACCCGCTGCGCCATGGTCATCGCTTCGGCACAGGCGGTGGATTCATCCAAAAGCGACCCATTGGCCACATCGAGGCCCGTCAAATCACAGACCATCGTCTGGAAATTCAACAGCGCCTCAAGCCGCCCCTGACTGATCTCCGGCTGATAAGGCGTATAAGCCGTGTACCAGGCCGGGTTCTCCAACACATTGCGCTGGATGGCCGGCGGCGTGACGGTGCCGTGATAGCCTTGCCCGATCAAGCTGACCAATACGCGGTTCTTTTCCGACACCAACCGCATCCGATATAGCAACTCGCGCTCTGACAACGGCTTGCCAAAATCCAGCGGCGCTGCCTGCCGGATCGCCGCAGGCACGGTCTGGTCGATCAATTCGTCCAAAGACCCAACATTCAGCGTCGTCAACATATCGGTCATCTCTTCAGGCGACGGCCCGATATGACGGCGATTGGCAAAGTCGTAAGGCAGGTATTCTGTGGGCGCAAAGGTCATGGGCGCACTCCCTTGTTCTTTTGGATCCAAATACTCCCGCCGGAGGCTCCCCCGGCGCGGCTTGGGTCAGGCGATGAAGGCTTTGTAGGCCGCCTCATCCATGAACTCGTCCATCTGGGACGCGTCCGCGACAGTCATGCGGAAGAACCACGCATCGCCTTCGGGGTCTTCGTTCACCTTGGTCGGCTCATCCGCCAACATTTCGTTCACGGCGGTGATTTCGCCATCAATCGGGGCCAGAATATCGCTCGCCGCCTTGACGCTTTCGATCACAACGATCTCTTCGTCCTTGCTGACTGTTGTGCCAGGCTCAGGCAGTTCCACAAACACCACATCGCCCAATTGCTCTGCGGCGTGGGCGGTGATGCCAACAACAACCTCGTTGCCTTCCACGCGCAGCCATTCGTGCTCTTCGGTAAATTTCATGATGATGTCCTCTCTCAGCGTTTGAAGTTAGCGGGCACAAACGGCGTCTCAGCGACGGCAACCGGCAAGCGCCGGCCCCGTACGTCGCCGTAAAGCACTGTACCTGGATGGGATTGAACGACGGGCACATAGCCCATCGCAACCGGGCCTTCGACAGTTGGTCCGAAAGTGCCCGAGGTGATCTGCCCGATAGGCGTGTCCGCCTCTTCCGACAGGTAAAGATCCACGCCACCACGCATCGGCGCGCGGCCTTGCGGGCGCAGGCCCACGCGTTTGTGGGGTGTACCCGCCAGCGCAAGTGCAGCGCCGGGATAGCCCGCCGCCCGCGTGCCACCCGGTTTGCGCGCCTTTTGCACGGCCCACATCAGATTGGCGGCCGCGGGTGTTGTGGTGGCGTCAATGTCGCTGCCATAAAGGCAAAGCCCCGCCTCAAGGCGCAGCGAATCCCGTGCGCCAAGGCCAATGGGTTCAACAGTGTCGATGGCCAAAAGGGCGCGTGCGACCGTTTCGGCTTGTGCGAGCGGGATCGAAATTTCAAAACCATCTTCGCCGGTATAACCCGAGCGGCTGGCCCAGCACGAAACACCCTCAATCGTCACCGGAATCACATCCATAAAGCGGCTGGTGTCCGTCGTGGGATCAAGCGCCGCCAAAGCAGCACCGGCCGCCGGGCCTTGCAGGGCCAGCAAAGCGCGATCATCCAGCACCTCAACCGCAACACCGGGTTCCAGCGTTTTCATCCGGTCAATATCGGCAGCCTTGCACGCGGCATTCACCACCACCAAAAGGTCATCCCCCTGGCGCGCAAACATCAGATCATCTTCGATGCCGCCCTGCGCGTTGGTGAAAAAGCCATAACGCTGTCGCCCATCTTTCAGGGCCAGCACGTCCTGAGGCACCAGCGTTTCAAACGCGAGCGCCACCGCCTCCCAGCTGTCGCCGCTCAGGCGCACCTGTCCCATATGGCTAACGTCAAAGAGCCCCGCATACGCCCGCGTATGCTTATGCTCCCCCATCACGCCCAGCGCATACTGAACGGGCATGTCATAGCCCGCGAAATCCATGAATTTTGCACCCAGCTCTTCATGCAATGCATGGAGGGGCAATTTTTGCGCACTCATCCGGCCTCCTTCCGCCGGGTCCGCGCATCTTGGCTTGGGGTCCGGCACCGATTTCAGCGCAAAGATCTGCGCCGTTCGATGCCCCCTCTGTCCTTTCGCCTGAGATCGTTATCCCTTCGGCGGATGCGTCGCGCATCTCTCTCCAGAGTCTTGTCGTGTCTGCCGCGGTCCATGGGCCTGAGAGTTTCCGGGGCGGTTGCTCCTTCGGCATCGGCTTGCACCGATTCTCCCGTGGCTGACGTATACGGATGTATGCCGAAGCTCTTGAATCGGTCAAGCCCCTGTTGCTTGACATTCTCGCGCCCGCGCCAGAGACCTCTGACATGAGCGATCCATTCTTCTTTGGCTACGGCAGCCTCGTCAACCGCACCACCCACGTTTACGAAGACGCGCATCCCGCGATTTTGCAAGGATGGCGGCGGGCCTGGGTGCACACCGCATCCCGTGACATGGCATTCCTGTCGATCCTGCCCGCTCAGGGGCATAGCATCGCAGGCCTCATCGCCCGCGTGCCCGGCAATGACTGGGCCGCCCTCGATGAACGCGAGCGCGGCTACGCGCGGTTCGATGCCTCTGGCGCAGTGGATCACTCAGCCGAAACGCAAGAGATACAAGCTTATGCCGTACCCGAGCATACGCATGTGAATGGCGGTGAAAATCTTATTCTTCTCAGCTACTTGGATGTGGTCGTCCAAGGGTTTCAGACTGAATTCGGCGAAAGCGGCGTGGCCGATTTCTTTGCCACAACAGATGGCTGGCACACCCACATCCTAAACGACCGCGCAGCCCCGATTTATCCCCGCGCAAGAACGCTGTCCGCACAGGAAACGGCACTGGTTGACGATCACCTGTCAGCGTTATCTGCGGTGATTAAAGAGCGCGAGTAACCGGCCATCCCGCGCAAAGGTTGGGCGGCTTTGGCTGCGCCCACCGTCTTCAATCACGCGTCGCGCCAGCCACCATGCGACCGCTCCAAACAGGACAGCAGACAGCGCCTGACCGATCAAAACGCCCGGCGCGCCAAAGATCATGGCGCATAGCCACACCATCGGAATCATGGCCAGGGTGTTGCGGCCCCAGTTCATAATCGTTGAATAGAACGGGTGCCCAAGGTTGTTGAATGCGGCATTGGCCACGAACAACACGCCATTGAAAAAGAACGCCAACGCCAGTGGTCCGCAGAACCAAAATACAAGCTCGCGTGCCACGCCTGTTGCGCCAAAGAGGTCGGCGATCATGCCGCGCAGGGCAAAGAGCACAATTGTGATGGTCACAATCACCCCACCGCAAAACCAAATGGCCGCGACAAACCCTTTGCGCACGCGGTCATGCGCCCCTGCGCCGAAATTCTGCCCCAGGATCGGGCCTACCGCGCCCGACAGCGCAAAAATCACCCCAAAGCTCACCGGCGTGAGCCGTGCGACAATCGCCATACCCGCCACCGCGTCTTCACCGAATTGCGCCATGGATCGCGTGACAATCGCCTGCCCAATGGGGGTGGCCAACTGGGTCAGGATGGCGGGAAACCCGATGGCCAAAAGCGGCCCAAAATCCCGGATCAAGCCCAGCGGTGTGGGGCGGATGAACCCACCATGATGGCGTAAAATCGGCAAAAGCGCGGTGCCCGCGATGGCCATCCGCGCCGCAACCGAAGCAAGCGCCGCCCCGGTGAGATCAAGCCCCAGACCAAAAATCAAGATGGGGTCCAGCACTGCATTGACCAGCCCGCCATAGATCGTGGCCATCATTGCCCGTCGCGCATCGCCGTGGGCGCGCAAAATCGCTCCACCCACCATCCCGATCACCAACAAGGGCAGCGAAGGCACGATGATCCGCAAATACCCTTCGGCCAGCGCCGCCGTCTCGCCGGTTGCCCCGATCAGGGCGACAAGTGTCGGCAAATAGCTCCAGATCGCAGCAGAAAAAAGCACGCCCAAAATAATACCGGTGATCAACCCATTGGTCGTGCGTTCACGCGCAAGGTCTTTGTCGCCAGCGCCCAACGCCCGCGCAACCAAAGCGCCAACGGCAATCGCCAGGCCTATCCCGAACGAGGTTGTGAAAAAGAGGATCGCACCCGCGTACCCTACCGCCGCAGCCAGCTCTGCCTGACCCAGCATCGAGATAAAAATCATATCAACCAGATCGACCAAAAACACAGCCATCAAGCCCACACTTGAGGTGAGCGACATAATGGTCACGTGTCGAAACAGCGACCCAGACAAAAATTTGGCTTGAGCGTCGGCCATGGCTGAACCGCCAATAAGGATCTACATCCTATGTCTAAGCCCCTCGCGCAGGCGCGTGCAAGTTGGTTTGCCCCTAAGCGCCAGACTTACGCTGTTGCAGACCGGTGCTGAGTTTGCGCAAAAGACCTGCCAGTTGCTGGCATTCATCCTCCGATAGGATGCTGCCAAATAGATCCGTGTTGACCTGGATCAGCTCTTCGACCACCCGTTCAACCAACTCCGCACCCGAAACGGTGATCCTCACCAACGTGCTGCGTTTGTCTTCCGGGTTGTCGATCCGCTCAACATAACCTGCATCGCTCAGCGCGTGCAGCATCTTGGTGATCCCACCAGAGCTGGCCTGCGTCGCCTCATAGAGCTGTGTGGGGGATAACGTATGGTCCGGCACGGCCGATCGCAAAGCGCTGAGTGTGAGGAACTGTGTCCAGGTCAGCCCATGCGCCGCCACCACCCGATGGTCATTGTCCCAAACATAATTCCGGCTGCGAAACAGCCCCCCAACAATTCGCGCAGCAGGCGCATTGGTCGTGGGCCAAGGTCGGTTGTCAGAAGTGAACACGCAGAAGCCTTTCCAATCATTCCTGCCAAAATGACAGAAACTCCTTGCCTTGCTCAATTGGTATATTTATCTTTCATGAAAGATAAATAAGGAATTTGGTATGACCGAACAAAAACTCCCCTTGTGGATGCGCGGCGTTTTGGCCCTTTTGGCTTTGATCATCTTTGCCTTCACCCTTCCGGCCTATGCCAATCCAACCAGCAACCCGGGACTGGCCATCCTGACCGGTGAGGCGGCAACATTGGGCTCATTGGCCGGCGCATTTTTAGGGCGTCAATTGACGCTCGCGCTGATTGCGGGGTTTGGCGCAATGCGCGGCACGGCGACACCGATGATGATCGGCGCCTTTGGCATCGGATTTTTCAACCTGCACGATGCTGTGTTCCTGTCGCTCTTTGGCGCAGGTGGGCCGGGCGCAATCGCGGGCCTTATTCTGGGCGTTGTTGGCCTTGGGCTGATGCTGTTGATCTACCGCCGCACAGCGGCCTGACGGCAATCTGGCGCGCGCGTCAGCCGCGCGCCTTCACAACCTGCATCAAGGGCATCAAATCAGCCATTTCCGGCCCACGTGCCTGCCCTGTCAACGCAAGGCGCAGCGGCATGAACAATCCCTTGCCCTTGCGCCCAGTGGCCTCTTTCACCGCGCTTGTCCAGCTGGACCATGTGCCATCGTCAAACGGCGCATCCGGCAAAAGCGACATCGCCTGCGAAATGAAATCGCGATCTTCATCAGCAATCACCGGCTCTGCCCCGTCCCGCAAGCGCACCCACCAACCTTCCAGATCGTGCAGGGTTTGGATGTTTTCCCGCGTCACCGTCCAGAAGCGCTCGGCCAGCTCATCTGGCACGCCAATGTCACGCACGGTGTCCGCCACATCCTCAAGCGCCAGCGTCTGCAAATAACGGCCAGTCAGCGGGAAGAGATCTTCCACATCAAACTTGGTCGGCGCAGAGCCGAACTTGGTGATGTCAAACCCGTCAATCAACGCGCCCATATCGTCGCGCAGCTCTACCGGATCGCTGGACCCAAGCCGCGCCATCAGGCTTAACAAGGCCATCGGCTGCACACCCCGCGCACGCAAATCGCGCAAAGCCAACGTGCCAAGCCGCTTTGACAAAGCCTCACCCTGTGGGCCCGTCAGCAATGAATGGTGCGCAAACGATGGCGGTGTGCCGCCCAGCGCTTCGATGATCTGGATCTGGGTCGCGGTGTTGGTCACATGATCCGACCCGCGCACCACGTGGGTCACGCCCATCTCCATATCGTCGACGACGCTTGCGATCGTATACAGCACCTGACCGTCCTGACGGATCAACACTGGATCGCTGACGCTGGCCGCATCAATCGAGATATCGCCCAAAACGCCATCCGTCCATTCGATCCGCGCATGATCCAGCTTGAACCGCCACACGCCCTGACCCCGTTCGGCACGCAGCGCGTCCTTTTCCGCGTCGCTTAAGGAAAGTGCGGCCCGGTCGTAGACCGGCGGCTTGCCCATGTTCAGCTGCTTTTTGCGCTTCAGATCTAATTCTACCGGCGTCTCAAACGCCTCGTAAAACCGGCCCTTGGCACGCAGTTCATCCGCCGCTGCGGCATACCGATCCAACCGGTCTGACTGCCTCTCAACCCGGTCCCAATGCAGGCCCAGCCATTCAAGGTCTTCCTTGATGGCGTCGACATATTCCTCTTTCGACCGTTCCGGATCTGTGTCGTCAATCCGCAGAATGAATTCACCCCCAGATTGCCGCGCGATCAGAAAGTTCATCAGCGCAGTGCGCAGATTTCCAACATGAATATGGCCTGTGGGCGATGGGGCAAATCGGGTAACTGTCATCGGGGTCTCCTTGGCGCGTGGCTTTGTCATATGGGCTGGCCCATGTCCAGAGAGAGGCGACACCCCCGCAGCGGATCCTCCCGATACCGCAAAATTGCGTGATGTCTCGCGCAAACGTTAACAGCACCTCTGCGTTGGCGCACTCGACTTCGAAGAGAACGACTTATCTTGTGATTGGTATTCTTACCGGAGACTACCATGACACATCTTAAAATCTCACGCCGTACCGCATTGGCCGGAGCGGCAGCATTACCTTTGGTCGCCACCTCCGCCTCCGTGGCACAGGCCGCCGCTCCTATGCTCGGCGAAAGCATCCCGAATTTCATGCGCGTCAAAGTGGGCGCATTTGAAGTGACCAACCTCATGGTCGGATCACGCGTTGTGCCCGACCCACAAACCATCTTCGGCATGAACGCCTCCGCCGAAGACTTCAACGCCGCCAGCGCCACAGCAGGCATCCCCAATGACAAGGTGCGGTTCTATTTCACACCGACCGTCGTGAACACCGGCGCAGAGCTGGTGCTGTTTGACACCGGCCTCAATGGTGCCGCCACCGTGGGTGTGCTGCAAGCAGCAGGCTACACCGCCGATCAGATCGACGTGGTCGTGATCACCCATATGCACGGCGACCATATCGGCGGTTTGTCGGGCGATGCGGGCGTAACCTTCCCCAATGCGCGCTATGTCACCGGCCGCGTGGAATTTGACGCTTGGGCCGCACAGGACAATGACAATTTCAAAGCCAAAGTGGCGCCACTCGCAGATCAATTCACTTTCCTCGAAGATGGCGGCAGCGTCGCCAGCGGCATCACCGCCATGGCCGCGTTCGGCCACACACCAGGGCATATGGCCTATATCTTGGAGAGCGAAGGCGCGATGCTCGCCATCTGCGCGGATTTCGCCAACCATTATGTCTGGTCGCTGGCCTATCCTGATTGGGAAGTGCGCTTTGACATGGACAAAGCCGCAGCCGCAGCCAC
This sequence comes from Paracoccaceae bacterium, assembly GCA_013214665.1. Classification (GTDB taxonomy): domain Bacteria; phylum Pseudomonadota; class Alphaproteobacteria; order Rhodobacterales; family Rhodobacteraceae. The sequence continues at coordinate 10,074 of JABSSA010000177.1, forward strand.
ACGCAAACGCATGCTGGACATGATGGCCGCCGACAAAATCGCCTTTACCGGCTATCACATGCCATTCCCAGCCTTCGGCTACGTCGAAAAGCCTGCAGCGGGCGGCTATGTCTGGGTGCCCCACACCTATCAACTGACCCTCTGACGGCGCTCAGCTTCGGATCGCCCATGGCGATCCGATCCGGTTGGGGGCGCTGCCCCCAAGCCCCCGGAGTATTTGGATCCAAAAGAAGATCAGGCGATATACCTGCTTCTTTTGGGTCATAAATACTCAAATTACGACCTTGATTTTGAACGCGCGGATCGCAGGATAGGACTCTTGCGTTGCGTCTTCTCAGCTTGGGTCGCGCCAGCGATTAACGATAGGATAGCGACGATCCAGCCAGAACGCGCCTTTGGTCAGGCGGGCGCCTGGCGCGGATTGAAAGCGTTTGTATTCGCTCAGGTAAATGAGGCGTTCCACTTTGCGCACTGTGTCTGCGTCATAGCCAGCGGCCACGCAATCGGCGATCGCGCCATCGCCGTCCACCAGAATTTCCAGCAACGCGTCAAGTTCGGGGTAATCCGGCAAGCTGTCGCTGTCTTTCTGGTCCTCGCGCAGCTCTGCACTCGGCGGCTTGGTGATGATGCGATCCGGGATAACTTGTCCGGCTGGTCCGCACATCCAGTCGCGGTGGACAGCGTTGCGCCAGCGACAGGTTTCAAACACGCGGGTTTTGTAGAGGTCTTTGATGGGATTATACCCACCCGCCATGTCGCCATAGATCGTGGCATAGCCCACGGCCACTTCGGATTTGTTGCCTGTGGTCAGGAGCATTTCGCCAAACTTGTTTGACAGTGCCATCAGCAAGAGCCCCCGGATCCGGCTTTGGATATTTTCTTCGGTCAGATCAGGCGCCAGCCCTTTGAACAGATCAGCGAGCGTGCCTGTTACAGCGCCGCGCACCTCTGAGATCGGCACATAATCATACCGGCAACCCAGCGCTTTGGCTGTTGCTTCCGCATCTTCCAGGCTTTCGCGCGACGTATATTCGGACGGCAACATCACACAACGCACATTTTCCGCGCCTAACGCATCCACGGCGATGGTCGCCACAATCGCGCTGTCGATCCCGCCCGACAGGCCCAGCAGCGCCTTTTTGAACCCGGTCTTGGCAAAGTAATCCCGAGTGGCTGTGACCATCACTCGATAATCCTGTTCCCATTCATCGGGATGCGCGGCCTTGGGACCATCTGCAACACGCCAACCTTCGTCGCCGCGCACAAGGTCCACATGCGCAACCGCTTCATCAAAAGCGGGCAACTGCACCGCCAGAGCGCCGCCTGGGTTGAGGGCAAAAGAGGCACCGTCAAACACCTGATCATCCTGACCGCCAACCATGTTGAGATAGATCAGGGGCAACCCGGTTTCGACAACGCGGGCCACCATATGGTTCAGCCGTGTTTCCTGTTTGCCGCGGTAGTACGGTGACCCATTGGGCACCAACAGAAACTCCGCCCCTGATTCCTCGAGCGTCTCGGCCACATCCGGGTGCCAGGCATCTTCGCATATCGGCGAACCAATCCGTGTGTTGCCCACCGAATAAGGTCCGCCCAAAGGCCCAGCATCGAAAATGCGCACTTCGTCAAAGACCGTCTCATTCGGCAATTCATGCTTGAGCACGCGGCTGGCGATTTTGCCGCCGTTGCAGATGAAATAGGCGTTATAAAGCGCATCCCCGTCCGCGTAAGGCGTGCCAATGGCCAGTGCAGGCCCTTCGGCGCAGCGCACTGCCAGCGCCTCAACCGCTGCCACGGCGGCTTTGTGAAACGCGGGTTTGCGCACCAAATCCTGCGCGTTATAGCCCGCGATAAACATCTCGGGCAGCGCAACAAGATCCGCTCCAGCATCGCGGCCCTGAACCCAAACGTCATAGGCCTTGTCAGCATTGCCTTGCAGGTCGCCAACGATTGGGTTCAACTGCCCCAAAGTGATCCGAAACGTGTCTGCCATAGCGCGGCCTCGTGGGTTCATCTGTTCGGCGATGACATATCAGAGATGGCTGCGAGGGAAAGGGCCTGCGCCAATATGTGACGCAGACCAATGTACCTCCGCACAAAACCCCCGCATAAATCATTGTGCGCCGCAGCCTTGTCGCTTAGCTTACAGGCCTGAAAGAACAGCTGCTTAAGCAAACGAGACAACGGGTGGGAATATGAAACGTCTGCTGGCATACGGCGCCTTGGCTTTGGCCGCGCCTTCCTTGGCCCTGGCGCAAGACAGTCAGGTCCTGACCAAGCAATATGACGACGGTGGCGTCTATGAAGGCGGCTTCAAAGGCGGGCTGCAGAACGGATATGGCACCTACAGGTTGCCCAATGGCTATGAATATGCCGGCAATTGGGTTGATGGTGAAATCCGTGGCGAAGGCACCGCCCGCTTCCCCAATGGCTCGGTCTATGAAGGCAACTTTGCCAAAGGCAAGCCCGATGGCGTGGGCAAGATCACCTTTGCCGATGGCGGCACCTATGAAGGCGATTGGGAAAACGGGGCGATCACCGGCTCTGGCATCGCAATCTATGCCAATGGCGTGCGCTATGAGGGTGGCTTTATCAACGCCCGCCACCACGGCAAAGGCATCATGCAATCGCCCGGCGGTTATGAATATGACGGCGATTGGGTCGACGGCGAAAAGCAGGGCAGCGGCAAGATCACCTATACCGATGGCGCAGTGTACGAAGGCGGCATCGTGGCGGGCAAACGCGCGGGCACCGGCACGTTGCGCACCCCCGATGGGCTGGAATACGTGGGCCTCTGGAAAGACGGCCAGATTGATGGCACCGGCACGCTGACCCAACCCAATGGCGATGTCTACGAAGGCGATCTGGTGCAGGGCCAGCGCCAGGGCCAGGGCCGCGTGACCTATGCCAATGGCGACGTTTACGAAGGCGCCTTTGTCGATGACCGCCGCCAGGGCCAGGGCGCCTTCACCGGCACCGACGGCTACGCCTATGTCGGCCAATGGGTCGCGGGCCAGATCGAAGGCCTGGGCAAGGTCACCTACCCCGACGGCTCCGTCTACGAAGGCACCTTCCTTGACGATTTGGCGGATGGCACCGGCAAGATCATCTACCCCGACGGGGCCAGCTATGACGGCGAATGGGTCGCTGGCGTGATCGACGGCCGGGGCCGCGCCACATATCCCAACGGCGTGATCTACGAAGGCGGCTTCCGCAACGCCAAGAACCACGGCCAAGGCGTGATGACCTATGCCGACGGCTACCGCTACGAAGGCAATTGGCAAGACGGCCAACGCCACGGCGCGGGCAAAGCGACCTACCCGGACGGCTCCGTCTATGAGGGCAATTTCCAGAACGGCCAACGCCACGGCACCGGCCGGATCGAGATGGCCTCAGGCTTTGTCTATGAAGGCGAGTGGCAGACAGGCGAAATCGACGGCACGGGCGTGGCGACCTACGCCAATGGCGACGTGTACGAAGGCACATTCCGCAAAGGCAAACGCCAGGGCGCTGGCACGATGCGCTATGCGACGGGTGAGCAGGCGTCAGGCGAGTGGGAAAACGGAGCGCTTAACTCGGACGGGTGAGTTGGGCGCGGGTGTCTGGGTGTGGGGAGCGGCCCATACCAGCCGTTCATCGTGTCAGACTGCGCCGCAGTGCAGCTTCACCGAACCGGCCATTCTCTGCACCCGTGAGATTTTTGCGTGGCCCCAGGTCTGGACTGCGGACAATCCAACCGCTCGGCGAAGGGACGCGCACGTCGGTTGAGCTGCACATACCGAACCTTCAAATTGACAGCCCGTAGGGCGCTTCCGGTTCTGTCAGGATGTTTTTTTCAACCCGACAGGATCAGCGGTTCAACAATGGATCAGCTACTCCTACCAACCGGTCAGTTCAACCGGTAACCGACATTGCGGAGCGTGACGATGCGCTCTCCTTCTGCGCCAATTTTCCTGCGGAGGCGACCGACATAGACGTCCACGACATTTGTCAGCGGGTCTGCATTCAGGCCCCAGACCGAGTTGAGGATGCGTTCGCGCGAGAGGACACGGCCGGTGTTGGTCAGGAACAGGAGTAAGAGATCACGTTCTTTCTTGGACAATTCAATTTCTGCGCCATCGACGGTTACCTGAAGCGAAGATCGGTCAAAGGTGAGGCTTCCGCTGGTGATCACATTCTCGCTGGTATCTAACGCATAGCCTGTGGCGCGGCGGTGCAAGGCCTCGACGCGGGCGATCAACTCGTCAAAGTCGAAGGGTTTTGCCAGGTAGTCATCAGCGCCAATCTTTAGGCCATCCACTTTCTCTTCGGGGCTGTCGAGGGCTGTCAACATCAGGATCGGGGTCTTGGATTTCCGGGCCCGTAGCTTTCGACACACGTCCTGGCCCTGAATCCCCGGCAGCATGAGGTCCAGAAGGATCACGTCATAGCTGTTGGATGCAGCGTGTTCGAGTGCGTCTTCACCATCCGCCGCATGATCCACCGCCCAGCCTTCGGCGGATAGCCCGCGCCGGATAAAATCGGCGACGCGGGATTCATCTTCGACCAAAAGAATATTCATGTCGTTCCACCCAACCGCCAGATCACGCCGACTTACGCGTCGATGACCCGGACCCGACCACTCGCATCCGAGGCTCCTTTGGCAGGGTGATCACAACGCGCAAACCGCGATCCTCTGCGTCCTGCAACTCAACTGAGCCGCCATGCGCCTCGATAATGGATTTTACGACCGGCAAGCCCAAACCGCTGCCTTCCGTGCCTTGCCCGGAGGCATTGGACCCGCGGAAGAACCGGTCAAATGCTTGCGACTTCTCCGCAGCGCTCAAGCCAGGGCCGTCATCTTCAACCGAAATGATGAAGCCTGTGTTGTTCTGTTCCAAGGCGGCATTGATCGAGGGGCCGCCATAGCGCCGTGCGTTCTGCAACAAGGACAGAACGGATTGGCGTAGCCGGACCTCATCCACAGGAAGCAACACGGGTGTCTCCGGCCCGGCGATCTCGACCTGGCCTGGGAACATGGCAACTGCATCATGGATGATCTTACGCAGGTCCGTTTCCTTGCGGTCGAGGCGCAATTGCCCTGCCTCAAAGCGCGCGACGGTCAGCATATCGTCCACGATTTGATTGGTGTGTTTGGCACTGTCGCGGATGCGCGCGAGTGCATCTGAGACATCATCGCCTAGGTTGCCAGATGTACGCAGTGTCACATCCGCCTCACCCAAAATGATCGCAAGGGGCGTGCGCAATTCGTGGCTGATATCGGCCATGAGCTGTTTGCGGTTCTCTTCGCCAGTTTCCAACTTGTCGATCAGTTGTTGCAACTCGGCCGTGCGCTTTGAAACAGCGTCTTCGAGCTGGCGTTTCTGTTCGGCCTGCG
>JABSSA010000178.1 GCA_013214665.1 Paracoccaceae bacterium
AACCATGGGGCACGCTACACCGGGATTGATCGGAATGGAATGGGGACCGCGCCTAGGACACCTGCCGTAGGGCGGGGTTAACCCCGCCTTACACCGTCACCCTATCGAGCCGCGTGAAACCCGGGCGGGCGCTTTAGCTTTCGCTCAGCGCGACCTTCATGTCTTTCACCTGATAGATCACCTCACCATCGGCTTCGACGATCCCGTCGGCCACACCCATGGTCAGGCGGCGGGTCTGGATCGCTTTGGTGAAATCAATCTTGTAAGTCAGCATCTTACGGTCGGGCCGCACCATGCCGGTCAGCTTAACCTCACCAACCCCCAGCGCATAGCCGCGCCCGGTCCAGCCGCGCCAGCCAAGGTTAAAGCCGGTCAGCTGCCAGAGGCCGTCAAGGCCGAGACAGCCGGGCATGATCGGGTTGCCGGGGAAATGACACTCAAAAAACCAAAGATCCGGCGTGATATCGAATTCGGCCAGCACATGGCCTTTGCCGTGGGCGCCACCGTCGGCCGAGATGTCGGTGATCCGGTCCATCATCAGCATGGGTGGTTCGGGCAATTGAGCATTGCCGGGGCCAAAAAGCTCACCGCGTGCACATTGCAACAGCGCGTCTTTGTCGAAATAGGTTGGATAATCTGCCATGTTCTTTGTGTCTCTTCCGCTGGCCTGTGTCCCCTCACAGGGCTGAGGACCTCTAGCACCGCGCCGCGGGCCCATGCAAGGCTCACACCATGGCGGCAGAGTGCACTATGTCGCGTTTCCGCCCCGAGTTGCGGGCCTATATCGATTGCGGATTGAACAGCTGTGCCTGTCTGACTTATATATAACGGGCAACCACATGGTGAGGATCATGCAGACTGCGCAAGAACGAGGCAGCACATGGCTGGCAGGTGCCGGCGTGCGACCCACAAAACAGCGGGTGGCTTTGGCCGCTCTGCTCGTTGGCGACGGCAAAGACAGACACGTGACAGCCGAAAGCCTGTTCGCATCCGCCCGCGCGGAAGGTGACACGGTTTCACTGGCCACGGTCTACAATACGTTGCGCGCGTTCTGTGACGCCGGTTTGATGCAAGAAGTCACTGTGGACGGGGCAAAAAGCTATTTTGACACCAATACGCACGACCATCCGCACTTTTTCTGGGAAGACGAGGATCGTTTGACCGATGCGCCGTCGGATCAGCTGGTGATTTCCAAATTGCCCGAAGCGCCGGATGGGGCCGAGATTGCGTCGGTTGACGTTGTGATCCGTCTGCGTCGCACCACGTCGGACTAATCCGCACGCCACAATTCTGTCAGTATGTCTTGCGCCTGCGCCACCACTGGATGTGCAGGCCCTGTACCGTGGCGCGCCACCACGACTGATTCTGTGGCACTCGCGTCCCGAATGGGCCGCGCCAGCACCTGCATCCCGTCATAGCTGATGTCGGCGGGCGGGTTGGCATAGCTCACCCCCACACCTTCGCCATGGCCTGCAAGGCTTCGCATCAACTCGACCGACCCTGCGCGATGCGCCACGATCGGGCTGAGCCCCTGCCGCCGGAAGAGGCCCAGCATGTGTTGAGAAGACAGCCCTTCCTCGGACAGGATCAGCGGATACGCGGCCAGATCGGCAAGGCTCACATCCTGCGCCGCACTCAGCGCGTGACCTTTGGCAAAAAGGGCGACGGGTGCTGCCTGATAAAGCACATTGCGGTCAAAGCCCGCGTCCATGGCCAGATCATAGCTGATCACCAGATCGACCTGCCCTTTGAGCATGGCCTGCACCAGCGCCTCAAATCCGTCGGCCTGACAGCTTACCGTAACGTCCGGCATCGCCGCGCGCAGCGCGTGAAGCGTGGGGGCCAGAAGAAATGGCGCGAGATCGGTGAAACATCCCAACCGCAGCGATCTGTGTGCGGTGGCAGGTGCATCGCCGGGGTGTTCAATCTGCGTGGCCTGCGCCAGCAGCGCTTCGGCCTGCGCGATGAACTGGCGGCCTTGCGGCGTGATCATCATGGCCGACCCGCGCGTACGGATGAACAGGGGATAGCCCAGATGCTCTTCCACCCGCGCTAGCGCATTCGAGATTGCCGGTTGCGAGACATTGAGCCGTGCCGCAGCCCCCGAGATGGACGCCTCTTGGCCGATGGCGGTGACGTAGGCGTAGTGGCGCAAGCTGAGATATAACATCAGATTATTTGTCTTATATTAAGTTATTATTTGATCATTTGTGTGCGCCATGTGCAAATCCGTCAAGCACATGACGCAAAGGGAGAGCAGCGATGACCGGGCTAGTGGTGACACAAGAGATGATCGATACCTATCAGGCCGATGGGGTTGTGTTGGTCAAAGGGCTCTTTGCCGATCATGTGGAGGCGCTGCGCGCAGGCGTAGCCCGCAACATGGCAGAGCCGGGGCCTTACGCCTCTGAAAACAAGCGCGATGGCGAAACGGGGCGGTTTTTTGACGATTACTGCAATTGGGAGCGCATCCCGGAATTTGGGGCCGTGCTTGAGGCATCTCCTGCCGCGCGGGTGGCGGCGCAGCTGATGCAGTCCGAGACGGTGCAGATGTTCCACGATCACGTGCTGGTCAAAGAGCCGGGTACTTCAATGGCGACGCCGTGGCATTCGGATGGGCCGTATTACTTTGTGGAT
>JABSSA010000179.1 GCA_013214665.1 Paracoccaceae bacterium
TCGCGGTTCTTCTCCGATGCGACCAGATATTCTCGCTGGTGCATCCATTCACAGACCTCCAAAAAGTCTTGCTTTTCAGAAGTATAACTTAGGCGTTTAAGCCCGAAGACCTGTTTGAAAGACGCGGCCCACCGACCGTTGCAGTCTAAAAACAGTAAAACTCTCAGCCAGAGAATGCCATCTGCGCACACTCCGCTACTCCTAGATAAGTGCTTTCACAGCAAAATGACAATGGGCATTCGCCACATTTTCCCAACGCGGGAGATTTCCACCTATAGTTCAAAGGTAATCGGCGCGTGCCAGACCGTATTTTGCCATCTTTTCGTTCAGCGTACGCCGCGGCAGGCACAGCTCGTCCATGACGCTTGCAATGGAGCCTTTGTGGCGGCGCATCGTGTTGTCGATCAACATACGCTCAAACGCCTCGACATATTCCTTGAGCGGCTTGCCTTCGGTGGTCATCACCGGCTGCATCTCTTCGTGATCGCTCATCAAGAGTGAAGCAATCGTGCCCGTGCCGCGGCGCGCCTGCAAAACCGCGCGTTCGGCCACGTTGATCAGCTGGCGCACATTGCCGGGCCACGGGGCTTGCAGCAATTGCGCGGCCTCTTGGGCCGTCACCTTGGGCGCATCGCAGCCGTATTCATCGGAAAACTGTTCTGACAGGCGGGTGAAGAGCGTGAGAATATCCTCACCGCGCTGACGCAGCGGCGGCACGGTGATGCGCAATGCGGCCAGACGATAGAAGAGATCAGGGCGCATCACGTCTTCACAGGTTTTGCCCGCCTCTTGCAGATTACAGATCCCGATGATGCGGGTTTCGGCTGGGGTGCCCTGTTCGTTGATCACGCTCAGAAGGCGCGCCTGTTGGGTTTCGCTCAACGCTTCGATGTCTTCAAGCACCAAGGTGCCGCCGCGCGCCTCTTCCATTGCGGGCAATTGCGCGTCTTCGGGCACCATGGGACCAAAGAGGCGTTTGGCCAACGCGTCTTCTTCAAACGCGGAGCAGCTGACCAGCACGAATTTTTTGCCCGCGCGGCTGCCAGCGGCGTGCAGCGCATGGGCCACAAGCGTTTTGCCGGTGCCGGTCTCGCCTTCGATCAGAACGTGGCCATCGGCCTGCCCCAGATCGAGGATGTCCTCGCGCAGTCGCTCCATCACCGGCGCGGAACCGATGAGCTTTTTCATCAGCTGGCCGCCATCGCTGAGCTCGCGGCGCAGGGCACGGTTGTCCATCGTCAAACGACGCGCGCCAGTGGCTTTCTTGGCCAATTCTGACATGCGGTCGGGGTTGAAGGGCTTTTCAAGGAAATCGTATGCGCCCACGCGCATCGCTTCGACCGCCATCGGCACGTCGCCGTGGCCGGTGATCATGATCACGGGCAACGCGCTGTCCGATCCCATTAATTTCTTAAGGAATTGCATGCCGTCCATACCGGGCATGCGGATGTCTGAAATGACAATTCCGGGGTAATCAGGGCCCAGAACCTTGAGCGCATCTTCGGCGCTGGCAAAGGTTTCGGTATCGTATCCTGATAGGGCCAACCATTGGCTGATGGATTGGCGCATATCCTGCTCATCATCGACGATGGCGATTTTCATTGCCTGACTCATCGCGTTTACTCCGCGGCTTCTATTGCCTCATCACTTGTCAGAATTGGCAGCTGCATTTCAAACACTGCACCGCCATTTTGCCCGTTTCGAGCGGTTAACCGCCCACCGAGGTCGCTGACGATGCCCGAAGAAATGGCCAAACCCAGCCCAACACCGTCGCCCGGGGCCTTGGTGGTGTAGAATGGCTCAAAGAGGTTATCGAGGTCTTCGATCCCCGGTCCATTGTCGCGCACGGTCAGGGTTGCCGTCTCTCCGGCGGAGAGGATGATGTCGACGGTTGGGTTGCGCTCAGATTTGGTGGCGTCGATGGAATTGCGCAAAAGGTTCACCAAAACCTGTTCGATCCGCATCCTGTCGCCCATCACCTGCACCGGATCATCGGGCAGAATGCGACGGATCTGGACCTGCCGCTGGCGCAATTGCGGCTCCATCATCGCAAGGCTCGATTCCAGCGCGTTGCCCATATCAACGGGCGTCAGCATATCCTGGCCTTTGCGGGCATAGCTTTTGAGCTGCCGGGTGATCGCCCCCATCCGTTCAATCAGATCGTCGATGCGGCCAAAGCTGGCCACCGCCTCTTCGGGGCGATTGCGGCTCAGCAAAAGGCGCGCACCCGCGAGATAGGTTTTCATCGCGGCGAGCGGTTGGTTCAATTCGTGGCTCACGGCGGCAGACATTTCGCCAAGCGCGGCCAGTTTGGAGCTTTGTTCCAGCGTTTGTTCTGCGACAGCCAAATCTTCCTGCACGCGCTTACGCTCGGCAATTTCGCGTTGGAGGCGCTGGTTCAGCTCGCGCAGTTCTGCCGATTCCCGTTGGAAAAAGGCCAGCCGCACGGCGGATTGTCGGCTGAGCGCGTAAAAAGCCAAGGCCAGCATGATGGCAAAGCCCATAATTTCGAGCGCCAGAACCACGTTCACCCGTTCGCGGACGCTGGCGTAGGTGGTGAAGGACGTCATGCGCCAGCCCTGAAAAGCGATACGACGATCAAGCCGCATCACCGCTTCGCCGCGCACATAGGCATCGGGTGGCAGTGCCGTCCAATCGGCCGTGGCGCGGATCGCGCGTTCGATCGCGCTTTGCGGGTCTTCGATAGCCAGCGCTTCACCTTCGGTCCGACCGCGCCAACGCGGCTCGGTCGCAAGGACAATGTTGCCCGTGCTGTCGGTGACGAGAACCGCGGCAGAAATTCCCGCCCATGCCCGTTCGAATTTTTGCAAATCCACTTCGACGACAATCACGCCGATGGTGTCATTGGCGCTTTGAATGCGGCGGGAATAAAAGAACCCGTACCCGCCCGTTGTCTTTTGCGCCAAGGTAAAGATGGTTTCGGAGGCGCGCACAGCATCGATGAAATAGTCGGAATTGCGGTGCTGTTCGCCCAGACGATTGCGATCAGTGGCGGCAACAGTGTGCCCATCCTTGTCGAGCAACATCAGCGATTCCGCGCCAATCTCTTCGACAAATGAAATCAGACGCTGGGTAGAGAGCAGATAGTCAGCAGAATTCAGCGCGCCGATCAGCGCCGGGTCGCGCGCCAGAAGCTGTGGCACAATCGCGTTCTGGCGCAGTTCTGCCAGCAGGTTTCCGGAATAAAGCGTCAGGCGCAATTCGGCGCGGTTGCGCGTCGTTTCGGTAAATCGGTCGGTGAGCATACGATTGGTCACCGACACAACGATCATGGCCATGAACGTCAACGCAGCAATGGCCAACCGGACGCGCCAGGCGTGAGAGCGTTCTTCCTGATCTGTTATCTGCTCGGCCATAGCTACAGCATAGCCGTGGCCGAAAGCCCGCTCAAGTCACGCCGCCGTCAATGCGCCGGTTAATGCGCGAAAGAGTGCCGCACCATCGGTGCCGCCATGGCCAACATCCGCTGCCCGCTCCGGGTGAGGCATCATGCCCAGCACGCGCCGGTTTTCCGACAGGATGCCCGCAATGTCATCACAGGAGCCATTTGGATTGTCGGAATAGGTAAAGGCAATGCGGTCTTCATCCGCCAAACGGGCGCGCGTGGCCTCGTCGGCGAAATAATTGCCATCATGGTGCGCAATCGGAATGTCGATCAGATCACCTGCGTTGTAGCCTTCGGTGTAGACCGACTGGCTGGTCTCGACCTTGAGACGTACAACTTTGCAGATGTACTTCAGCCCCGCATTGCGCAGCAACGCCCCCGGCAAGAGGCCTGTTTCCGTCAGAACCTGAAACCCATTGCAGATGCCGATAGCATAACCGCCACGCTCCGCATGCGCCTTGAGTGCCCCGGTAATCGGGGATTGCGCGGCAATGGCGCCACAGCGCAGGTAATCGCCAAAGGAAAACCCGCCGGGCACACCGACGATATCAACACCGGCGGGCAGTTCGGTATCCTTGTGCCAGACCATATGCACATCGGCGCCAACCGCCTCGAACGCGACTTTCAGGTCGCGGTCGCAGTTTGAGCCGGGAAAGACAATGACCGCGGCTTTCACTGCGACATCTCCACCTGGTAGCTTTCGATCACCGTGTTGGCGAGCAGCTTTTCGCACATCGCGGTCACATCCGCTTCGGTCGCGCCGTCGGCCAGATCCAGTTCGATCACCTTGCCCTGGCGCACGCCGTTGACCCCATCAAAGCCAAGCGAGCCCAACGCGTGGCGCACGGCCTCACCCTGTGGATCCAAAACGCCGTTTTTCAGCATGACGGTTACGGTGGCTTTCATGACAATCCTATCAGTTGATCAAGGTCGGTTTGGTGATGGGGGTGGAGGTTTTGGGCATCACACCCAAACGGCGCGCCACTTCGGTGTACGCATCAGTCAGATTGCCCAAATCGCGGCGGAACACGTCTTTGTCCAGCTTTTCGCCGGTTTCGATATCCCAAAGGCGACAGCTGTCTGGGCTGATCTCATCCGCCACCACGAGGCGCATGAAATCGCCATCATAGATGCGGCCGATCTCAATTTTGAAATCCACCAGACGGATGCCCACGGCCAGCATCACGCCGGACATGAAATCATTCACGCGCAGGGCGAGGCTGACGATATCATCCATATCCTGCTGGCTCGCCCAGCCAAAGGCGGCGATATGTTCTTCGGCCACCAGCGGGTCGCCCAGATCGTCATCTTTATAGCAATATTCCACCAGGGGGCGTGGCAGCTGCACACCCTCTTCGATGCCCAAACGTTTGCTGAGCGATCCGGCGGCATAGTTGCGCACGATGATTTCCAGCGGAATGATCTCGCAGGCTTTGACAAGCTGTTCGCGCATGTTCAGCCGTTTGACGAAATGCGTCGGCACGCCAATCTGGTTGAGGCCGGTCATGAAGAATTCGCTGAGACGGTTGTTCAACACGCCCTTGCCTTCGATCACATCCCGCTTTTCAGCGTTAAAGGCGGTGGCATCATCCTTGAAATATTGCACAATCGTGCCGGGCTCCGGCCCTTCGTACAGGATTTTAGCTTTGCCTTCGTAAATCTTTTTGCGTCGCGCCATAGGATCTCTTTCGCGTCAGGCTGACATTCCACCCGTGCCAGTCGCGCTCCCTTTACGCCAAGGGGGTCGGTGGGGCAAGCGATCACCCTGCCCGTCTTGAGATTGCGACTTGGCGTACGCATATCATGAGCAACGTCAGCCACACTTGAGGAGACAGTCATGAGTACGTTTGAAGACCGCAAAGACGCATTTGAAAGCAAATACGCCCACGATGCGCAGATGCAATTCAAGGCAGAAGCCCGCCGCAACAAGCTGTTGGGTCTCTGGGCCGCGGAACTGCTGGGAAAGTCCGGGGATGATGCGGATGCCTATGCCAAAGAGGTCATCGCATCGGATTTCGAAGAAGCGGGGGATGAAGACGTCTATCGCAAGCTGGCCGGTGATCTGGGCGACAAGGCGGGCGAAGCCGAAATTCGGGCCAAGATGGCGGAACTGATGGGCACCGCCAAGGCACAGATTATGGACGAAGCTGACTAAGAACGCGCGTATGGCCCGGCTCAACTTGAGGCCAGGCTCATCTTTTTGATGAATTATATGAATTAGATTTGTGCGCGCGCATGTGCGACTGGGGTAAAAAACCCTGAGGGCGCGCGCATGTCTGACGTATTTTCCAAACTTCTCGCTGAAAAAGGCACTTTGCTGGCAGATGGGGCGACCGGCACCAACCTGTTCAACATGGGCCTGATGTCTGGCGACGCCCCCGAACTTTGGAACGATACCGCCCCCGAAAAGATCACTGCGCTGTATAAAGGCGCGGTCGATGCGGGATCGGATCTGTTTTTGACCAACACCTTTGGCGCCAATGCGGCACGTCTCAAGCTGCATGACGCAGCTAAGCGCGCGCATGAATTGTCGCGTATCGCCGCCGAGATTGGGCGCGAAGTTGCAGACAGCTCCGGCCGCACCGTGATCGTCGCCGGCAGCGTCGGGCCAACGGGTGAGATTATGGAGCCTGTGGGCAACCTGTCTCATTCGGTTGCGGTTGAGATGTTTCACGAAACGGCTGACGGGCTGAAAGAAGGCGGCGCGGATGTGCTGTGGCTTGAGACAATCTCGGCCCCCGAAGAGTTTCGCGCGGCCGCCGAAGGTTTCGCGCTGGCCGATATGCCCTGGTGCGGCACGATGAGCTTTGACACAGCCGGGCGCACGATGATGGGCGTGACGTCGACCGATATGGCCAAACTGGTCGAAGAGTTTGACACGCCGCCGCTGGCCTTTGGCGCCAATTGCGGCACAGGGGCATCGGATTTGTTACGGACCGTGTTGGGCTTTAACGCGACTGGTACGGAACGCGCGGTGATCGCCAAGGGGAATGCGGGCATTCCGAAGTATGTCGATGGCCATATTCATTATGACGGCACGCCCGAGTTGATGGGCGAATACGCTTTGCTGGCCCGTGCTTGTGGCGCGCGGATTATTGGCGGGTGCTGTGGCACGACGCCGGAGCATTTGAGCGTCATGCGCGAAGCGCTGGATACGCAGCCTGAACGGTCGGCCCCCGATCTCGAAGAAATCGTGGACAAGCTGGGCGCGTTTTCCTCGGCCGGAGATGGAACCGGTGAGGATGCCAAGGCCACCGGCGAACGCCGCAGCCGTCGGAATCGCCGCCGGGCGGCGTAATTCCGGGAACTTTGGTTCGATCCCCCCAGGTCACTTAATGATCTGGGAAAGAAGTCGATATCGCCCGGACCGCAGCCCGGGTCTTCCTCCTTCTAAAACAACGACAATTGCGCTCCGGGCAGCACCGGAGGCCGAAAAAGATCCGTGCGCATCGGAGGTGACGTCGTTTTTAGGCCCAGACGTTTGACCGCCACGTTGAACCGATGCGCGATGATATCGGCATAGTGCCCCTCCCCACGCATCCGGTGCCCCCAGCGGGCGTCATAATCCTGTCCGCCGTGCATCTCGCGCAGGCGGGCGATGATGCGCCCGGCCCTGTCCGGGAAATGCTCGGCCAGCCATTCGCGCACCAGCGGTGACACTTCGCGCGGTAAGCGCAACATGATCCAAGACGCGCTGCGCGCGCCTGCCGCCTTACCCGCTTTCAGGATCGCCTCCAGTTCAGGATCAGTCAGAGCGGGGACCATTGGCGAGGCCATGACCCGCACCGGCACACCCGCTTGCGCCAGACGTGCCATTGTTTTCAAACGCCTGTCCGGTGTTGGCGCGCGCGGCTCCATCAACCGGCTCAGGTGCCGATCAAGCGTTGTCACCGAAATGCCGACACGCACCAATCCGCGCTTGGCCATCGGGGCGAGAATATCGAGATCACGTTCGATCAGCGTGCCCTTGGTCACTATTGCCACCGGGTGATTGCTGGCCGACAACACCTCAAGACAGGCGCGCATCACGCCTGCATCTTGCTCAACCGGTTGGTAGGGATCAGTGTTGGTGCCAATGGCGATGGGCGCGATCTTGTAACTTTTTCGCGCCAATTCGCGGGCCAACACATCAGCGATTCCCGTTTTGGCGATGAGTTTGGTCTCAAAATCGAGCCCCGGGGACAACCCAAGATAGGCGTGACTGGGGCGCGCAAAGCAGTAAACGCAGCCGTGTTCGCACCCGCGATAGGGATTGATCGAACGGTCAAACGGCAAGTCAGGTGAGCGTACGTAGTTGATAACCGATTTCGGTTGTTCCCAACTGAGGGTCGTTTTTAAGGTCGGCAAATCATCGGTTTCTACGGCCCATCCATCATCGGCACGCTCGCGTTGAAACCGATCGAACCTACTGACTTCATTCGATAAAGCGCCGCGCGCCTTTGCCATCGCGTTATGTATGGGACCGGTCATAAAGCCTAACTAGAACAAAATAAGAACATGTTCTAGGTTTGTTCTAGTTTTTCGCCCCTTAAGCGCCTCCGGCTCACTTAAAATTCAACACGGACGTCGCGCATGTTCTTAGCCATGTCGCAATTCGGAAAGTGACAAGTGAGACCTGCGATCATACGGTAAAAATAGCAATATGGCGCAACACGTAGCCGAAAAGGGAAAACCCATGTCTGAAGAAGACGACATCATCCTTTCCGAATTGAACGACGAAGAGCTTGTCGAACAGATGTTTGACGACCTTTACGACGGTCTGAAGGAAGAGATCGAAGAAGGCGTGAACATCCTGCTGGAACGCGGCTGGGCGCCCTACCGCGTGCTGACCGAAGCTCTTGTTGGTGGCATGACCATTGTGGGCAACGATTTCCGCGACGGCATTCTGTTTGTGCCCGAAGTGCTTTTGGCCGCCAACGCGATGAAGGGCGGCATGGCCATCCTGAAGCCTTTGCTGGCCGAAACCGGTGCGCCACGTGTCGGCAAGATGGTAATCGGCACCGTGAAAGGCGACATTCACGACATCGGCAAAAACCTCGTCTCCATGATGATGGAAGGTGCGGGCTTTGAAGTGGTCGATCTGGGCATCAACAACCCGGTCGAAAACTACATCGAAGCGCTGGAAACAGAGCAGCCCGATATTCTGGGTATGTCCGCTCTGCTGACCACCACAATGCCTTACATGAAGGTCGTGATCGACACGATGGTCGAGCAAGGCAAACGCGATGATTACATCGTTCTGGTTGGCGGTGCGCCGCTGAACGAAGAGTTCGGCAAAGCCATCGGCGCGGACGCATATTGCCGTGACGCGGCTGTGGCCGTTGAAACCGCGAAGGAATTCGTGTCCCGCAAGCACAACCAAATGGCTGCTGGGTAATCACACAAGCGTTTCGGGGCCTTTGCTTGGCCCCGAGACTGCACATAGCGCGTCAAGCTTGCGCGCATCGCAGCCCCGCGAGGCTGGTGGAGGTCAGCACATGACCACTCTGGATGACACAAAACTCACGCACCACGGCCTAGATAAACATGGCTCCGGGCAGGTATTGGTGCTGGCTTGTGGGGCGCTGGCGCGCGAAATCCTCGCTTTGATCGATTTGAACGCGTGGCAGCATATGACGCTGACATGTTTGCCCGCCAAGCTGCACCTCTACCCCGAAAAGATCGTGGAGGCGGTGGAAGAAGCGGTGGAGAAACCCCGCGCGGAGTATGCGCGCATCTTTGTGGCATACGCTGATTGTGGCACCGGCGGATTGCTAGAGTCCA
>JABSSA010000018.1:0-6563 GCA_013214665.1 Paracoccaceae bacterium
ATCGTGGCCCACCACCGCAAATCGTGTGTGGCCAAAGTGGGTCATCAACGCGATCTGGTCAGCGGCCATAACACGTTTGGAATAGGGCAGGTGCAACGGGTCACTCGCGGGTTTGTCGCTGTCGCCGTACCCCCGCAGATCGGGGGCAATCACCCGATAGCCCGCCGCCACCAAACGCGGAGCCACTTTACGCCAGACCACATGGGTTTGCGGATGGCCATGCAACAAGAGAACTGCTGGGCCGTCGCCCGCCACTGCGCAATTCACCGTCAAACCGGGTAGCGCGATCCTTTGGACGTCAAAACCCGCCAGAAAGGCCGAGGCCACCATTTACGCGCCGTCCAGAACGGCATCCGCGATGGCCGCGCCGCAGGTCTTGGTGTCGGCAGGCCCACCCAGATCCGGGGTGCGCAGCGCCTCTTCTGACAAGACGCGCTCAATGGCGCTGACGATGGCAGCGCTGGCCTCGTGCGCGCCCAGATGCTCCAGCATCATGGCGGCGGCCCAGATTTGCCCGACCGGGTTGGCGATGCCCTGGCCCGCGATGTCGGGGGCGGAGCCGTGGACCGGCTCAAAGAGCGAAGGGAATGTGCCTTCGGGGTTGATGTTGCCCGAGGGCGCGATGCCGATGGTGCCGGTGCAGGCAGGTCCGAGATCCGACAGGATATCGCCAAAGAGGTTGGAGGCAACAACCACGTCAAACCAATCGGGGTGCAGCACGAATTGCGCGGTCAGAATGTCGATGTGGTATTTGTCGACCTTGATGTCGGGATATTGCGTCGCCATCTCGGCCACCCGTTCGTCCCAATAGGGCATGGTGATCGAAATGCCGTTGGACTTGGTGGCAGATGTCAGATGTTTGCCGCGCTTGGCCGCCAGATCGAAGGCGTATTTCAGGATGCGGTCCACGCCAATGCGGGTCATCACGGTTTCCTGTACCACCACTTCGCGGTCCGTGCCGGGGAACATTTTGCCCCCGATGGAGGAATATTCGCCTTCGGTGTTTTCGCGCACGATCATCATGTCGATATCGCCGGGCGCGCGGCCCTCGAGCGGCAGGGGCACGCCGGGCATGGCGCGGGCGGGGCGCAGGCTGACGTATTGATCAAACTCGCGCCGGAACTGGATCAGTGACCCCCAGAGCGAGATGTGATCCGGCACCACCTCAGGCCAGCCTACCGCGCCAAAAAACAGCGCATCGCTGTCGATCAGCTGGCTTTTCCAATCGTCGGGCAGCATCTGGCCATGCTTTTGGTAGTAATCGGCGGAGGCGAAATCGTGGTCGGTAAAGTCAAAGCCCAGATCAAAGCGCTTGGCGGCGGCATCCAGCACGCGAATGCCTTCGGGGGTGGTTTCTGTCCCGATCCCGTCGCTGGGGATGACGGCGATGTTCCACGCGTTTTTTGACATGTGCATGATCCTTTTGGCCTGACCCTAGGCCTGCCCGAAGGATCGAGCAATGGGTAGGGGCCAAACGAAAACGCCCCGCCACGAGGGCAGGGCGCTAGTGCGAATGTGATCGCGCTTATTTGGCGTAGTCAGCTTCAGGGAAGATCCCGCGCTTTAGGCCGGAGCGGTCGAACTTTTTCCACTGGCCTTCTTTTTGTGCCAGCCGGTCCGCGATGGCGTAAGCCACAGCCGGGTGGTGGCCCAGGCCGCAATGGCTGCCGCGCACCTGGATGTTTTCCGCGATGTCACTGTCTTGTTCGATGCAGTTCTGCCAGGCGCAGATGCCATCGGTTTTGGAATAGATCGCTGTTGTGGGCACAGGCGGCGGGGCCGAGATTTTGCCACCCATGTGATGGTCGGAATGATCCGCGCTTTCGCCGCTGGTATATTCGTAAACGCGCCAGGCGTTGGTGGCGCGGGGGTTGCCCTGGAACGGGCTGCCAAGTGAAATCACCTGACGGACCAGATCGGGCTGCATCTTGGCCAGCTGGCGGGCGTAAATGCCACCAAGGCTCCAGCCGACGAGGCTGATCTTGCGACCGTGCTCTTCGTAGATGTCCTGCATCCGCTGGATGAGGCCCATCTCGACCCCCGGACGCGGCCCAAAGTTGGGGCCCATGTCCCAGCCGTAGGTTGGGTAGCCGATGGATTTCAGAAAGCTGCGCAGCGCCACGGTTGATCTGTCGCTTGTGGCAAGGCCGGGCAAGACCAGCACAGGCTGCCCATCTCCGCGCGGCGATACGAGGTTAAGAGAGGCGGCGCTGGCGGCAAAGCTGAAGAATTCGCCAATGGCGCGCCCTTCGAGAAATAGAAGCGCCCCGCTGGGAGGTCTTTTTGCTGACTCGATCATCGTTGTCTCCGGTTGTCTCGCGCGCCTGTCATAAACTTGTGACATCAGCTTGGAGGACGAATCCCGGTTGTCAACTGTTGCGTTAAGTAAGCTTTGGAAGAAAGAAAGTTACCAAAACGTCAACATCCGCCGCGTTTTTGCCCCGGCGGATGTTTTTTCTTTGCTCAAAAATTGGCCGAAGGCGCTGATTTCTAGGCGGTTTCCGCGGCGTCGTCTGTCAGGACAAGGTCGCGCAGCTCCTCAAACGAGCTGACCAAAAGATCACATAAGTAATCGGCGTCCGGCAGGGCTTTGTGATCGGCTGTGATGCCGAAATGCAGCTTTCCCATGTAGGTTTGCAGGGTGATATTCACTGCAACGCCGTTGGCGGGGATCGACACAGGGTAAAGATCGGTCACCTGCGCGCCTGCACAAAAGAGCGGAACAGGCGGGCCGGGCACGTTGGAAATCGTGACGTTGGCCACGTTTGGCAGCGTGTCCGCGAGACGCGAAGTTTGATACATCTGCACCAGCCCGGGCAGGAACCAAGGCGCGCCCAGCATGGTGAAATCAGTGGGGGCGGCATCCTTGACCGACCCGGCGAACGCCTTGGAGGTGCCGGAATCCCGCGCCACGATTTTCAGGCGCTTGAGTGGGTCGCCATAATTGGTGGCCAGCGAGCAGGTCATGCCAAAGACCTGATTGTTTTGCGCGGAATCTCCGGCCTCGCGGGTAGAGATCGGAACAAAGGCCACAAGTGCGGCATCAGGCAGGGCGCGCTTCTCCTGAAAATACGTGCGTAACGCGCCACCACAGACCGCCATGACCACATCGTTGAGCTTGGTGCCAGTTGCCTTGCTGATCGCCTTCATCTCCAGCGCGGAGACGGTGCGCGCGGCGTAAGACCGTTTTTTGTCGATCGAGACGTTAAACGCAGTTTTGGGGGCCACAAGCTGGGGCAGGCCAAGTGCGCCGTTCAGAAGCGGTGTGAGCAGGTTGGTCATCTGGCCCATCACCTTTGGCACCGCCTCAATCGCGGCGAGCTGTTGGCGCATGGCGTTGGTGGCCAGATCGTGCAGGTTCAGGATCGCGCGTTCCGGCGTTGTGGGTTTGCGCTCTTCGACTTTGGGCTCAGGTGGGCGCACCTCGCGCGGCTCTGGCGTCAGATCGTAAAGCGCCTTGGTGATCTCAACGCCCGCGCCGCCGTCAATCGCGGCGTGATGCACTTTGGAATAAAGCGCGACCTGTCCGCTTTGCAGGCCTTCGATCACGTGGAATTGCCAGAGCGGCTTTTTGCGGTCGAGAAGATCGGCGTGCAGTTCGGCCACCGTATCTTCGAGCTGTTTCATCGTGCCGGGCTTGGGCAGTTTGATGGATTGCAGATGGTAATCCATGTCGAGATCACCGGCATCAACCCAGCCCGGGTGATCCATCTGCATCACGGTCTTGGCCAGCTTTTTGCCGAAAACCTTGATCAGATGCACACGGCCCTCAAAGAAGGTGCGAAAGTGCTTGTAGAAACTTCCCTTGAAGCCAACAGGCTTGTCGTAAAGCGTCAACCCCGCGACATGCATGGGCGATTGTTCCGTTTCAAGATAAAGAAACGATGCGTCAAGTCCGCTGAGTTGCTTCATGGCTGGCTGGCCTCCCCCCGGTTGATAATGGTAGGCTACCTCAAAGGTCGTGGGGTTGAATAGGCCCTGTGGACAAAGTTGCCGAAACGGAAGCGTATGGACCTAAAGTTCTAAATTGTGCGCATAGATTAGGACCGATTGAATGACTGACAAATCTGAAAAGCGATCCAGCAACCTGGATGACATTGCAAAAAATGCGGCTGAAAACACGTTAGCGTTGAACCCGCTGGTGGCGTTGAACGGCGAAGATTTCATGGCTGCGGGCACCAATCTGATGCGGGCCTTTGCGGCCAACCCGGCGATGGTCGCGAACCAGTGGATGTCGTTCATGGGGGATATGGGCAACATCCTGTCAGACAAATCCGAAATCGCACCAGACCCCAAAGACCGCCGTTTTGCCGATCCGGCCTGGAAGGCGGACCGGATCAACAAGACCATGATGCAGACCTATCTGGCCTGGGCCAAGAATATGGAAACGCTGGTCGAAGAAATGGACCTGCCGGACCGTGACGCCGCGCGCGCGCGGCTGATCTCTTCGCTTTGGGTTGATGCGATGGCGCCATCAAACGGCCTTTTGACGAACCCGACCGCGCGCAAGCAGATGGTCGAGACCAATGGCAAAAGCGTCATGGACGGGTTCAAGAACTTTATGGATGACATCACAAAGAACGGTGGGCTGCCGTCGTCGGTGGATAAATCCAAGTTCAAGGTGGGTGAAAACTTGGCTGTGTCCAAAGGGGATGTGGTCTTTAAGAACGATGTTCTGGAGCTGGTGCACTACACCGCCACAACAGACAAAGTGTATCGCCGCCCGCTGTTGATCGTGCCGCCGCAGATCAACAAGTATTACTCGGTCGATATGGCACCGGGCAAAAGCATGATCGAATTCCTGCTGGCCAACGGCATTCAGCCCTATTGTATCTCGTGGCGCAATCCAACGTCGCAACAACGCGATTGGGAGATGGCTACCTATATCGACGCGCTCGACGAAGCTTGTGATGCGGCGATGGACATAACAGGCGCGGATTCGGTCAACATCATGGGATCGTGTTCGGGCGGCATCACGCTGTCGACTTATGTGGGCTGGCTCGCGCACAACAAAAAGCAAGACAAGATCAACTCGGTGATCATTGCGGTCTGTGTGCTTGACACGATGGCGGACACCGGCAGCGATATGGCCGCTTTGGTCACTCCGGCGACGATTGAAGCGGCCAAGCAGGTCTCGGAGACGCAAGGCATTCTGGATGGCGAAGAGATGGCCAAGATGTTCGCCTGGATGCGGCCCAACGATCTGATTTGGAACTATTGGGTGAACAATTACCTGATGGGCAATTCTCCACCGGCCTTTGACGTGCTGTATTGGAATGCTGATACCACGCGTTTGCCCAAGGGGCTGCACCATGATTTCCTGAACATGGCGTATTCCAACCCCTTCATGGAAGAGGGCGTTTCGCAGGTCGGCAATGTGACCATCGACATGAGCAAGGTGAAGTACGACACCTATGTGATCGCCGGCACAACCGATCACATCACGCCTTGGACCGGGGTGTATGAAACCGCGCGGCTTTATGGGCCAAAGACCACCTTTATCCTGTCGAACTCGGGCCACTTGCAAAGCCTCTTGAACCCTCCGGGCAATCCAAAATCTTGGTACATGAAAGCGCCTGCGAAACAGGATGATCCTGAGGCCTGGGCCGAGAGTGCGAAAAAGCATGAGGGCACCTGGTGGCTCGATTGGGCGGAGACGTTGCAGAAGAAATCTGGCACCCAGGTGAAAGCGCCAAAATCGCCGGGTAACGCGACGTTCCCCTCGCTTGGGGCGGCACCGGGGGAATATGTTTTTGAACCATAGGGCGGCTTAAGTCGCTATCCGAGCAGAGAAGGCTTTGAAATGGCGACGAAAACCGACACCAAACCGCTGAGCGCAGAAGACATCGGCATCACGATTCGCATGGTGAATGTGGGTGGTCAGATGCTGCGTGTGGCCACAAAGCCGGGCAAAAAGGGGCGGATTCCGACGCTGATGTTCAACGGCATCGGGGCCAATCTTGAACTGGCATTTCCCTATCTGGCCGCTGCGAAAGACACGCCCGCGATCATTTTTGATGTGCCGGGCGTGGGCGGTTCGCCGTTGCCATCGGTGCCGTATCGGCCCTGGACGCTGGCGCGCTGGGCGCGCAATTTGCTCGATGAGCTGGGGCATGACGTGGTCAATGTCTCGGGCGTGAGCTGGGGCGGTGGGATCGCGCAGCAATTCACCCGGCAATATTCCAAGCGGGTGAACAAGCTGGTCCTGATCGCCACCTCGTCGGGCTGGACGATGGTGCCCGGTAAGCCATCGGTTCTGTCAAAGATGGCAAGCTTCAAGCGCTACACCGACAAAGAATACATGAAGTCGATTGCCGGCGAGATCTATGGCGGCGACTTCCGCGAAGGGGATGACGCGATCCGCACCCATACAGCCGGCGTACGCGCGGCCACTGGCGCAGGCTATATGATGCAGCTTTTGGCCATGACAGGCTGGACCAGCGTGCCGTGGCTTTGGACCTTGCGCCAGCCGACGCTGATTTTGGCGGGCGATGATGATCCGTTGATCCCGCTGGTGAATGCGCGTGTGTTGGAATCGTTGATCCCCAACGCGCGGCTGGAAG
>JABSSA010000018.1:6663-11389 GCA_013214665.1 Paracoccaceae bacterium
GGTGGAAACGTCTGCAGGCGCGGGCGCAAGAGCGCCCGGTGAGCCAACCGCGTGAGAGCAAGACTACGGTGATTGATCTGGCTGCGGTGTCGTCATTCACTGTGGGCGAGCGGGTGTTCCACCAGAAGTTCGGATACGGCACGATCATGGGGATCGAAGGCGACAAGCTGGATATCGAGTTTGAAAAGGCTGGATCGAAAAAGGTTGTCTCGCGGTTTGTGACGGGGACGGATGATATTCCGTTTTAGGTTTGGCTGTATGGCGCATCCGGCCCGGAACAAGGCCGCAGGCCGCCGGGCCAGCGCCTGACCGCCCCACCGGTCTGGCGCTTTGGTGGGGACAGCACGGCGAATCTTCGAAAGATGACACGCCAGCCATAAAGCGCTGTCGAAAGAGGCCAGCGGCGCCATCCCGCGGTCCGGCGCTGGCCCGGCGGCCTGCAACCGAACTTCTTTTGTCGTCGGTTAGATGCTTGATTTCATAGAAACCGGGGCTTACGCTTTCCATAACGATCAACACCAACAACGGGAGGGCACAAGCTGAACATGCGGATCACGCGCCGACTTCAGCATGGGCCCCGCTATGCCCTGCAAATCCGTTTGCAGGGCTGACACAACGTTTCACAAAAACGGTCAGCCCAAAGCCGCGTTGCGGCCCTCTTGATGTATGAGCTGAACCTCTATGACTTTGATCAATATCCAAAACCTCGGCGTGACGTTGGGCGAAACCCTTTTTGCCGATCTGTCGCTGACTCTGTCCAAGGGCGACAGGCTGGGCCTCGTGGCTGCCAATGGCCGGGGGAAAACCACCCTGCTGGGCTGTTTGGCCGAAACCTATGACCCCACAACCGGAGACATCACCCGCGCGCGGGGCCTGAAAATAGGGAACGTGGCGCAATATGTGCCTGAGGCTGCGCTGGATCAGACGCTGTATGATCTGGTGTTGTCCGCCCTGCCGCCGGATCAGGCGGATTATGAAAGCTGGCGGGTCGATGTGGCGCTTGATGAGCTTTCGGTGCCGTACGCGCAGTTTCATCAGCCCTTGCAGGAACTGAGCGGGGGTTGGCAGCGCACGGCGCTTTTGGCAGCGGCGTGGATTACTGAACCGGATGTCTTGCTTTTGGATGAGCCGACCAACCATTTGGATTTGCAGCGCATTGGCCTTTTGCAAAACTGGCTCGCCGCCTTGCCACGGGAAGTCGCCGTGATCGTGACATCCCATGATCGCGCGTTTCTGGATGCGGTCACGACCCGCACGCTGTTTTTGCGCGAAGAGCGTTCGCGGGTGTTTCAGGTGCCCTATAGCCAGGCACGGATCGCGCTGGACGAAGCCGACGCAGCGGATGAACGGCGATTTGCCAATGATCTCAACAAGGTCAAACAATTGCGCAAACAGGCGGCCAAGCTGAAAAACGTGGGCACCAACTCGGGCTCTGACCTGTTGTTGACCAAAACCAAGCAGTTGACGGAACGGGCCGACAAGATCGAAGCCGCCGCAAAGCCAGCGCATTCCGAACGCGGTGCGGGCGATATACGGCTGACCAACAGTGGCACCCATGCCAAGGCGCTGATCACGCTCGATGAGCTGGAGGTGACGGCACCGGATGGGCGGTTGCTGTATCGGACGGGCAAAAAGTGGATCACGCGGGGCGACCGGATCGTGCTTTTGGGGGCCAATGGCACCGGCAAGACACAATTGATCCGCCGGATCGACGCCGCGCTGCGCGGTGAGGAGACCGGGGTCAAATGCGCGGCATCGGTTGTTCCGGCCTATTCTGATCAGCATCTGAGCCAGCTTGACGAACGCGCGACCCCGATGGCGGCGGTCACGGAGGCATTTGACATAGGCGATCAACGCGCGCGGGGGGTATTGGCCGGTGCTGGCGTGTCCATTCAGATGCAAGACACGGCAATTGGTGCGCTCTCGGGCGGGCAACGGGCACGGTTGGCGATGTTGATCTTGCGGCTACAGGCGCCGAATTTCTATTTGCTCGATGAACCGACCAACCATCTGGATATCGAAGGCCAGGAGGCGTTGGAGGACGAGCTGACCAAGCATGGCGCCGCGTGTCTGTTGGTGAGCCATGACCGCCAGTTTTTGCGTAATGTGGGCAACCGCTATTGGTGGGTGCAGGGCAAAAAGCTGGAAGAGGTGGAAAGCCCGGAGGCGTTTCTGCGCCAGGAGATGGACAGGCCGCCATCGTGATGGTTGAAAAAAAACGGCGACCCCGAGGGAGGAGTGGGGCCGCCGTTCAGACAACCAGGCACCAGGGAGGAGGAGGTGCCTTGGTGTTTGGGTGCGCATTGCTGCGCGAAAGGAAAGTGCGGCGACCTCTAGGGAGGAGGACGAGGCCGCCGCCAATCACAGGCGCTCTGGGAGGAGGTAGAGCTACCTGATCCTATGTGTTCGTCTTACCGATCCAACATGGCTGCTTCGCGCGCGATGGCGCGGATGCTGGAGCGGCTGATGCCCAGATCGCTCAGATCGCGATCAGAAAGACCAGCCAGTTCGGCGTATGTCTGGCGGAATGCGCGTTGGCGATTCCGGCGTTCGATGAGCTTTGCAATTACGGTTGCAAAGAGTGTGTTTGCGCGATCCGCGACCGGCGCGTTCTGCTTTATGTCCAGCGTGTAAGACATTGTGTTGCCTCTTAAACGTCTCTGTTTTCGTCTTGCTGGTAACTTAGTCGATTGCTGCACCTGCACAATAGCTCAAGATGAAATGCCGCTATGCAGCATTTGCATAGCAAGTGCCAATATTTATGTGCTGCGCTCAAGAATTCAGCGCTGGTTATTGGCTGTGCCGATCTAGATTGCACAAGATGGACAAAAGGCGCACAACGCGGGCAGTGAGGAGAGCGATATGGCCATAACAAAAGACGATGTATTGGCGGCGCTGAGTCGGATTTCATTGCCGGATGGTGGCACGCTGGTCTCGCGCGATCTGGTGCGCGCGCTGCGGGTCGATAGGGATGCGGTCAGCTTTGTGATCGAAGCCGAGACGCCGGAGCACGCCAAACGCCTTGCCGCCGCCCGTGACGCGGCCGAGGCGGCTGTTTCCGCGTTGCCGGGTATCACGCGGGCGCAAGTTGCCCTGACTGCGCATGGCCCCGCCGCGGCCCCTAAACAAGAACCACCGTCGTTAAAGGTGGGGCGGCATCCGCAGCCTCAGGCAGCTCCGATGAAGCCTGCAGGTGTGCAGCGCATTTTGGCCATCGGGTCTGGAAAAGGTGGCGTGGGCAAATCCACAGTGTCCTCAAATCTTGCGGTGGCACTGGCGCGCAAAGGGCGGCGGGTGGGCTTGCTTGACGCAGATATTTATGGCCCGTCGCAGCCTCGGATGATGGGGATCAACCGGCGGCCTGCCTCACCGGATGGCAAAACGATCATTCCGCTGAAGGCGCATGGTGTGACGCTGATGTCGATTGGCTTCATGCTGGAAGAAGGCAAGGCTGTTGTCTGGCGCGGCCCGATGTTGATGGGCGCGCTGCAGCAAATGCTGGGGCAAGTCGAATGGGGTGAACTGGATGTGCTGTTGGTCGATCTGCCGCCGGGAACGGGCGATGTGCAGCTGACGCTTTGCCAGAAAAGCGAAGTGACGGGGGCCATCGTTGTCTCCACCCCGCAGGATGTGGCCTTGATCGACGCGCGCAAGGCGATTGACATGTTTGCGACGCTGAAGACGCCGGTTCTGGGGCTGATCGAGAATATGTCGATGTTTGTTTGCCCGACCTGTGGGTCAGAACATGCCATCTTTGGGCATGGGGGCGTGAAAGCCGAAGCCGAGCAGATGGGCGTGCCCTTGCTGGGCGCGCTGCCGATTGATCTTGAAACCCGTCTTGCCGGGGATCGTGGCACACCGGTGGCCGCAGAAAACGGGCCCATGGCCGAGGCGTATGGCCAGCTTGCCGAAGGGCTGATCAAGGGGGGGATGGCATAGCATGACCGTACCTACAGAGCATCGACTTGTCTCATACGGAACACTGGCGCCGGGCCGCCCGAACGCGCATCAGCTCGACGCTTTGACCGGCACCTGGGCCAAGGGCATTGTGCGCGGTCATCTTTTGCAGGCGGGGTGGGGCATACATTATGGCTATCCTGGCATGGTGCCTGACCCTGAGGGCCCCGAGGTTGAGGTTTATGTCTTTACCTCTGCTGACCTGCCCGCGCATTGGGCGCGGCTCGATGCGTTTGAGGGCGAGGCGTATCTGCGCCAGCCGGTTGATGTTGAGATGGAAGGCGGCGTTGTGAAAGCCTGTATCTATCGGCTGTTGGAAGAGGAGCCTGCGCCCACAGACGAATGACCGGATCCGGGGCGCGCGGTGGATTTGAGTATTTTTGTCCAAAAGAAGCGGATCAGGGCGCTTTCGCAGGGAGGCCCGGAAGGGCGCGGTTTTGGACGAGGTGGCCGTAGAGTGTTGTGAGGATGCTGGCGCCGATAAGGGCTTGAATGAAGAAGAGGCCCGTGTCGAGCAGGAGGCCGAATTGGGCTGGCGCGGGTGCGAGTTGCCCGACCCACTTGATGATCGCCGTCAAAACGCCTGACAGCGCGGTCAGCCAAAGAAGCGGGATGGCCAGAAGTTTGGTATAGCGGAAGCTGTCGGTGATACCGATGTCGTCGCCGATGCAGACGCCGGGCAGGCCAAGGGCAAATCGATAAAGCAGATAGGTGCCGAGCCAGTTTAAGAGAATGGACAATGCGCTTTGGAATGGCGTGAATTGGTCTG
>JABSSA010000180.1 GCA_013214665.1 Paracoccaceae bacterium
GACCAAGGCTAGGCCGACGCCTTGTCCTCGGTAGGCGTCAGGCGCCAGAGTATGATCGATGATGATCGTGTGATCCCCGGCCCTGGAATAGGTCAACTCGGCCTCCGGCCCGCCATCAGTGGCAAAGCTGTAGTGCCCTTTGGTTTCGGTAGCTTGATGTTGAATGTTCATGGGCAATTCTCCGGTTCACCAGTCACTGGCATCAGCGCTGTGTTGGTTGATGCAAAGATACGTCTTGCCGGCGGTTCCGGTAGCCCCCGGCTTTGCGACTGTCTATTGCGCTTGCCGCAATAAAGATGCGATGTTTCTTGTGATTCCAGCGAAAAGAGCCGGGGATTGTAGTCATTGGCAGGACAAATCGAACGTATCCGCGTCTTCATTCGCGTGGCCGAGCTTGAAAGTTTCGCCGCCGCCGCGCGCGATCTTGGCGTCAGCCGCTCCATCGTGACCCGCTATGTCGGGGAACTAGAGGATGAGCTGGGCGTGCAGCTTCTGGTGCGCACGACGCGGAAGGTGTCGCTGACCGTCGCCGGGCAGGTCTATCTGGACCGCACGCGGCCGCTGGTCGAGGACCTCGACCGGGCAAAGGTTTTGGTCAAGCAGCAACAGGACACTCTTTCCGGGGAACTGCGGATCAGCGCGCCGGTGTCTTTCGGCCAGCGGTTCCTGCCCGACATTCTTCATGAATTCCATCTCGCCCACCCCGGCGTTCAGGCGAAGATCGAGATGACCGACCGCTTTGTCGATCTCATTGACGAAGGCTATGACATGGCGCTGAGAATTTCCGGACCACCTTCGGGCGTGTCCAATATCTGGCGCAAGATCGCCGGCGTGCCGCGCAGCATCGTCGCCTCGCCGGCCTATCTCGAGGTGGCAGGAACGCCGCATCATCCCGTCGAACTCGCCGATCACGCGTTTCTAGCCTACAGCCATTTTCCTGGCGGGGCCGCGTTAAAGCTTTTGCACCGGAAAACCGGAGAGACCGCGGCCACCACGCTCAATCACTGGTTCGAAACCACCAGCGGCGAAGTGATCGTCGCGCTGGCCGACAGGGGGTGCGGCGTCGCGCTGATGCCGAATTTTCTGATGTCTGACGAGCTGAAAAACAGGCGCCTGCTGCCCCTGCTGGACGACTGGTCGGCGCCGGAGATCTGGCTGACGGCCTATTATCCGCCCTACGACAAGATGCCCGCCAAGGTGGCCGCCTTCACCGGTTTCGTCGAGGATATGGTCACTTCCAATCCCGACATGCTGAAATAGGCATAAAGAACGGGCGGCCTGCAGGCCGCCCGCTCGGTTCTTTTGGGGAGGAGGAAAGAGGGAGGGATGTCAGGCCTTGACGCGGTTGTCGACTGACAGGATCCCGGCGCCATAGGTGAAGACGAAGCCCAGACCACCGGCAATCGCCAGGTTTTTCCAGAAGTGGATCATCTCGTTCTGCGCGGGCAAATCGACGACATCAACGATTTCGTCTACCCGCGCATCAACAATGGCGTCTACCGGGCCGGGTTCGCTACCACACAACCCGCTTATGAAGAGGCCTTCGACAGCCTGTTCGCAGCGCTCGACCAGATTGAGACCCGCCTCGCCACAAGCCGCTTCCTGATGGGTGATGCCCGGACCGAGGCCGACTGGCGCCTGTTCACTACCCTGATCCGGTTCGACGCGGTCTATCACGGGCACTTCAAGACCAACCTGAAACGGATCGAGGATTACCCCAATATCTCGCACTACGTGCGGGATCTCTATCAGACCCCGGGCATGGTCGAGACAGTCGATTTCTGGCACATCAAGGAACACTATTACGTCAGCCAACGTACCATCAATCCGACTCAAGTTGTGCCCAATGGGCCGGTTCTGAACTATAACCGCCCGCACGACCGGGCGCGGTTGGCGGCGGCCTAGCGAGGGTCGTCATGCGCGTCTCATCGCCCGCTGGAAACAAGGTATCGGTCCAGAAGGCCGACAACCGCATCGGCCAGATCGGGGATCTGGTCGACCTGTCGACTGACCTTGTAACAGGCGGAGACATCGTGGCGGATGCCAATGGCACAGAGATCGATGCCGCCAGTGGAGGTAATCTGCACGATCACCTCGCGCAGGTGGCGATCAAGCGGTTCGTGTCGTCGTTCCTTCCAGAAGCCCAAAGGCCGTCGTGGCACCGGCTAGGTCGGTGTGACCGAGTTCGTCGTTCCGAAGGGCGCCTTGGGCTTCTGGCCGTAGGGGAAGTGGGTCGTGACCGAGCCGGGTGTGCCGATCTCGTCGCCGTAGTAGAGGCGATAGACCTCGGGGGGCGTCGAAGTTCACTGTCTTTTTCACCCGGCGCAGACCGAGCGTGTTGGTGAAGAACGCATTGTTTTCTCGGGCATCGCTTGCCATCTAGGTGACGTGCTGCAGGCCCTTGATTTCTGAAATTATTGTGTTGCCCTTCTCTGCGGCTGCTTGTGTCGAAACAAAGGTAGGACTTTGTTGCACAAATCGGTTTGTGAGCGCACTTCCCCTTTCCCCGGACGGACTTGTCCTACGGGCTCTGTGACAGGTTTGCCAAGAGTCGTGTAGCGGTTGAGAATCGCGATGCGGACCTGGACTTCGGCGACTTGCCGCTCAAAATGTCTCGCCATCAGGGATTGGCCGAGGAGTTTGATGCAGTTCATCTTGCGCTCGACGCGGCTTCGATGGTGGTATCCGCTTCATCGTCGCCAGATCGCGCGGCCGAGGTAACGCGAAGCATTGACCGCTTCGTTGCGGGCGATGGCCCCGGCACTCGTGGGCTTCCAGGGTTTGGCATTCTTGCGTGGCGGGATCACGGAATGAGCCCCTCGCGCTGCAATCGCGTCATGGCATTTGCGCGTATCTTAAGCGCCGTCTGCGGTCACCGATCCGACGCTCTGATCGCGTGGAATTTGATCGAGTAGCTCCGGCAGCATCGGTGCGTCACCCACATTGCTGGTCGTGACCTCCACGGCCCGCACTTCTAGCGTTTCTTTGTCAATTCCTATGTGTATCATGCGTAAGAGGCGGCTCTTAGGCCCACCATGCTTGCGCGCATTCCACTCACCTTCGCCCTCCGCTTTGATGCCGGTGCTGTCTATCAGGAGATTGAGTGGGCCAGTGCCACCCTGGTAGGGCAGGCTCACGTTCTACGTCTTCTGGCGGCGGCACAGGCTGCTATAGTCGGGCACTGTCCAGTCCAACCAGCCGCAGAAGGCTTTGCACGAACCCGATCCTTTGCCGAAGCGGCATCCCGAACAGCACTTTTAGCGTCAGGCAAGTCTGGATCGCAGAGTCGCTGAAACGCTGCTGGCGACTTCGTGTGCCGCTCGGTGGTGGCTCCCAGATCATCTCCGGGTCACACTAAATCGACAGCGATCCGCGCTGCTTCAATGCTGCGTTATACGAAGGCCAGTTCCTGGTCTTGTACTTCGTCGGGGCCCAACTGCTCATGCTCCCCTGCTATCACTCTGAATTCACGAGATGGATCCCTCGCGGGTTTTGAGCAACAAAGCCCTTCTGAGGACCAAAATTCAGTTTCAAGTCAGGCGCGACACGGCTATCCCAACCCGAGCCCGGAGCATATCCAGAAATGCTGCGACTGGATTCGTCAACCGCACGGCGTTTGCGACAGCCAAGGCGACCTCAAATTGGCCAATCTCCTGAGCGAGTGGGCGCGTAACGACGGGATCGCCTTCAATCGTCAGATTTCGGCTTGGCGGGAAACCAACAAGGGTAAAGCCCAATCCCTTTCCCACATATGCTTGAACCATTTCGCGTGATTGCGACGTCAGCGGTACTTCCGGATCAAGTCCGCCGGCACGCAACAAATCAAGATAGCTGGGACCGGGACCAGCGCGTGAAACGGCGATATAGGGAATGTCGGAGAGGTCCTCAAGTTGCACGGTGTCTGCACTTGCCAAAGGGTGAGTTGCAGGCAACAAAACCAAGGGCGGTAAAGCCTTTAGGCTTTCGACATCGAAGAGCGAAGTATCAAATCCCTGATTGAAAACAACAAGCGCGTCGACCTCTCCTGCATCGAGCGCAGCAACGAGGCTAGGAAAATCTTCTTCCACGACTTCGATACGCACTTGCGGGTAGCGGTCGCGGAACGTCAAAACAGCAGGCAGCACGATCTGTTGGGCAATGGCATAGTGCGTCCCGATCCGGATCGAGCCGGTTTCCCCTTGGGCCATGTCCGCCGCGCGTCGGTCCAGAGCCTTTGCTCTCGTTAGCAGAACCTCTGCATCGGCAAGGAACTCAGCGCCCGCGCGGGTCAACCGCATACCCCGTGCGGGAAAGCGATCAAACAGTGTCAGGCCAGTGAACGCTTCGAGCTTGTCTAGCGCGGAGGAGATCGCTGCAGGTGAAACGTTCAAGTTTCGCGCCGCGGGCGCGATGCCACCGCAGCGGGCGGTTTCCGACAGAAAGGCAAGTTGGCGCAGTGAAAATCGAACCATCAAGAAAACCATCCTTTGTGCTAAATTAATTCAGTTTTTCCAATCTTAAGCAATCTCATAATATTCCTGTTGGAAACAGGGAGAACACAGATGGACATCAGACCTTTGACAGGCGGCCTTGGAGCTGAAGTCTTTGGGGCTGATGTGAGAGACGGAGCGCAGTTCGAAGACATCCATGCAGCCTTCGCCAAATTCTCTGTCATCGTTCTCAGAGGGCAAAACATTTCGCCAGAGGACCATCTGGAGTTTGCGCGCCGCTTCGGCCCAATAAACGTGAACCGCTTTTTCAAACCGGTCGATGGCCATCCCGAAATCGCGACCGTCCTTAAGGAAAAGGACCAGAAACAAGCGGTGGGTGAAGGTTGGCACACTGATCATTCCTATGATCAGATTCCAGCCATGGGTTCGATTTTACATGCGATCGAAATGCCCCTCTACGGGGGAGATACGCTATTCGTGTCGATGGGCGCGGCCTATGAGGCGCTGTCAGATCCGATGCGCCGGTTTCTTGATGGGCTGACGGCTGTGCATTCATCCCGGCATGCCTTTGGCGTGCGCACATTGGACAGTGAAGCAGCCAAAAGTGGGCGATTGGCCAATGCCGAAGCGGCGACGCAAGATGCGCGCCATCCTGTCGTCATCACACATCCTCTCAGCGGGCGCCGTGGACTGTTCGTAAACCCTGTCTTCACCACGCATATCGAAGGACTTACAGCAGACGAGTCCGCGGCCGTCCTCAATATGCTCTTCGAACATTGTAGACAGCCCGAATTCCAGGCCCGTGTTCGCTGGCAAGCAGGCGATATCACCATGTGGGACAACCGTGCCACCTGGCACAAGGCGATCAACGATTATCACGGATTCCGGCGTCTCATGCACAGGATTACCGTGGAATGCGAAGCCATATCGGGTTGAAAGCCCGAGGTGGCTCGTGCAGGCGCCAAGGGACCCTGTGATGCGCGGAACAGTCATTGATGCGCCACGCAAAATCTGAAGTTTCAGGCTTAACCCGACACGTTATTGCTGCGCGAACGCAGGCCCTGTCCGGATTCGCGTGTCACAATATTCGGGTAGTTGTGAAACCGATCGGAAGCATCAAGAGGCAGCGGATCATGTCCAGCGACCTGATACACACGGCAATGGCGTTCCGCGTACTTTCGGAGAATTGGGGCTGCTTGGGTTTCTCTGAACCATGCACGGACTTTCGCGAATGCCATCAACCCTCGCTTGGCTCAGACATTGGCAGCACGCTTACACCTGAAATATTTTGGTTTGAATGGTCGTTGCCCCGCTGTTGGGATGATTACTATCTGCCCAAGCCGCCGCATTGCGGGATTTCCCGGAATTCCTGCCGGAGCCGATGCTCACTCCATTCGAAAAAATTTTGCACTGGCCACGTGACTTTCCTAGGTGTCGCCGCTATCTCAAGACCTATCGCCTCCGGCACAGGCAAATAGGGCCCTACTCGATTTCGTCGGAGGCCCAAATGACCCAGATCCAGACCACGTCTACTTTTACCCGTCCGATCCTTTGGGCAGCGATGCTTTTGGTGGGTGTTTCGTGGGGTGCAACCACTCCGCTTGGGAAAATCGCCGTTTCGACCGGCCTGCACCCCATTGGCATTACCGTTTGGCAGACATTGATAATGGCTGTCACGCTTACTATCCTCGTTCTTGTTACCGGTCGCCGCTTACCGCTCACCCGCAACTACCTGTTGCTCTTCCTGCTGCTGGGGCTGCTCGGAACGGCTCTGCCACATCCGCTGGGCTATTTCGCGGCGCGTCACCTGCCAGCAAGTGTCATATCCATCGTGCTCGCCGCCATACCATTGGCGACGCTGATGATCGCGACGCTTTTCGGGATCGACCACCCGACGCCGCGTCGGCTATTTGGCCTTTTGCTGGGCTTTCTGGCGATCGCTTTGATCGTTGTGCCAGAAGGCAGTTTGCCCGACCCAGAATTGCTGGTCTGGATCGTGCTGCCGATCCTGGCGGTGGTGAGCTATGCCGCTGAGAACGTCTGTATTGACAAGATCCGCCTGCCGCAACTCGACCCTCTGGTGACATTGTGCGGGCTGTCCTGGGGCGCGTTCTTTCTGACTGTCCCGTTCTTGGTGTTGCCTGGAATCTGGATCGACCCTTTTCCCTTGGATGACGCCCGTCTGGCCACGCTCGTGCTGACGGGGCTGCACCTTTCGGCTTACTTCGGGCTGATCTGGCTCATCGAAAAGGCCGGTGCAGTGTTCGCGACACAGGTCAGCTACGTTGTGACCGTGTCGGGCGTGCTGATCGCAATAGTTTTTCTAGGCGAAACCGCGTCGCCGATGATAGGGCTTGCAACGGTATTGATGCTTGTAGGCCTTGCTTTTGTAAGGCCGAGACGCGGATAGAAATCTGCTGACGAGAGCGAGTACACAATCCTGGGCGCCTCATAGAAACCTATTTCAACTGCGGCGTACGATAACTGCGCGGCAAAATGTGAATTCGCCAAGGGTACAAAACGGCAGCTTCCGCTGTACTTTGCAAGCGCGGCGGAAGCTTTGAAGTCGCTTTACGGCGTGTTTAATGCGCGTTGGGATAGTCTCTTTCTGTTTTCGTCAAACTCAAGCGGCATCCAGGCGAATTGATGGCAACCCGTCGCTGTCTTGCGCGCTGCTACAGATGCTCGAGAGTTTGCGCGGTTCTTCATAGGGCCAAGGTGTGCCGCGATGCATGACTGCGCGCTGGTCCCACATCAATACATCGCCAACACTCCACTTGTGGGAATAGACAAACTGGGCCTGGGTGCAGAATGCGGTCAGCTCATCCAAAAGCACCTCGCTTTCGGCCTCGTCGTATCCATCTACCTTGAAAGCATGGCTTGCGATATAGAGCGCCTCGCGCCCGTTTGCCGGGTTGGTCCAGACCGATTTCCAATGCTGGTCAGGCCATTTGTGGAACATTGGCAGCTTGGACAACTCCTCCGAGATCTTCTTGCGGGAATGGCTGTAGCGATGCCAGATGCCACGGCCCTCAATGCGC
The DNA here is from genome assembly GCA_013214665.1 of Paracoccaceae bacterium. GTDB lineage: Bacteria > Pseudomonadota > Alphaproteobacteria > Rhodobacterales > Rhodobacteraceae. The sequence goes on from JABSSA010000180.1 coordinate 7,472, forward strand.
GCCTTCAATTCTTGCGGCATCGCTGCCCAGGCGGCGCGGGTCGAGGACAGTTCGGTGGCGCCGCCCGATGAGGGAACGATGCGGGCAGTGATAATATTGACCAGCGACGGCGTTGGCAGGAAGGTGCTGTCGGAATGCCATAGGAAGTTGGATTTCAGGTTCAGTGTGTGCAGGTCCATGGCTTCCGAGGTGCTGCCGTCTTCGCGGACGTTGGACACTTCAGGTACTTTGAAACCTTCACCTGGTTTACGCTCATCCGCCATGCGATCTTCGATTGGGCCAAAGAATTTGTTCAACCGGATGTGGGCTTCGTCCGTCAGGTTCTGATTGCGAAACAGCAAGGTGGAGTGCTCATCAAACAGTTCCCGGATGGTGCGGAATTCGTCTTCGGTTTTGATCTCGGTCAGATCGAAATCATGGACTTCGACGCCGAAATGCTCGGTCAATGGGGTGGTTGTCCGGCTTTGGTGTGCGTCAGACATGTTTGGCTCCTTCGGATTGGATGCGTTTAGAGAAGCCTGTCGCGTATTTTTTCTTAAATAAACTTCAAAAATATGCATAGCGAGCATACACTCAGCGTATGAAAGCGCGATTCCGAAGGCTGCAGCCCCTGATGACGCCGCTGCGTGTGTTCGAAGCTTCGGCACGACACGGCAGCTTTACTCGTGCGGCGGAGGAACTGACCCTGAGCCAGCCGAGCGTGAGCCGTCATATTGCGACCTTGGAGCAAGACCTTGGGGTCACTTTGTTCCACCGTAATCATAACAAGCTGCAGCTCACGGCGCCGGGACGGTCGCTGTCCTCGGCAGTGGGCCGGGGGCTTTCCGACATTCTTGAGGCTGTAAAACTTGTGTCGTCCAATCCGGCGCGCAGGGAGCTTGTGCTAGCGTGTACCCAGACTTTTGCTCATGGTTGGTTGATGCCGAGGTTCAGCTCCCTGCGTCGTGAGGCAGGTGATGAGCCGGTCAATCTAGCGGTGTCGCTCTGGCTTAAGGATATCAACCTGCAAGACGTGGACATGGTATTTGGCTGGCGCGCGGAAGGTCAGACTGACTGGCCCCGCCTGCCTTTGTTTCCTGAGAGAATTTACCCGGTCTGTGCCCCAGGATATCCAGGGGCAGGACAGAGACCACTCTCAGCAGAAGACCTATTGGAAGAACGTTTGCTGCAGTTCGATATGCCAGAGGCAGCACACGCGTTTTGGCCTGAGTGGTTTGACCATTTCAGCTTATTATACAAGGAACCCAACAGCGAGTACCGACATTCGAACTACCAGTTCATGATGCAGGCCGCACTGGATGGTGAAGGGATTGCACTGGGGTGGCATCATCTAGTTGCCGACCATGTGAAGGCCGGGCGATTAGTGAGAGCGGGACCGGTCTTTGCACCGGAAGGTTCGGTGTATTCTATCGAGTACCGGCCTGAGAAAGTCGACCAGACAAATATGAAGCGGGTTCTTGAGTGGTTTCGGAAAGAGGGTGAATCGTACTAATCGTCGTTCAATGCATCGGCAGCAGCCCGACATTATGCTTATCACAGTAACTATACTACTAGCCGAGTACTCCATCGCGTTGATCAAGTCTCTGAATGTTTTAGTGATGGACTAACCCTGAAATCCAACACGGGGAGGGCTATTTATCAAAACAACCAAAAGTTCATTTTCGAAGTTTCTGAGAAAGATGTCTTATTCATAAAATAGGCTCACAGGCGTCCGACGAAGCGCGCGCACACATTTAACATAATCTTCCTTATGCGGCAATATACTTGTTGTTGCGTAGGTATATTATCGTATGTATGCTAGGCTTCTGTCATGGAGGCTCCTCAGCGTGCGTCATCTACTCAAGAAACTCCTCCCCTCGGTCGCAGTCGCTTTGACTGTGACAAGTACATCGCTACCGATGCCCACCCGCGCGCAGACATACCCGATCGATTGCGCGATCCTCCTGTGCCTGTCTGGCGGCTGGCCTGCTTCCGTACCATGCGCTAGGGCTCGAGCCGAATTCATCCGACGCATTACCCCTTGGCCGGTGGAACCGCCGCTTCAAATCTGGCGCTGTCCCATGGGCGCGTCCTTTGAGACCTTTCCAGCAGCAAACAGTGCAGACCGCATCTTTGATGCATTCTTCCAGAACAACAGCACTGGACCGCGACAATCATTTCCAGCGCGCAATACCGCTGATCCAATTATGGCTGCTGGACGCATTCCAGACGCACCAAGTGACTTCGTTCCTGCCGACCAGGCCCTCCGGCTCATTCAAGATCGCGCGGACATCGATATCAGCGGACCTGAGTTCAACTTCGTGCGGTCCATCCTCGTCTTTGATGTCCGGTATGCGCGGCAACACGAATCCGGTCGTGATGGTGACTGCAATCGTAGCGCCACCGTGGTCCTCGGCACATATGGGACGCAAGGTGACTTCGCCTGGCAGAGGTCTTCCATAACCGCCCTACCCTCCGCCCATATCGGCCTCGAACGCTGGGGCCAGAATTGCCCTAGCATCTATCACCGTTCTGTCTTCGTCGACTGGCGTGGCTATGAAGGGAACTACGGCTTTGAGCAGGTGAACTACTAGCGCCGACAAAGACAGGGTTGGCATTCATCCGTGTCGGCCCAATTGCTCGGAGCTACTCAATCACCGGTCGTTCGCTGCTGTCGATGTCAAGGTCAGCTGAGCGGGACCTTGCCGCCATTCGATTTTGGCGTTTCGCTGGCGCAGCATAGCTATGCAGTCGCAGCATGAATTCCGCTGCGATGGGACAAAGGTCACCAAAGCAGTCGTTCAGAAGTCGTTTTGGTATAGTAGTCCAATCGTTTGCCCCATTTACCCGAGTTATCGAATAGCGGGCTGACCCTTTAGCGAATGTGCTAGACCTATCCGAGCACCTACACTCTGAAGGCATAGTAAAACCACGAACGCCAGCGCATTCGTCCAAAAAATGAACCAAATGACAGATGCAGTGAAGGCACTTTCCGTGCCGCCAAGCACGAGGCTCGCGATGAATACGACGCCCTGTTGCGCCGCCCAGGCCGTCAGAAAAGCTGCAGCGGTTCTTACCAATGAATTAGAACCTGCCAACAGATCCTGTGCACGCTCCGCTACGACGACTGCACCGAAAGCGGACATACAAAGCGCGATCCCCCAAGCAAACGTCATGGCGTCAAGCGGATATGCCAGAAAGCCGAACCCGATCACCTGGTTGGCAAGCCAGCCGAGCCCTGCAAAAACGATCGCATCTCGTTTGGGTAGGGTAAGAGCGGCCAAAGCGCCCAGGGCCGCGAAGGGCATCCCGCAGGCTAGCGCAAGGCTGAACAAAATGGCGGCCGCGACAAGAACGATCATCCAAATTAGCGATTGATTTGGCGCTTGTTCAGACATGGGCGTTCTCCTTCTTAATCAAGCAAAAGTCTCACACATCGGTCGACATCTTGCCAGTGAGATCGGCAAGGTCGAACGCGATCAGTACGCCGGATACTTGGAGCGAAAGCGTATGGACATAGAAGAAGCTAAACGCCTGTTGGCATTTGTGCTGAACTACATCCAGACCGCAACCCCTCGTAGCACTGCAGTCTAGAAATACTATATATTGACAGCGCTTACGATTCGATGCCTATTGTCTGGGTCATGGTTTCCCGGGGCGACTCGGGAAGGCAACAGGGAAGCCGGTGCGGAAAGTCTTCAAATCCGGCGCTGCCCCCGCAACTGTAAGCGGTTAGCGAAGCTGAACACGTCACTGGGTGCATGCCCGGGAAGGCCAGCTGAGTTACGACCCGCGAGCCAGGAGACCTGCCGTGGCGCAAACGATTACCAAAGGCGGAGGGCCTTGGGGTGCGTATGTGATCCGTAGCATTTTTGCATACGGACCCCTCGTGTCCCTTTCTTCGCAAAGAAACGGCAAAAAAAGGGACCTTAAATGAGCATCACCGTTTACTCA
>JABSSA010000181.1 GCA_013214665.1 Paracoccaceae bacterium
CTTTGAAGAGGTTGGTCCGGGCCTGTGGGCCTTCACCGCCGAAGGGGATCCGAATTCAGGCGTGATCATCGGCGATGACAGCGTGATGATCGTTGAGGCGCAGGCCACGCCGCGCTTGGCCGAAAAGGTGATCGAAAAGGTCCGTTCCGTGACCGATAAGCCGATCACTCATCTGGTGCTGACCCATTACCACGCCGTGCGCGTTCTGGGCGCGTCGGCCTATGGCGCGGGGCAGGTGATCATGTCGGAAAAGGCGCGCGCGATGGTAGCCGAGCGTGGGCAAGAAGATTGGGACAGTGAATTTCAACGTTTCCCGCGCCTCTTCGAAGGGCACGAGAGCATTCCGGGCCTGACCTGGCCCACCACCTCCTTTAACGGGCGGATGAGCGTGTATCTGGGCAACCGCCGCGTGGACATCATGCAGGTGGGCCGCGCGCATACGGCGGGGGATGCGGTGATTTATGTTCCGGATGCCAACGTGATGTTTACGGGTGATATCGTGGAATATCATTCGGCTTGTTATTGCGGTGACGGTCATTTCCATGATTGGCCCGGCACGCTGGAGGCGATCCGCGCCTTTGATCTGGATGCGATTGCACCGGGCCGGGGCGATGCACTTGTGGGCTCTGACATGGTGAATGCCGCGATCGATTCCACCAAGGATTTCGTGCGCTCCACCTATCTGCCTGCGGCGCGCGTGGCGCTGCGGGGCGGCACGCTGAAAGACGCATGGGATGCGGTGCGCGAGGCCTGTGATCCGAAGTTCAGCGATTATGCGATTTACGAACACTGCCTGCCGTTCAACGTAGCACGCGCATACGACGAGGCGCTGGACATCGACACGCCCCGGATTTGGACGGCGGAACGTGATCTGAAGATGTGGGAGGCGCTGCAGGGGTAGCGTATGACCCTCACCAACACCCCATACCTCGCAATGGCGCTCAACAATGCCTGGGCCAATGCCACGTTTTACAGCGCGTTGTCGCAGCTTGATCCTGCGGCATTCATCGCGAAGCGACCCGGCTTTTTCGCTTCACTCGCGCCGGCATCAAAGATTTTCTACACGGCCACTTTGATATTGGCGGCCGGCCATATTTGGTTTCCAAGGACGCTGTCTTACCAAATGCTTTACTGGTCGGGCATGCTTTTGGGATCCTACATTGTGTATGCTTCATTCACACGCACCGGTTGGTTGATTTATGCCGCTGGAATCGTTTTGATAGTCCTGTTTCAACGCGGAGCAACCCGCAAATCGCTTGCTCTTGCCATGCTCGGCATTGCGGCTGTCACGTTGATTTCGTACCTGGCACAAAATCAGGCATTCTTGTTGCGAATGGCCGGCGGCGCTGCGGGGTACCGCGAGGATGTAGAGGTTGGTCTGGATGCGATCCTGCGGTCGGTCGGCGAGCGTCTCGAGGAGCGGCGCACGCGGGTGCCCCTCGGAGATCTTCATGCGCAGGCCCGGGACCATGAGGCAGGCAGCACCGGCCGGTTCGTCGATGCCGTTGGCCTGCCCGGCCTGTCCATCATTGCCGAGTGCAAGCGGCGCTCGCCATCGATGGGGGAGCTTGCCCCGGACGGGGACATGCTGGCAAGGGCCAGCGGCTATGCGGACGCAGGAGCAGCGGCAGTCTCCGTCCTGACAGAGCAGGACCACTTCGGAGGCAGCCTGGCCGACTTCGATCGCGTTGCCCAGGCGGGTCTCCCGCGGCTGCGCAAGGACTTCATCATCGACGAGTACATGCTGCTCGAGTCCGCGGCCCACGGAGCAGAGGCGGTGCTGCTGATCGCCACCTGCCTGGACGATAACCTGCTGCGAGACCTCAGGGA
>JABSSA010000182.1 GCA_013214665.1 Paracoccaceae bacterium
GGTGGACGTTTCAGCTATGTCAGCGGTGAAGTCGCCGCTCGGCTGGTTGCCTAGGCGTTGTCAGCGCTTTAATCGGTTTTGCACTGCGGTTAATGTTGCGGGCGGAAACAAGGGAAGTCCAAACAGATGTACGATCTCGCCACATTTGGCGCATGGCTGGAATTTGCCGTGCGATGGTTACATGTCATCACCGCCATCGCCTGGATCGGGTCATCGTTCTATTTTATTGCGTTAGATCTCGGCCTGCACCGCGACCGAAATTTGACCACTGGCGCGGATGGCGAGGAATGGCAGGTCCACGGCGGCGGATTTTACCACATCCAGAAATATCTTGTGGCCCCTGACAACATGCCCGACGGCCTCGTTTGGTTTAAATGGGAGAGTTACGCCACCTGGCTATCCGGCTTCGCGCTTTTGGCGTTGGTTTACTACCTTGGTGCGGAATTCTACCTGATCGACCCGGCGGTGGCCGATCTGGCCGTGTGGCAAGCGATTGCGCTGTCGTTGGCCTCGCTGGCTTTTGGTTGGCTGGTCTACAACACGCTCTGCAATGTTTTCGTGGATGCCAACCAGACCGTTTTGATGGTCGCGCTTTTTGGTGTGCTGGTGGGGATGTCCTATTTCTACACATCCGTCTTTTCCGGACGCGCCGCCCTTTTGCATCTGGGGGCATTCACTGCGACGATCATGTCGGCGAACGTGTTCATGATCATCATCCCCAACCAAAAGATCGTGGTGGCGGATCTGATTGCAGGCCGAAAACCTGACGCAAAGTACGGCAAAATCGCCAAGCAACGCTCGACGCATAACAACTATCTCACCTTGCCAGTGATCTTTCTAATGTTGTCGAACCATTACCCGCTGAGTTTCGGGACGGAGAACACATGGATCATCGCGAGCCTTGTCTTTTTGATGGGTGTCACGATCCGGCATTGGTTCAACACGCATCACGCCCGCAAAGGCAATCCGCATTGGACATGGGCGGCGAGCACGCTGATCTTTTTGGCCATCATGTGGTTGTCGACCGCGCCGCTGAAAACGGCAGAGACGGAAATGAGCGCCACGGCGCAACGGTTTGCTGCGGTCGATGGCTTTGAAAATGTGCACGACATCGTTGCCAGCCGCTGCACCGTTTGCCACGCGGCGGAACCGGCCTGGGCGGGGCTTTATTGGCCACCCAAAGGGGTACGCTTGGAAAGCGAGGCGGATGTCGCTCATCACGCGCGCGCCATCTATCTTCAGGCAGGCGTCAGCCACGCCATGCCCCCGGCAAACCTGAGCTATATGGAAGACGCCGAGCGCGCCCAGATCGTTGCGTGGTATACGGCGGCGACAGGATCGCAATAAGCCCTGAACGCCATCGCGCTCTGGCAGAATCGACGCAGGCTGTGCTAGATATGGCGCTATGGCCTCACTTGACCCCAACATATCCACAGACCGCCCGGTGATACGCCAACTCGACGATGCCGCGATCAACAGGATTGCTGCGGGCGAAGTGGTGGAGCGACCGGCGAGCGCGGTCAAGGAACTGGTGGAAAACGCTATCGATGCAGGTGCGCGCCGCATTACGGTGGATTACGCAGACGGCGGCAAAACACTGATCCGGGTCGCAGACAACGGGTGCGGCATCGCGGCGGATGATTTGCCCTTGGCGCTGAGCCGACATGCGACATCGAAAATTGATGGCTCTGACCTGTTGAATATCCATACCTTTGGCTTTCGGGGCGAGGCATTGCCATCGCTCGGAGCGGTCGGGCGTCTGACAA
>JABSSA010000183.1 GCA_013214665.1 Paracoccaceae bacterium
ATCACGGTCTAAGACGCAAAAGTCTGCCTGTTTGCCACATTGGATCGAGCCCACCAGTTCGTCCATCTTCAGCACATAGGCGGCTCCCAGGGTGATGCAGTGGAGAGCCTGTTCAACCGATATCTGTTGCGAATGCCCCAGCACCCGGCCTTGCTCTGTGACCCGGTTCACCGCGCACCACGCCGTTGTAAGAGGCCCCATAGGTGTAACCGGCGCATCTGAGTGAATCGCGAAGTCTCCACCAAAAACAGACCATGCATCAGCGCAGGCATTCATACGGGCCGCCCGATCCGGCCCCACGCTTTTGGTCCAATGAATATCGCCAAAGTAGTAAAGATGGTTGCCGAAGAGATTGACGGTAATACCGAGGGCGCGCATACGCTTGAACTGATCGAGGGTGGCAAGCTGCGCGTGTTCCAGCGTATGCCGCAAGTCAGGATTGGGCGTCTCAAGCATCGCATCCGCAATCGCGTTAATTGCAAGTTCTGAAGCCGCGTCACCATTAGTGTGAATATGCGTTTTTACTCCGGCGCGATGCAATTCGCGAACAGCTGCGCGAAAGTCCTCGATTTCCATGTTCCAAATCCCGTGGTCTTCCATGGCGAAGTACCCTGGCGCCCTAAGCTTGGCGGTGCCGGCTTGGATCGACCCGTCGGTAAAGAGCTTGGCGCGACCAAGGTGCAGCTTGTCAGCTGACCGGGCGCGCAATGCAACCGCACGTTCGGCCTCTAATGCTGGCTTGTCTCGCATCGCGTTCATGATCGGCACATAGCGGGCCGGAAAGGCCACATCGCTTGTGACCTGCTCTAGCATCGTCACCTCGTCATCTTCGAGGTTGGAAAACAGATCGGCCACCGTTGTCACGCCGCAGTTTTGTGCGACTTTGCCGTAGGCGAATACGCCATCTGCATCTGACAGTTTCGCCAGCCCATAGCCTACAACTTCCATCACAGGGCCCATTGCCGCGAATTCATGCAGTTCACCCGCCAGCTCTCCATCCTCCCGGCGGAGCACGCCTTCGATGTTCGTGTCCCGGCCGATGCCCGCGCGCTCCAACGCAACAGAGTTCGCCGTCATAACGTGACCATTGGAGTGCGTCACGCTGACTGGATGCTTGCGCGAAACTTGGTCAAGGTGGCTACGGTCAAGGCGTGGCCCGTCCACAAATCCGGGGTCGAAACCCCAGCCCACAACAGGCTCACCCTCCGGCGTCTTCGCGACAACATCCCTTAGCCGCGCGATTAAGGCATCAGTGTCCGTCACGCCTGGCCAGTCCTGCCCGCTGGGATCCGTACGCTGGTAGTGTCCGCAATAGATAAACCGCCAGATGCCACCTGCCGACACATGGGCATGGGCCTCAATCAAACCGGGCATGATAACGTAATCAGCGAACCGGTCATCCCGCATGATCGGTCCCCAACCTTCTCCGCAATCGGGTCCGCCCACGCTAACGATCACGCCATTTCGCACTGCAACATGTGTCGCAACAGGGCGATTGTGATCCATCGTCAGTATCTTTTTTGCCTGAAACACCGTCGTCATCTCGGCCCTCTTTCTCCATTTGTCTGGTAGCAAAACACCAGCGCTCCACTGACAAGACGAGGGATTGTTCGCCCCGTTCAACCCGCCATTACCAAGTCAGGGTTACCGGATCGAACTTGCCGTGGTTGCGGCAACGGAGCAATAGCTGTCAGTACAAACCCACACCGATCAATTCGATCACTAGAGTCTGGGATCAATGAAATAGTTGGCTGCGCCGCTGCAACAGGACTTAAGGCGGAGGTCGGCTTTGGGCTCGAAACAGCCATTCGCTGCGTACCGTACGAGTGACCGCTGCGCGGACAAAGCTGTCGTTTATACTCGGACGGATTACGACCGCCGCCAGACCGAAGCAGACATTGACGATTTTAGGGTCGGGCAGAAGTGCGGTTCCGCAAAGGATACGACGGAGTGTGTCTCAATCATAGAGATCGGTTATTGAACCTTGCGATAAAGAGTTGATGGTTCTGACAAGATGTCGATCTGATTGTGTCACTGACGTGCTGGCAATGGACCGCCCTTTTCCGAAACCCAAGGCGTTAAAGCAAGGCGTTTTCAATCGCACTTTGCAGTATTTTCACGGCCTCATCCAAATGTGCGTCTGTCGCGATAAACGGCGGGGCTAGCAAAATGTGATCGCCTCGTTTTCCGTCAATTGTGCCGCCCATTGGATAGCAGATGAGCCCTTCTGAAAAGGCCGCAGATTTAACTTTCGCGTGCGTCTTCTGCTCCGCCGGCAAGGGATCTTTGGTCTCGCGATCTGCCACAAGTTCGACTCCGCAAAACAGGCCGACACCGCGAATATCTCCCACATGGGGATGCTGGCCCAGCCGGTCGCGCAACGCTTGCAGAAGGTGCTGGCCAGCGGGCATGACACGATCCAGCACATGATCATCCACCAGGCGTTCCAAGACCGCGAGGCCAGCGGCACACGCGACCGGATGCGCCAGATAGGTGTGGCCGTGTTGGAAAAAGCCGGAGCCCGCCAGGATGGCGTCATGGATGTCTTTGGTGCACAACGTGGCGCCGATCGGTTGGTATCCGCCGCCGAGGCCCTTGGCGATGGCGCAAATATCGGGTGTCACGCCGTATTGTTCATAAGCAAACAACGTGCCTGTTCGGCCCATGCCACACATCACTTCGTCCAGAATGAGTAGAATGCCGTAGCGGTCGCACAGCGCGCGCACCTGTTCAAAGTAATCCGCGACAGGAGCGACGGCACCCAGCGTTGCGCCGACCACCGGTTCGGCCACGAAAGCAATGACGCTCTCGGGGCCGAGGGCCTGAAACTCAGCGTCGAGCTCTGCGATCAGGCGATCCACATAGGCCGCCTCCGTCTCCCCGTCGCCCTGGCCTCGGTACGCGTAGCACGGGGACACATGGGAGACATCGATGAGGATGGGCGCGAACTGTGCCCTCCGCCATTCATTGCCGCCCGTGGCCAAAGCGCCGAGCGTGTTCCCGTGGTAGCTTTGGCGGCGGGCCACGATGCGTTTGCGCTCTGGTTGGCCAATTTCGAGGTAATATTGCCGAGCGAGTTTCAGCGCCGCTTCCATCGCCTCAGACCCGCCGGAAACAAAGTAAACCCGGTCCAAATCGCCCGGGGCCAATGCGATCAGCTTGTCAGCGAGTTTTTCCGCCGGATCGGACGTGAAAAAGCCCGTATGCGCAAAGGCAACTTGGTCCAATTGGGCTTTGATCGCCTCGGTGACATGCGCATCACCATGCCCAAGACAAGAAACTGCCGCGTCGCCAAAGTTGAGATAGGCCTTGCCTTCGGTGTCATAAAGACAGGCCCCCGCGCCGTGGGACACCTGAATTGGCGGAGCTTTCGAGTTTCGTGGAAAGACGTGAGACGCCATCAGTGACCCCCTTCCAAGGATACAGAAGCTAGAGCGGAGACCAAATGCGCGACCTGAGCCGCGTTGCTGGATGCCAAAGTACCATCTTCGGCATGGATATTGTTTTCAAATCCAATTCGCAGATCACACCCCCGCGCCGCCGCAGCCAAAAGCACGCGGTGCTCGTTGGGTCCAAAGGCGCACACCATGCATCGCCCTGGCGCGCCGTCGATGATCCGGGCGACAGCATCCAAATCTTGCACCTTGGTATAACGGGCCGGCGCGTATTGGCCGAGCACGACGATCACATCTGTTTGGTTTTGGTGCACGATCCCCGACGCACGCCAAACTTGCAATTTGTGCCAATCTTCGAGGGTGTAGAGAATGTGTTGGACGTGGATGCCCCTGTCTGCACACAGGGCGTAAACGCGGGGTGCGAGCTCGGGGTCGCGCGCCATCTCGCGCACTGAAATGCTGGCGGCTTGGGCCGAGACATCGCGCAGGCAATTGAGCTGTGTTTCAACATCAAAGCGCGACGCGGACTCTGTGGTCACTTGAACGGGGAAGCCCGGCACGGCCCTCTCAATCTCTTGCAACGCTTCGCGGTAAAGACCAGGATCCAACGAATGGCGCCCGTCTTCGTCGCGCACATGCAGATGCAAGGCGTGGGCCCCGGATGATCGGCAAGCCATAGTTTCAGATGCGATTTCCTGCGTCGTGATTGGCAAATTTGGGTGCGCATCTTTGCCTCGGCGCGCACCCGTCGGCGCGGCCATTACGAATGTAGTATCGTCTTTTTGTGGGCGCATCGTCGCTTCTTCTATTTCACGAAAGGGAGCATCCTTCATCAATCTGAAACAGATATTTCACGGATTGACAATGCATGAAACGCTTGCAACCTTGTGTGTCAGGGGGACTTATGATTCCGGATCACACCTTGGAAGAACGCGTGGCAGAACGTTATGCGGGGCTGTCAAGCCAGTTGCGCAAAGCGGCGGATTACGTGCTTGCGCACCCTCTCGATATCGCCAGCCGATCGTTGCGCGCGATCTCTTCGGAAAGCCAAGTGTCTCCGGCAACTTACTCGCGGTTGTCGCGTGCTTTGGGATACGACACCTTTGAACAGATGAAAGAGGTTTCGCGCTTGTCGGTGGGGCGGCATGTGGTCTCGTTGTCCGAAAAGGCAGAGCTTCTACGGACAGGCAATACTTCCGCTCAATCGATGCTCGCGCGCCAGAGCGAGGCTTGCATTGCAAACATCGAGAGCTTTCGCGACAGCACAGACGAACGCAAGCTTGAGCAAGCTGCAACATTAATGCGTCAAGCAAATCGAGTTGTCCTCTTAGGTGCGCTGGCCTCGACTGGTTTCACCGAGTACATGGCGTACTTGGCCAAGTTCTTTGCAGCCAATTGGACGATTGCCGGTCGCATGGGGGCCTCGCTCGGCTCCGAGCTTGCCACGATGGGCCAAGGCGATGTGGTCTTTATCGTGACGATGCACCCCTATGCCAGACGCGCGATTGGTGCCGCCAAGCTGGCCCGAGAGGCTGGCGCAGACGTCATATTGATCACTGACGCGTTGGAATGCCCAGGGCTGGCCTACGCAACCCACGGCTTTGTAGTGCCAACCGAGAGCCCACAATTCTTCTCCTCCTACGCTGTGACCATCGTGTTGATGGAAACACTGATCGCCATGATCGTTGCCGCGTCGGAAGCAGATGTCACCGCTGCGATCCAAGGGGTCGAAGCAAACAACCAAGTGCTCGGCGAATATTGGGCCGAGTGAATTTTCAACCAGGGAGAAACAGATGTTGAAACACCTTAAACTTGGCGGCTCCGTGCTCTTGGGCGCAATGACCGCAGCGTCGATGACCGTCGCACAAGAGTTCATCTCGATCGGCACCGGCGGCGTGACCGGCGTGTATTACCCAACAGGCGGCGCGATCTGTCGTTTGGTGAACAAATCCCGCAAAGAGCACGGCATCCGTTGTGCCGTGGAATCCACCGGTGGCTCCGTCTACAACATCAACACCATCAAAGCCGGTGAGCTTGAGTTCGGTGTCGCCCAGTCCGACTGGCAGCACCACGCCTATAACGGCACCTCCAAGTTCGAAGGCGATGCGGCCTTCCCGAACATCCGTGCCGTTATGTCTGTGCACCCCGAGCCCTTCACGCTGATCGTGCGCGGCGACAGTGGCATCGACAGCTTTGAAGCGCTTGCGGGCAAGCGTGTAAACGTCGGCAACCCTGGCTCCGGTCAGCGCGCGACGATGGAAGTTGTCATGGACGCCTTTGGCATCGGCATGGGCGATCTGGCTCTGGCCACAGAGTACAAAGGCTCCGAGATGGCCAAACAACTTTGCGACGGCAACATTGATGCGATGATCTACACCATCGGTCACCCTGCCGCGGCGATCAAAGAAGCCACCACCACATGTGATGCGCGTCTCGTCTCAGTGACTGGCGCACCTATCGACAAGCTTGTGGCCGACAACCCCTTCTACCGCGTCGCCACCATCCCTGGCGGCATGTACAAAGGCACCGACGGTGACACCACCACATTCGGTGTGGGCGCAACCTTCGTGACCTCCGCTGACGTGCCAGAGGAGACTGTCTACGTGGTCGCAAAAGCCGTGATGGAAAACATCGACGACTTCAAAGGCCTACACCCTGCGTTCGCCAACCTGAACCCAGCCGAGATGGTCAAAGACGGTTTGTCTGCGCCGCTGCATGATGGCGCGGCAAAGGCTTACAAAGAGCTTGGTCTCATCGACTAAGGCCTTGGCCTAAAAACACTATTGAGCCGTCCGGGAAATCGGGCGGCTCACACCGGGACACTCACAGACGAATAATGCGTCCTAAAACGGGACAGGGGGACCACATGGCTCAGGATACAGATGCGCGCACCGCAGATGATTTGGTGGCAGAGGCTGATACCGGCGCTCGAAACCCCTCCTCGGCCTGGCAAGCCAATCTGATCATTGGCACCTGCATTCTGTGGTCTTTGTTCCAACTCTACATCGCCTCCAAGGTGCCCGGCGTCGTGGCCCAAGCGACGGGAATGAGCATCTTTGCCAATATCGTAGCCCAAGCCCGATTTGTGCACTTGGCCTTTGCCATCATGTTGGCGACGCTGGCCTTTCCGCTTTTCAAATCCTCTCCCAAGGATCGCATTCCTGTCTATGACTGGGCGCTTCTGATCCTGGGCGTGGCATCGTGCCTCTATCTGGTGGTCTTCCGCTTTGAGATTGCCGACCGGCCCGGGCTCTGGAGCACGTCAGATATCACCATGTCGTGCATCGGGATGTTCGTGCTCTTCACTGCTGTTTATCGCTCTCTTGGCTTGCCGCTCGTGATCATCTCAGGCTGTTTTGTGGCCTTTGCCTTCTTTGGCGGCTACTCCGAATGGGCGCGCAATATCACCAATTACGGCGGCGCGTCGCTCTCCAAGGCGTTGGGGCATTACTGGATGCAGACCGAGGGCGTCTTTGGCGTGGCCTTGGGCGTCTCAACCAGTATGATCTTCCTCTTTGTGCTCTTTGGTGCATTGCTCGACCGCGCGGGCGGCGGCTCTTGGTTCATCAAAGTTGCCGTGGCACTTCTGGGCGCGCTGCGCGGTGGCCCGGCGAAAGCTTCCGTTTTATCCTCGATGCTGACCGGCATGATCTCGGGCAGCTCGATTTCCAACACGGTGACCACTGGCACGTTCACTATCCCGCTGATGAAGCGCATCGGCTTTCCTGCTGAGAAGGCGGGCGCCGTCGAAGTGGCCTCATCCACCAACGGTCAATTGACGCCACCAGTGATGGGCGCTGCGGCCTTCTTGATGGTGGAATACGTCAACATTCCCTACATCGACGTGGTCAAACACGCCTTCTTGCCCGCGGTGATAAGCTACATCGCGCTGCTCTATATCGTGCACCTAGAAGCGCTGAAGATGCAGATGCAGGGCCTCAAGAAAGCGGGACATTACATCGGCCCTGTGCTGATCCTGATCCTTTTCCTCTCGGGCTTTATCTTCCTGGGTGCAGCAACTTACGCGATGATCCTTCTGCGCGGCGTGCTGGACGGGTTCATGACCGAGAGCGTCTATGGCGGCTTGGCTGTTGTGGCAGTGCTCTACCTCGTACTCGTCTACTACGCCTCGCGTTTCCCCGATGTGGCGATGGACGATCCCGATGGGCCACTGGAAGCACCACGGCTAACGCCAACGCTGCTTGGCGGGGCTTATTTCTCGCTGCCGATCTTCATTCTGGTTTGGAACCTGATGGTCCGCACGGACAGCCTGGATCGCCTGTCGCCCTCGCTCTCGGCATTCTGGGCGACGGTGTTCATGATCATCGTGGCACTCACCCACCGGCCGCTGAAAGCGATGTTCCGCGGCGAAGGGTTTGGCGGCGCCACGACCCAGAGTTGGCGCGACTTCGTAGATGGGTTGATCCTCGGCGCGCGCAACATGATCGGCATTGGTGTGGCCACGGGGGCAGCGGGCATCATCGTGGGCACCATCAGCCTCACCGGCGCGCACCAGGTCATTGGTCAAGTGGTCGAAGTGATCGCGGGCGGCAACATCTGGATCTTGCTGATCTTGGTGGCTGTGATGTCCCTGATCCTCGGGATGGGCCTGCCGACAACGGCCAATTATATCGTGGTGTCCTCGCTCATGGCGCCCGTGATCCTCTCGGTGGGCGCACAGGCCGGGTATATCTTCCCGCTGATCGCAGTGCACCTTTTTGTGTTCTATTTCGGTATCTTGGCCGATGACACCCCGCCCGTGGGCTTGGCGGCCTACGC
>JABSSA010000184.1 GCA_013214665.1 Paracoccaceae bacterium
AGGTCGAGATCGCTCAGCCGCGACTGCACCACCACGGTCACATAGGCCATGCAGAAGGTGGAATGGGCGATGATGATGGTCAGCATGCCGCGCCCCGCCGGCCAGCCCAGCGCCGCCTCCATGGCGACGAACAGCAAGAGCAGCGACAGCCCGGTGATCACCTCGGGCATCACCAGAGGGGCATAGATCATCCCCGAAAACAGCGTGCGCCCAAAAAACCGCCCGCCACGCACCAGAACGTAAGCCGCCATTGTGCCAAGGACTGTGGCGATGGTGGATGAAAACACGGCGACTTTGAGTGTAACCCAAGCGGCATCCAAAAACGCCTCATTCTGCAGCAACTCGCCGTACCATTTGGTCGAAAACCCGGCCCAGACCGTCACCAATTTCGACGCGTTGAAGCTGTAGATCACGAGGATCAGCATTGGCATATAAAGAAAAGTAAACCCCAGTGTCAGCGACACTACATTGAACCAGCTCAGCCGCATCATCCTTCGGCCTCCGCGTTGCGTTGTTCGTTGCGCTGGAACAGGATGATCGGGATGATCAGGATCAACAACAAGATCACCGCAACCGCACTTGCCACAGGCCAATCGCGGTTCGAAAAGAACTCTTCAAACAGCACCTTGCCGATCATCAGTGTACCGGAGCCGCCCAAAAGCGATGGGATTACAAATTCGCCTAGCGCGGGGATGAAGACGAGGAAACAGCCCGCGATAATCCCGTTTTTCGACAGCGGGATCGTCACCAGCCAAAACGCCTGCAATCGGGAACAGCCCAGATCTTCGGCGGCTTCGATCAAAGACCCGTCAAGGCGATCCAGCGCGGCATAGATCGGCAGGATCATGAACGGCAGATAGGTGTAAACGATGCCGATATAGACGGCGGTGTTGGTGTTTAACACGGTCAACGGGCTGTCGATGAGGCCAAGCCACAGCAGAAACTGATTGAGAAACCCCTCGCTCGACAGAATGCCGATCCACGCATAGACGCGGATCAGGAATGAAGTCCAAAACGGCAAGATCACCAGCATCATCAATGTGGGCCGCCATTCTTCCGGCGCGCGAGCCATCGCATAGGCCATTGGATAGCCCACAAGCAGCGTCAGCAATGTTGAGAAAAAAGCGATTTGCAGGGAAGAAACGTAGGCTTTCCAATAAAGGTCATCTTCGGTCAGGAAAACGAAATTTTCGAAATCCAGCCCCTGAACCATCGTCCAGAACCCGTCTTTCATTGTGGGCGTATAAGGCGGGATCGCTAGTGCAATGTCGCTCAGCGATATCTTGAAAACGATGACAAACGGGATGAGGAACAGCGCAAGAAGCCAGACGTATGGCACAGCGATTAGGGCGGCGCGTCTCATGTGATCGCCCCCGGTTTACCCGACGACTCGCCAAGGTGTCGCGCGTATGGAAGACAATCCGTCATTGCGCCAATAAAACCCCGGCGCTGGTTGTCCAACTGAGCCAAACCTCGTCTTCCCAGGTGAAATCCCGGCGTGCGATGCGGCGCGTATTGGCTGTTTGTGCCTTTATGATCGTGCCGTTGGGCAATTCCACGTGATACGTGGACAAATTGCCCAGATACGCAATGTCGAGCACTTTGCCCCGCACGGCGTTTTTCTTGCCTTCCGGTTGCTCTGCATGGATTGCAACCTTTTCAGGCCGAATCGCCAGATGGCAGCTTTGCCCGGTGTTGAACCCAATATCGCTTTTGGCAAGAATCGGGGGCTGATCCGCGGCCCAAGTGATCGCAAACCGGCTGTCGCCGTCGGGGGCAGCAGTGCCGCTTATGATGTTCACATCCCCGATAAAGTCAGCGACGTAGACGGAATTCGGCGCCTCATAGATATCTTCGGGCGTGGCGACCTGCATCACCCGCCCTTCGTCCATCACCGCGACGCGGCTGGCGACTGTCATGGCCTCTTCCTGATCGTGGGTCACGATGACAAAGGTGGTGCCGGTCTTTTCCTGAATATCCATCAGTTCAAACTGCGTTTCTTGACGCAGCTTTTTGTCGAGCGCGCCCAGCGGCTCATCCAGCAACAGCAGCTTGGGGGCTTTGGCCAAAGACCGGGCCAAGGCAACACGTTGGCGCTGACCACCGGAAATCTGATGAGGTTTGCGCCGCGCAAATTTTTCTAACCGCGTCAGGCGCAGCATCTCATCGACGCGCGCGGAAATTGCGGCCTTGTCTTTCGTCTCACGGCGCAGGCCAAAAGCGATGTTGTCCCAGACCGACAGATGCGGGAACAGCGCATAGGATTGGAACATCATATTCACGGCCCGCTTGTTGGCGGGCACCTGCGCCATGTCTTGCCCAGCCACGGTGATTGTGCCTTCGGTCGGGTCTTCGAACCCGGCCAGCATACGCATCATCGTTGTCTTGCCACAGCCCGACGGGCCCAGAAGCGCAAAGAACTCGCGTTCAAAAATGTCGAGCGTCAGATCATCAATCGCGACGAAATCACCAAACCGTTTGGTGACGTTCTGAAATCGAATGAGTGGCGTTTCCTCGGGGCTATCCCACGGGGCGAATATCGTCTCTGGCAAGGCGTTTTCCTTAAAAAAGGCGCGATCCCCGGACCGCGCCTTTGTCAGAAATCAGATCAGGTGCCTGATTTGATCTTGGTCCACATGCGCGTCACAACACGCTGCGTTTTCGCGTCATAAGGTGATGTGGTGTAAAGGTTTTCCAGCGTCGCCGCGTCTGGATAGATCGCGGTATCACCGATCACATCCTCTTCGAGGAATTCCTGGCTCGCCAGGTTGCCATTGGCGTAGTAGACGTAGTTTGACGCCTGCGCCATGTTCTGCGCATCCATGATGAAGTTCAGGAACTTGTGCGCGGCTTCCGGGTTTGGTGCATCCGCGGGGATGGCCATCTGGTCAAACCACATCAACGCGCCTTCGGAAGGGGCGTAGTATTCGATGTTCACGCCATTTTCGGCCTCTGCTGCACGATCACGCGCCTGCAGAACGTCGCCGGACCAGCCAACCGCAACACAGATATCACCGTTCGCCAAAGCGTTGATGTATTCCGAGCTGTGGAACTTCTGTACATAGGGTGCGATTGCCGTCAGGACCGGTTCGGCCTTTTTGATCGTATCCGCATCCTGCGCATCAGGATCTTCGCCAAGGTAGGCCAGCGCAGCAGGAATCAACTCGGTCGGCGCATCGAGGAAATGCACGCCGCAGCCTTGCAGTTTTTCCATATTCGCTGGGTTAAAGATCAGTTCGAGCGACCCGATTGGTGCGTCATCGCCCAGAGCTGCCTTCACCTTGTCGACGTTCACGCCAAGGCCGGTGGAGCCCCACATGTAGTTGATCGAATATTCATTGCCGGGGTCATATTTGCCAACGCGCGCGTCGATCACATCCCACATGTTGCCTGCGTTCGAAAGCTTGGATTTGTCCAGCTTCTGGAACGCGCCCGCTGCGATCTGACGCTGCAGGAAGGTGCCCGAGGGCACAACCACGTCATAGCCCGAGCTGCCGGCCAGCATTTTGGTTTCCAGCACCTCGTTGGAATCGAACACGTCATAGATCAGATCAATGCCGGTTTCGCTTTCAAACTTAGTGAGCAGGTCTTCGTCAATGTAGTCGGACCAGTTATAAACGCGCACTTCTTCAGCTGTCGCTGCGGCTGCTACAAGCGCGAGTGCAGCCGTCCCAAGCAGTAGATGTTTCATGGAAACTCCCATTATAGTTGCCGGTGTTCCGGTCGGCGGTCATGAAATCAACTTTGTCCTGTTCAGACAAGATGGATTCATACCGGCAACCGTGTCAGCCGATTGACCTTCTGCATTCCGCTCATATTGTCGCCATGAGACATGCGCGCGGAGGCTTTATGACGCTCATCACAAATCACATGCCCACCGAAGAGCTTCGGGCTCTGGATGCGGCGCACCACATGCACCCTTTCACGGCTGGAAATGAGCTTGCTGAAAAAGGGGCCAAGGTTATCACGCGGGCCAAGGGTGTGTTCCTGACGGACAGTGAGGGCAACGAGATCTTGGATGGCATGGCGGGGCTGTGGTGTGTGAATATTGGCTACGGCCGCCCCGAGCTGGCTGAAGCGGCGGCGCGCCAGATGAAAGAGCTGCCTTACTACAACACGTTCTTTCAGACCACGCATGTTCCGGCCATCGCGCTGTCGCAGAAAATCGCGGAATTGGCGCCCGGCGACCTAAACCACGTGTTCTTTGCAAGCTCAGGCTCAGAGGCGAACGACACCAACATTCGCTTGATCCGCACCTATTGGGATCAAAAAGGTGAACCCGATCGCAAAGTCATCATCAGCCGCAAGAACGCTTATCACGGCTCATCGCTTGGGTCGGGTTCTCTCGGTGGGATGAGCGCGATGCACGCGCAAGGCGGGATGCCGATCCCTGACATTCATCACATCGACCAACCGCATTGGTGGGGCGAAGGTGGAGATATGACGCCCGAAGAGTTTGGCATCGCCCGCGCACGCGCGCTGGAAGACGCTATTCTTGAGATTGGCCCCGAACGGGTTGCGGCGTTTATCGGCGAGCCAGTGCAAGGTGCTGGAGGCGTGATCGCCCCACCCGGCACCTATTGGCCCGAGGTGCAGAAGATCGTCGAAAAATATGGCATCCTTCTGGTTGCTGACGAGGTGATTTGCGGCTTTGGGCGCACAGGGTCATGGTTTGGCAGCCAGACGTTGGACATCAAACCCCACATCATGACCATCGCCAAAGGTCTAAGCTCTGGCTACCAGCCGATTGGGGCTTCGGTCGTTTGTGACGAGGTCGCGGGGGTGATCGCTGAGAGCGAATTCAATCACGGCTACACTTATTCGGGCCATCCTGTTGCGTCGGCTGTGGCGCGGGAAAACATCCGCATCTTGGAGGAAGAAAACATCGTCGATCACGTGCGGGATGTTGCGGCGCCTGCATTGAAAGAGGCGATGACGGCACTGACCAATCACCCGATGGTGGGCGAGTTTTCTTCGGTTGGTCTTATGGGGTCGCTTGCGTTGACGCCCGACAAAGACACACGCGCCAAATTCGCAGCCGAGCCTGGCACGGTCGGCTTTATTTGTCGCGAACGGTGTTTTGCCAACAACCTGGTCATGCGCCATGTCGGTGACAGAATGGTGGTGTCGCCTCCGCTGATCATAACGGCTGACGAAATCGGTATGTTGGCGGAACGCGCACGCACGGCGCTGGATGAAGCGTTCGAGATCGTGAAAGATCGCGGGCTTTGGGCTGCGGCGAGCTAAGGCGAAAAGACAGACAAAAGGCAGGATGATCGCGATGGATAATTTGAAAAAGTTCTATATCGGCGGCGCGTGGGTTGATCCCATCGAAAGCACAGATTTCGAGGTCATTCACCCCGGCAACGAAGAAACGATTGCGACCATCGCAATGGGCTCTGCGGCGGATGTCGACAAGGCGGTGTCTGCCGCGAAAGAAGCGTTTAAGACGTGGCAGTTCAGCACCGTAGAAGAGCGTGTGGCCTTGCTGGAGCGGATGATCGCCGCCTACGAAAAACGGGCTGAAGAGTTCATTCGGGTCATGCCGCATGAAATGGGCACGACGATGTCGTTTTCCCGTGAGGTGCAAATGCCCGTCGGTATCGGCCATCTCGAAGCGGCCATCGAAGCGGTCAAGGGCCACCAGTTTGAACGCCCGTCGTTGCGCGGCGGGTCAACGTTGGTGGATGAGCCCGTTGGCATTGTGGGCATGATCACACCGTGGAATTGGCCGGTGAACCAGGTCATGATCAAGGTTGCCCCAGCTTTGGCCGCAGGGTGCACGATCGTTTTGAAGCCAAGTGAATATTCGCCACTGTCGGCTGTGATGTTGGCCGAAGTGATTGATGAGGCCGGGTGCCCCCCCGGCGTGTTCAATCTGGTCAATGGCGATGGGCCGGTTGTGGGCGAAGCCATTTCTTCGCATCCAGACGTTGATATGGTGTCGTTCACTGGGTCAACGCGCGGCGGCAAGGCGGTAACCAAAGCTGCGGCGGATACCATCAAGCGGGTCACTCTGGAGCTGGGTGGCAAATCGCCAAACATCTTCTTTGCGGATGCGGATCTGGAGTCGGCTGCGCAAATTTCGGTCGATGCCTGTTTCATCAACAACGGCCAATCCTGCGATGCCGGTTCCCGTCTCTTGGTGGAGCGCAGCGTGTATGACGATGTGGTCGCGCGGGTCACTGACATCGTGGAAAACACCGTGGTCGATGATCCGATGAAAGAAGGCGATCACATCGGCCCTGTTGTGAACAAAAAGCAATTCGAGAATGTGCAGCGCCTGATTCAGGTGGGCATAGACGATGGCGCGCGACTCGCCGCGGGTGGGTTGGGCCGGCCGCAGGGGTTTAATGCAGGGTATTACATCCGTCCGACGGTGTTTGCCGACGTGCACAACGACATGAACA
Source organism: Paracoccaceae bacterium (assembly GCA_013214665.1). Taxonomy (GTDB): domain Bacteria; phylum Pseudomonadota; class Alphaproteobacteria; order Rhodobacterales; family Rhodobacteraceae. Next base: position 6,411 of record JABSSA010000184.1, read on the forward strand.
TCGCCCGCGAAGAGGTGTTTGGGCCGGTCCTGGCCATCATGCCGTTCGACACCGAAGAAGAAGCGATCGAAATCGCAAACGATACGGCTTATGGCTTGGCGTCCTACATTCAATCGACCGACAAAGAGCGCATTCGCAGGGTCAGCCGCAAGTTGCGGACAGGCGTTGTTCAGGTGAACGGCGGTGTCGGCGATTATGACGTCCCATTCGGTGGTTACAAAGAATCGGGCAACGGGCGCGAAGCAGGGCCAATCGGGTTTCACGAATATCTTGAAACCAAGGCGATCACCGAAGGGTGATCGGCGCTTTCGTACCATTGCATTTTGTTGGGGCGCTAACACATGTGCCTCAACTGGTTTTCAAAGCGAACTTTGGCTGGCCCAAGTCACTGAATCCGCGAAGTTCCATTTCCGGAGCAACAAGTTTCGGCCGGAAGGTGTGTTTTGATTAATGACTCACCGCATCTTGCCCAGTTAGCCGTTGCCACTGCGTTAAGTGTTTGCATTGTTAAACAAACCTGGTTTTAAAGTCTGCAACTGGCGCAAAAAAGCCGGGGTCAAAAACACGGGGATATATAGTGCCTGACGCATCACAAGATGCTGCGTTCGTTGAATTCGAACGCGTGCAAAAGAGTTACGACGGTGAATCACTGGTCGTCAAAGATCTCAACCTCTCTATGCCAAAGGGCGAATTCCTGACGATGCTTGGGCCCTCTGGCTCTGGTAAAACAACCTGTCTGATGATGTTGGCTGGTTTCGAAACGGCGACACACGGCGACATTCGCCTGGGTGGCATTTCGATCAACAACATCCCGCCGCACAAACGTGGCATTGGCATGGTGTTTCAGAACTATGCTCTGTTCCCACATATGACTGTGGCCGAAAACCTCGCCTTCCCGTTGGAAGTCCGCAAGATGGGCAAGTCTGAGCGGGACGCCAAGGTCAAACGGGCCTTGGACATGGTTCAGATGGGCGCCTTTGGTGGTCGCCGTCCGGCACAGCTTTCCGGTGGTCAGCAGCAGCGGATCGCTTTGGCGCGCGCGTTGGTATTCGAACCTGAGCTGGTCTTGATGGACGAGCCGCTTGGCGCGCTCGACAAACAGCTGCGCGAGCATATGCAGTTTGAGATCACCAATCTGGCGCATTCCTTGGGAATTACCACGGTCTACGTGACACACGACCAAACCGAAGCGTTGACCATGTCGGATCGCGTTGCCGTGTTTGATGATGGCCGGATTCAGCAATTGGCCCCGCCAGACAAGCTCTATGAAGAGCCCGAAAACAGTTTCGTTGCCCAGTTCATTGGTGAGAACAACACCCTATTAGGAACGGTCAAAGAAATCTCGCAAGACAAAGCCTTGGTCGAACTGGACGGCGGCGAATTGATCGACGCCAAGCCTGTCAACGTGTCTGAGGTGGGCCAGCGCACGCGCGTGTCGATCCGTCCAGAACGGGTTGAGATGAACAAAGAACGCCTGCGCGACGGGGCCCACACTCTGAAGGCCGAGGTGTTGGAGTTCATCTATATGGGTGACATTTTCCGCACGCGCCTGCGCGTCGCAGGAAACGAAGAATTTGTGATCAAAACGCGGAATGCGCCAGACCAAGTGCGGCTTTCGCCAGGTCAGCAGATCGACATCGGCTGGCTTGCGGAGGATTGCCGAGCGTTGGATGCGTGATTGCAACAGGCTGTTGCTGATGCAGCAGATCTTACTGGACGGGGTCATGCCCGCAGCGCCGTTCAAAAAAATGAAACCGGGCAATTTAACTGGGAGAATAATATGAAACTCACCAAAACACTTCTGGCCAGCACAGCGCTGACAGTTGCCGGTGTTGGCGCTGTTTCCGCCGATGGCCACATGGCGTCCGACATGACGCTGGTTAGCTGGGGCGGTGCATACCAGTCCAGCCAACAGAAGGCTTACGTTGAACCGTACATTGCCAACAATGGCGGTGTATCCGCGGTTTGGGACGAAAGCTCTGCCGAAGCTGTGGCCAAACTGCGCGCCATGAACGAAGCCAGCAATGTAACATGGGACGTGGTGGATGTTGTTGCCGCCGACGCGATCCGTTTGTGCGACGAAGGCCTGGCGCTGGAAATCGACCCTGATGAGCAGCTGGCCGCCGCACCTGATGGCACATCCGCTTCTGATGACTTTGGCGATCTGCTGGTGTCTGACTGCTTTATTCCACAGATCGTGTATTCCACGACCTTCGGCTATCGCACAGACCTCGTGAACGGCACGCCAGACAGCATCTGCGCGGTGTTCGACACAGCAGCTTACCCAGGTAAGCGCAGCCTCGAAAAGCGCCCAATCAACAACATGGAATGGGCTCTGTACTGCGACGGCGTTGCAAAGGACGACATCTATGACGTTCTGGCGACACCTGAAGGTCAGCAGCAGGCGCTGGACAAGCTCGACACCATCAAAGGTGACGTGATCTGGTGGTCTGCAGGTGCGGACACGCCACAGCTTCTGGCTGATGGCGAAGTGATCATGGGCTCCACCTACAATGGTCGTCTCTTCTCTGCCATCGAAGAGCAGAACCAGCCAATCGGCATGCTCTGGGACATGCAGGTGTTTGACCTTGACGGTTGGATCATCCCAACAGGTCTGAGCCCAGAGCGTGAAGCACGCGCGCTGGACTTCGTAAAGTTCGCGACAGACACACAGCGTCTGGCGGATCAGGCCAAGTACATTTCGTACGGCCCTGCACGTCTGTCTTCGGCTCCACTGGTTGGCAAGCACGCCGATTTGGGCATCGAAATGGCGCCACACATGCCAACAGACCCGAACAACGCGGCAAACACACTGCTGTATAACTATGAGTTCTGGGCGGATTATCGCGACGACATCGACGCGAAATTCCAGGCCTGGTTGGCTCAATAAAACCTAAGGTGGGGTGGGCGCGTGTCGTCCACCCTGCTTCTCGACCGCAGCGGAGCGAACTGATGCCCAAGGGATACCTGATTGGCCACGTGACGATACACGACCCAGAAGCCTACAAAGCCTATGGTGCCAAGAATAACGAAATCTTCCCAAAGCACGGCGGCAAGTTTCTTGTCCGCGGCGGACAGACAGAGATTTTGGAAGGCGATTGCCACCCACGTCATGTGGTCGTGGAATTTCCAAGCTATGAGGCTGCGCTCGCGGCCTATAACGATCCTGAATACCAGGAAAACATGAAGATCCGACTGGCCAATTCCGAAGGCACCGTCGTGGTTGTTGAGGGATACGAATGACCGACGCCGCCGGACCCATGCTTGCGGCGGATGGCACGCCGCTGAAACGTAGCCTTGCTCGTGCGCTGCGTCGCCAAAAGTTGCGCGCCCTGTTGCTGATTGCTCCGTTGTTGATTTTCGTTTTGGTCACTTTCGTGGTGCCAATTGCAAACATGCTCTTTAGGTCAGTCGAAAACCAGATCGTGTCAGAGACGTTGCCCGAAACGATCCAATCACTTGACGGATGGAACGCCGAAGCCGGGGGTATCCCGGATGAGGATGTCTTTACCAAGCTCTACATCGATCTTTTCATCGCAGAAGAGCAAAAGCTGCACACACGTCTTGGCACACGTTTGAACTATGAACAAACCGGCGCATCATCGATGTTTCGGAAAACAGGCCGCGCGGTTGGCCGGTTTGACACCGACACCTACACTGACGGTTTCGTAGACGCTAACGGCGATTGGGAAGATCCAGCGGCCTGGGCATCTCTGATGGCGGATGCGGGCGCGCGCGCGGCTCTGCCGCTGACGGCACGAAGCTGGGACCGCTGGAAAGCCGTTTTTGATGCCGAAGGCAAAGAGCTAAAAAAGCGTAACCTCGAAGATTTCCTGTTCACCGCGCTCTACACGGATTTGAACGCGGGCGGAGACGCCGCGCACGCGATGGTTCAATCGGCAAAGCCAGTTGCGGAAGGTCTGGCGCAGGTTTCTCTGATTGATGCATTCAAAGAGGCGGACAAAAAATGGGGTGAGCCCGAGATTTGGCAGACCCTGACACTGTATTCACCGAATTATACGCCGGGATATTTCCTGAACTCTGTGGATTTAGAGCGTACGCTCGACGGCCCGAAGGTCAAACCTGAGAACGAACAGATCTATATCACGCTGTTTGGTCGAACCTTGTGGATGTCGCTGGTCATTACAGGGTGCTGCATCCATTTGGGGTACCCTGTGGCGTGGTTGCTTGCAAACCTGCCGGCCAGCAAGGCCAACTTGCTGTTGATCCTGGTTTTGTTGCCATTCTGGACGTCGCTCTTGGTGCGTACGTCTGCTTGGAAAGTGATGTTGCAACAGCAGGGTGTTATCAACGATGTGTTGGTGTTTTTGGGGTTGGTCGATGACGCATCGCGTTTGATCATGATCAATAACCAATTTGGCACGATTGTCGCGATGACGCATATCTTGCTGCCGTTCATGATCCTGCCGATGTATTCCGTGATGCAGACCATCCCGCCAAGTTATCTGCGGGCTGCAAAATCGCTCGGCGCGACCAACTGGACAGCTTTTTGGCGGGTGTATTTCCCACAGTCGGTGCCGGGCATTGGTGCGGGATCGATACTCGTGTTCATTCTGGCGATTGGCTACTACATCACGCCTGAAATCGTGGGCGGCACTAAGGGTGTCTTCATTTCGAACCGGATTGCCTATCACATTTCGTCTTCTCTGAACTGGGGTTTGGCCGCGGCGTTGGGGACGATCCTGTTGGCTGTCGTGCTGCTGCTCTACTGGGCGTATGATAAAATTGTCGGCATCGACAACGTGAAGCTGGGGTAAAGACCATGGGATTGCCACCATATGCAACAACCGGCCAGCGGATCTGGTACTATAGCTTTCGTGTGATCTGTGCGCTGATCTTTATCTTTTTGATCACGCCGATCCTCGTGGTGATGCCGCTGAGCTTTAACGCGCAGGATTTCTTTACCTTTACACCAGAGATGCTGCGGCTTGATCCGGAAGGGTATTCGCTCAAGCACTATCGGAATTTCTTTGGGAATTCGGATTGGCAGCGTGCGTTGAAAAACTCGTTGATCATCGCGCCGATTGCGACGGTCATCTCGGTTTCGCTTGGGACGCTCGCCGCGATCGGGCTCAGCCAAAGCCACGTTCCGGGCAAACGCGCGATTATGGCGATCCTGATTTCGCCAATGATCGTCCCGCTGATCATTTCAGCCACAGGCATGTTCTTTTTCTACTCAGCGATGGGCAACTGGCTGGAAGACAACCTGGGCTTGGGTCAGAATTTTGTCGGCTATATCAAGGTGATCTTGGCGCATGCCGTTTTGGGGATTCCATTTGTTATCATCACGGTGACCGCCACGCTTGTCGGTTTCGATCGGTCTTTGACTCGCGCTGCGGCGAATATGGGTGCCGATCCGGTGACAACGTTTTTCCGGGTGCAGATGCCTTTGATTTTGCCGGGTGTTATTTCCGGAGGGCTGTTCGCGTTCATCACGTCTTTTGACGAGGTTGTTGTCGTACTCTTCGTTGGCTCTGCAGCGCAAAAGACGCTGCCGTGGCAGATGTTCATCGGGCTGCGTGAACAGATCAGCCCGACGATTTTGGCTGTTGCAACAATCCTCGTGGTGATCTCCATCGGCTTGCTGGCCACGGTCGAAATCCTGCGCCGCCGGTCTGAGCGCTTGCGCGGCATGTCGCCGGGGTGATTATTTCATCGATTTAGAGAGTTTGAAGCGGCCATTCGCAGATTGCGACTGGCCGTTTCTTTGTAAGCCGTAAGAGCTTCATCGATCTGTACGCGTTTGGACTCGGCTTACCGCAATCGTTTCAGCAAAGTGAGGGATGGATATCCATCTGGCGCAAGTCCGGCACTGCGTTGATAAGCTCTGACGGCTTCGATGGTGAGCGGACCAATCTTGCCATCGACCCCTTGAGTATTAAAGCCATTACGGGTCAGGCGGCGTTGGAGCTCTTTGCGTTCTTTGAACGTCAAAGCGCGATCTCCGCGCGGCCATTTTGCCTGGATTTTCGGGCCTCCGGTGATCCGGTCGCTCAGATGGCCCACACCGATCACATAGGCATCTGCGGTGTTATACCGCTCGATCACGCTGAAATTCTTGAAAATCATAAAGGCGGCGCCATTTCCGCCAGCAGGCAACAAAATCGATGCGCTTCCATAATTTGGGACGGTCGCACCCGACATGTCTTTGACCCCTAGCCGTCCCCATTCCGCCGGAGACTTGCGAATCTTTCGGTTCGCCAAAGCATAGTTGAAGCCGCGAGGTAGCTTGACCTCAACGCCCCAAGGTTGTCCTTTGACCCAGCCAAAACGCTTGAGGTAAGCGGCTGTAGACGCCAATGCGTCAGTCGGGTTGTTCGACCAGATATCGCGCTTACCATCTCCTGTGAAATCGACGGCATAGGCCAGATATGAGGTAGGGATAAACTGCGTATGCCCCATCGCGCCAGCCCATGACCCGGTCATCGAGCGTGGGTTCACATCCCCTGCCTGAATAATCTTGAGTGCCGCAATAAGCTGACTTTCAAAGAATTTTCCGCGACGTCCGTCAAAGGCCAGTGTTGCGAGGCTTTGCACCACATCATTGTCGCCTTTGAAGGCACCATACGCGCTTTCCAGGCCCCAAATGGCAACAACAACATCCTTGTCTACGCCATAGCGTGCTTCGATTTGATCAAGGGCCCGTCGCTGTTCGCGCAGCGCCTTTTTCCCGTTGCGCACACGGGTGTCTGAGGCTGCGGAATCCAGATATTCCCAAATGGTTTTGGTGAATTCGGATTGGTTTCGGTCGCGCCGGATGACATCCGCATCATAGCGTACACCTCGAAACGCGCGATCAAACGTATCGCCGCGAATACCTGCTGCGCGCGCACGTGGTTTGAACGCTTTGATCCATCTTTGGAACCTGGCATTCGAAGCCACATCTTCGACAGGCGCCTCTTTCTTGGGGGCGATAACGGCACTTGGCCGCAATTGTGGGCGTAAAACAGCCTTGGTGTTGTACACGGCCACCGGAGTTGCTTGAGCCACGGGCCGGACAATTGGCCGAAGCACCTCGGTCACATTTGCGGCCGACGCCAGCGGTGCCCCAAAGAGCCCCATCAGAATAAGGAAAGTTCGTACCCAGGGCATTTGCGCCTCGACTGCTCGTTTTGACATCAGTGTAGCCTGAAACTGGTTAAGCCAAAACTAACATTCTTATTGAGCGCGCGGTTCCGCCGTCCGATGCATGTTTTCCCTAAGGCGCGACAGGTGTTGGCGCAGCAAGGGCACGCGGTGTGGTCGGAAGCTGGTTTCAGTGACATCCAGCGCCAGAATACGGTCCAGCCGGAACACGCGAAAATCATCCCGCAGCCTGCATTTCGCCAATAATACGTTGCTGTTGTCCATATAGACCAAGCCAAGTGGCTGGACGTCCCGGCGCGTTTCTTTGTCGTTCACATCGCGGTAATGCAGATGCACCACAAGCTCGTCCCACGTGGCTTGCCGCAACGTGCCGACGTCAATGGTTGGAGGCTCAGGACGATAGTATCTATGCGCATCTAAAATCGCATGTTCGAGCCTGTGTGCCTGGCTTGGCGGTACACGCGATTGAATTTTGGCCAAAGCTGATTCTGCTGCGCGGGCCAAAGCCGGATCACCGATAACGGCGACATCACGCAAGCCCAACACAAGAGCCTCCAACTCATCATCTTCGAAGCCGAGCGGAGGCAATGCGGCATCTTCGATAAGCGTGTAGCCAAAGCCTGCTTCGCCATCGATGACCGCGCCCAAACCCCGAAGAGCGTCAATGTCGCGATACATCGTGCGGATCGAAACATTCATTTCATCGCTCAAAATCTCTGCGGTCACCGGCTTGGGAAGCCGGCGTAAGGCTTGCATAAGTTGGAAAAGGCGATGTGTGCGGGACATGAGGTAATATGTACCATACCTGCTGACAAATTTTGACAGTGGATGCGCGTATCACGCCCTCCGTATCAGATTGGAGTCATTTATGGTCACTTTGCTCACCTATCCCGCCGCACTTGGGCAACCCTCGGTCAGCCCCTTCTGCGTCAAAGCTATGCATATGTTGAACCTGGCGGGCGTGCCTTGGGAACGGGAGGACACCAGCGACCCACGCAAGATGCCCTATGGCAAGCTCCCTGTTTTGCGTGTTGACGGAAACCTCATTGCCGATAGCGATGAAATCCGTGCGTATCTTGCGGATCAAGGGAAAGATTTGGATGCGCACCTAAGCCCGCGTGACCAAAGCGTTGCGAGGGCGTTTACCCGGATGGCCGAAGAGCATTTGTATTTTCAGCTTTTGCATGACCGCTGGGTTGATCCGAAAAACTGGACGGAAACGCGGGCCGCTAACTTTTCGACTGTTCCCGCTATGATGCGGTCTCTTGTCGCCAATTCTGTGCGCAAGCACATCCTGAAAGGCCTTCATTTCAAAGGGCTGGCGCGTCTGTCGCCTCAAGAGCGGCTGGATCGGGCTGATCAGGATCTGCGGGCGATTTTGGCGCAGCTTGATGGCGCACCGTTTCTGTTCGGAGACCGTCCATGCAGCGCTGATATCTCCGTCGCTGCCATGCTAGGCGGGCTTGCATCAACACCTCATCCAACACCGCTACAAGCGCGCGTGGCTCAAGATCCCGCATTGGTCAGCTATGTTGATCGCGTCACGACCGCCTGCGCCGGGTGACCTTGCGCTTGATCTTGTCTGATTTCCGTTTTGCCCGCGCCGTTTTGCGGCGTGGGGATCGGCCTGCGCCGCCAGACTTGGACTGCGGCATGGAGCTGTCTTCCAATTCCAGCAGCTCAAGAGCGATACCGCCCGTCACGGGCGCCGCTTCGGCCAGCTTGACGACCGCGCGCATTCCAAGGCCAATTGTAATGCCGGTATCAGATCCCATGAGCGTTTGCGTGTCGCGGTCATAGTGGAAATACTCATTTCCGATGGACCTTATCGGCACGAGGCCATCCGCACCCGTTTCATCAAGTTTCACGAAAAGCCCGAATTTGGCGATACCTGCAACGCGCCCGGTAAATTCTGTGCCAATCCGTTCGCTCAGAAACGCCGCCAAATACCGATCCGTCGTATCACGCTCTGCGGTCATGGATCGGCGTTCGGTGTCTGAAATCTGTTCGGCGGTTTGCGCTAACCTTTCGATATCATCTGGTGAAAGGCCGTCATCGCCCCAGCCATTTACGTTGATAAGGGCGCGATGCACGATCAGGTCAGCATAGCGGCGAATAGGAGAGGTGAAATGCGCGTAGGCCTGCAGCGCGAGGCCAAAGTGCCCAAAGTTTGACGGGCTGTAATAGGCTTGCGTCATCGAGCGCAAAGTGGCCAGATTGATCAGCTCTGCCTCATCCGTATCTGCCGCCTGCGCCAGCAGCCTGTTGAGATGGGCGGTTTTCAGAACCTGCCCCTTTGCCAGCGTCATACCAGCAGACACCGCCGTTTCCCGCAGGGCATCCAATTTGTCTGGGTCGGGTTCTTCGTGCACCCGGAACAAAACAGGAGATCGCTTGGCAATCAGCGTTTCGGCCGCTGCGACATTGGCCAGAACCATGAATTCTTCGATCAACCGATGGGCGTCGAGCCGGTCTTTGAACGCGACCGAAGTAACCTGTCCGTCATCGTTCAGAACGATTTGCCGTTCGGGCAGGTCCAATTCCAACGGTTGGCGCACCTGTCGCGCTTTCAAAAGAGCACCATAAGCCGCGTAGAGCGGTTTCAAAACAGGCTCTAACAAGGGTGATGTCTTATCGTTCGGCACACCATCCATCGCGGCCTGAACTTCTTCGTAGTTCAGTGACGCGGGTGATTTCATCAAACCGCGATGAAAACTGTGGTCAATCTTTTCCCCTTGCGCCGAGACGCGCATACGCACAGCCAAACAGGCGCGCTCCACGCCTTCGTGCAAGCTGCACAAATCACCTGACAGATGATCTGGCAGCATAGGCACTACGCGATCCGGGAAATATGTGGAGTTGCCGCGCTTACGGGCTTCGCGGTCCAACTCTGAGTTGGGGGTGACATAAGCCGCAACATCCGCGATGGCGACCCAAATCACGTGACCGCCCGGGTTGTCAGAGGTTTCATCTGCATGGGCGTAACACGCGTCATCGTGATCCCGGGCGTCCCATGGATCAATTGTGATCAGCGGCAGTTCTCGCAAATCCTCGCGGGTGCCGAGGCTTTTGGCGGTATGGCGTTCGGCTTCGGCAACAACGTTGTCTGGAAATCTGTCGGGAATGCCGTGTTGGTGAATGGCGATGAGCGACACGGCTTTTGGCGCTGTCGGATCCCCCAATCGGGCGACGATGCGCGCCTTGGGTAGACCTAAACGGCCCTTGGGGCCTGCTTGCTCTGCTTCGACCAGCTCCCCGTCTTTCGCGCCGCCAGTGGCGCCAGAGGCCACCGACCATTCCTTGTCTGACCCTTTGTCGATTGGCACAACGCGCCCGCCTTCGGCGGTTGCACGAAACACGCCCAGTATTTTGCGAGCGCTTGTGGCGATCCGCCGGATCAGGCGCGCCTCATAGGCATGTGGCTCGCCCTGAACCAGCGTCAGACGCGCCAACAACCGATCCCCGGCCCCTAATGCAGGGTCGGTTGCCCGCAATACCAACAGAATACCCGGTTCAGGCCCTTCACCTTGCCATTCCATTGGGCGCGCGTAGAGATCACCATCGGCATCTGGTCCGACCACCTCCAAAACGCTGACAGGTGGCAAACGATCCGGGTCGCGATAGGATTTCTTGCGCTTGGCAAGGTGCCCTTCTTCTTCCAGCTCTTTCAGCATGCGCTTTAGATCAATGCGCGCAGCGCCCTTGATCCCAAAAGCCTTTGCAATGTCACGCTTGGCTGTTTGAGTTGGGTTTTCGGTGATCCATTCCAGGATCTGCGATTTGGTGGGCAATTGGCTCATAGCTTCTCAGCTAGCACGTGCACCCGGCCGGGTCATGGCAAATCCGCAGCCGTATCCACATCGGCCAGCTCATCGGCAAAAGCCACGTACCCGTTCGGCAGGCTTGCAACGCTATCGGCAAGAGCATGCTCTGTCGACCAGCGTACATTTTCCAGAAACCCGGATGGCCAATGGCGAGGTTGCTTTAGGCCCACCAGCCAATAGCCGCCGTCCGGTGCGGGGCCAAAGACGGCTTTATTAGAGCCTAATAGGCGGAAAGCACGCCAGATGTGGTGCGTTTCAATGCCGGGTATATCTGCGCCCACAACACAAACCGGCCCCGGCGCTGCGCGCATCATGCGGGTCATGCGCTGCCCCAAATCGCCGGATCCTTGCGGCAATCGTGTCACGTTTTTGGGCCAAATTCGGCTTGTTAGACCCTGATTGTCCGGCGAAACGGCCAGAACGACTGTCCACCTTGGATCTTGCATCCTGCGGATCAGTCGCCGGGATTGATGGCGAAACCACCAGGCGGCGGTGACCATGCCGATATCGCGCCCCAGCCGTGTTTTCACACGACCCGGTCTGGGCTCTTTGACCATGATGACGAGCGTGCGTTTCAAACGGGAATGTCCATATCGCGATGGGGAATTCCCGCATCATCATACACCGGCCCAAACGCCGAAAACCCCAGCTGTTCGTAAAACCCAATCGCGTGAGTTTGCGCGCCGAGTACGACGCGGTTCACGCCGGGTGTTTGCGCCGCATATGACACCGTTGCCCGGATCAAAGCCGCGCCCAACCCGATGCCGCGCCGCTCTTTGAGAACAGCCACCCGACCAACCTTGGCATCACCGCCTTTGATCAACATGCGCGCAGTACCAACCGGTTGGCCGTTATCTGTGGCCAGGAATTGCACCGCTTGGTCATCGAGGCCATCCACCTCGTCAGCTTCGGACACGCCTTGCTCTTCGATGAAAACGATCCGCCGGATGTGCAGACATGCGTCCAGGTCATTGGTCACCGTAATTTCAGGCGTCATGCGAAGTAATCCTTGAGGATGCGCGCATAGATCGCTTTCAGCTGAATGATATGGTCGACCTGCACATGCTCGTCGACCTGGTGCATGGATTTGCCGACCAACCCAAACTCAACAACCGGGCAATGATGCTTGATAAACCGGGCGTCAGATGTGCCCCCTGTGGTGCTCAACTCAGGTGTCACTCCGGTTTCAGCGGCCACGGCGTTCGCCACCAACTCCGACAATGCACCGGGTGGAGTGATAAAGCTTTCACCTGAGATTTTGATTTTGACGTCAATCGCCACGCCGTATTCCGCTTTGACCTTATCACATTCCTCTTGAATCCAAGCCGAGAGGGACGCGCCGGAATGCGTGTCGTTAAACCGGATGTTGACGGCGCCAGAGCACCGTTCGGGGATCACGTTTGTCGCTGGATTGCCGGTGTCGATGGTGACCACGGCCAACGTAGAAGGGTCAAAATGATCGGTGCCTTGATCCAATTCGTGCGAGGCCAACCTGTCCATCAATCTGGCCATGGCTGGCAACGGGTTGTTGGCGCGATGGGGGTAGGCGGAATGGCCTTGCGTGCCTGTCACTGTGATCCAGGCGGTCATCGAACCGCGCCGGCCGATCTTGATCATGTCACCCATGGTTTCAGGGCATGTGGGCTCACCTACAAGACACACATCTAACCGTTCTCCGGTGTCCGACATGTAGTCTAACAAGGCGGTTGTGCCATCGAATGCATCGCCTTCTTCGTCTCCGGTGATGGCCAGCACCACGGCGCCATCGGGGGGTGTAAGCTGTACAAAATCGATCGCGGCCGCCGCAAAAGCTGCGACGCCAGATTTCATATCCGTGGTTCCGCGCCCATACATGATCCCGTCACGAATATCGGCGCCGAACGGGGTCATGGACCAATCCGCTTCGTTGCCAATGGGAACAACATCGGTGTGGCCATTAAAGCCAAAGGTGCGCTCATGCGCTTTTGCGCCCCATCTTGCATAAAGATTTCGAATGCCGCCCCGGTCTGCCCAGGCGCAGTCAAACCCAGCGGAAGACAGCGCGTCGTGTAACACTTCGAGGGCACCCTCATTTGCGGGTGTGACCGAAGCACAGCGAACAAGCTTTGCAGTCAAATCAACAGGATCGACGGGTGTCATGTGGCAATCTCCGGTCAAAATTGTGGCCAAAATGGCGCGGCATCGCGCTGCGTTTCGGAATATCGGTTAACAGCGCGGGGGGCCACATGCTAATTATCCACAAAACAAATCCCTGAGGCAGGGAAAGAGCAGCCGCCAGCAACGTCTGGCTTCTATCGCACCAATTGGTGGTCGCACGTCTTTTTGGGCGCGCACGCTGTCACATCTGCCCAGGATATGAAGGTGGGCAGACATGGTTGCAGCGTCGGAAATTCCGATTCAAACCGTGCGCGAGGGCACGACCGCGTTGGACATGGCCAACGCCATTTTTGGTGATGGCGTGACGGTTTTGTCTGCCTCGTACACCGGCGACATCGATTCAGCGGGTATTTTTTCGGACGGTGATAATACTTCACCATTTGCGACGCCGTCCGATACGGGCGTCATCCTGTCGACGGGCAACGCCGAGAGTTTCACCAACTCAAACGGACAATCGAACCAGTCAAACAACACATCAACCAATACGTCGGGCCCAAACAACGATGCGCTCTTCAATGCATCCGCGGGGCGCAACACATTCGACGCGGCGTATCTGGACGTGGATTTTACGGCGGTCGGAAACGTGATGACGATGCAATTCGTCTTTGCATCTGAAGAATACCCCGAATTCGTCAATTCGATTTACCAGGATTTTGTGGGTGTATGGATCAACGGGTCTGGTGTGCCGTTTACCGCATCTGATCAGGTCGAACTGTCCATAGGCGACGGTGACACCGACCCCGGCAACATCAACAACGCCGACAACCAAAACCTGTATCTCGACAACACGTCAGACGCCTACAACACCGAAATGGATGGCGTTACCATTACGCTTAAGCTGACGATCCCTGTGTCGCCCGGCTCAAATTCGATCCGCATCGGCATCGCGGATGTGGGCGACAACTCCTACGATTCCTCGCTCCTCATTGCAGGGGATTCGGCGCAAACCGCCTTGGTGGCGGTCGACGATGAAACCAATCTGTTTCAGGGTGGTTCCAAAACGATCGACATTTTGGGCAATGACGTCGGCTCAGGCAGTCTGTCGATCTCTAAGCTGAATGATGAAGTACCCACAATAGGCGTGCCGATCCCGCTCAACACCGGGCAAACAATAACGCTTAATGCCGATGGCACGATCACGGTGACCAGCGATGGGGATCTGGAGAACTTTAACTTCACCTACGAAGTGTCAGACGGCACCAATGACGATGTTGGTTTTGTCAAAGTCACGACCGTTCCTTGCTTTGTCGAAGGCACGTTGATTGAAACAGCATTCGGCCCGCAGAGGGTGGAATCGTTACAACCCGATGATTTGATCAAGACGCGCGATCATGGCTACCAACCTTTGCGCTGGATCGGGATGCGCGAAGTGCCGGCAGAAGGCAAATTTGCCCCAATTAGGGTCTCAAAAAACACATTCGGATCGCATGACACTTTGCTGGTTTCGCCCGAGCATCGCATCCTGATCGAAGACGCGATGGCCGAGCTTTTGTTTGGAGAAGCAGAGGTTTTGGTCGCCGCAAAAAATCTGGTCAATGACACCACGGTGCGCCCGGTGCCCGGCGGTATGGTGACGTATATCCACCTGATGTTTGATGAGCATCAGGTGATCTATTCACAAGGCTTGGCCACTGAAAGTTTTTTGCCCGGGCCACAAACCACATGTTCGTTCGAAGAGGACACAATCAGGGAAATTTCGACCCTGTTTCCGGAGTTGGATCTGGAATCGGGGTCCGGGTATTCGCAATCGGCGCGCCGCACTTTGCGCCGGTATGAGGCGGATCTTTGGCGCGCAAAAGCGCAGCGCGCCGCGTAGGAGGTATCATTTGGGTTGGATTGGTATCGCTGATCGAGACGAAGGCCGGTTCTCGACGCGAGGTTTTGGTGAAGACATTGGGTTCCGGCGCATTGGGTCTGAAGATGTATTGCTGACCCGTGGCAGTTTCGTTCTGGAAACCCGCATGTCACCGGATTCAGGGCCGCAAGAGCTGTTTTCGTTTGAGCGCAGCTATCCTTGGGAACGTGCCTTTTCGCTCAAGGCGATTCCGGGCGGCGGTATTTTCCTGATCCACAAACACGGCCATTCGATCACTCATGCCGCGATTCAGATCTCGTCGAACGACAGGACGGATGTCATTCGCATCAGCTATGTTTGGGATTCGATCGAAGGCTGGGCGCGACTTGGGTTAGAACGGCCTGACGAAAGCGGCGTTGTGATCCGCGACATAGAAGCGCCGCGCCCGTTTTTGCTGGCAGACTGGCGCGAAGCCATGCTGGGCCGCGGTCGTACCATGGCAATGGATGTACAGTTTGCAGCCCTTTCTACACGGGTTGAGCCAATCGGCCCGATGCCAACGCTTTGCTCTCCTTCCCCCATTCTGACGCCTGAGGGTTACAAACCTATCTCAGCGATGAATTTTGGCGATCAAGTTGTCACGGCGCCTTCGGAGACAGTCACAATTGGGCATCGGGTCGCGCGTACGGTGCCCGCGCGTGGCAGTTTTGCCCCGATCAGGTTGCGCGCGCCCTATCTTGGGCTGGTGTCCGACATTGTGGTCTCGCCTTATCAAAAGGTCATCCTGCAGGGATCGGACGTGGAATACATATTTGGCCGCGAATCCGTTTTGGTGGCCGCGCGCCATTTGATGGACGGGCGGGTTGGGCGGCCAGAGCCATGCGGCGCTCTGGTGACATACCATCAATTGCTCACTGCGCGGCACGATGTGCTCACTGTTGGTGGCACGCAATTGGAAAGCCTCTATATCGGACGCATCCGAAGGGACGATGAAAAATTCCAATCTTCGCTGTTGGCGGGATACGCCCGAAATACCCTTCCCGAACATGGCCGCAGGGTATCCAAAGAGATCAAACCGTTCGAAGCGATCACCTTGATTGATGCGCTCGCGGCTTAGTCCGCTTTCTTGGTCCTTGGATCATCAAAGAAGGGCGTGACCTGCGCAACAATAACGGCGTTTTCTTCCAATGCGCGCTCCATCAAGCCGAGCTCGTCCTCTTCGATGGTGTGCCCTTGCGCCACGCGTTCATCTTTGGTGCCATAGCCGGTGACGTCGAGAGGGGCCATGTCAGCCTGTTTCAGGATCGCGACGGCTTCGCGCACAGCTTCGGCTTCGTCTACACCGCTGGAATACAGCATGAGCGCAGCACCCGTGGCTTTGTCTGGCAATCCGTCACCTGACTTGCGGCCAACCTCAACAACGAGGGTATAAACTTGCTGGCGGCTCATTTCTTGATCGCGCGATATCCGGCAATCAGCAAAGCCGCACCGCCGATCCCGGCGATCAAGCTAGGCAGCAAACCGCCGGTGGAGACAAAGCCGATAAATCCCAGGATGGCGTTGGCCAGGATAGAGCCGACGATACCGATAAAGATATTCAAGAATATCCCGGTATCTGCTTTCATCATTTTGCTGGCAATCCAGCCCGCAAACCCGCCAACAATGATCGCGCCGATCCAACCCATCCCGGTGTCCTCCGCTTAGTCGCGCAGCAACTCGTTGATTCCGGTTTTCGAACGGGTTTGTTCGTCCACACGCTTCACGATCACCGCGCAATACAGGTTTACCCCATTCTTGGACGGCATGGAGCCGGACACAACCACCGAATACGGGGGAACTTCGCCATACATGACTTCACCGGTCTCGCGATCCACGATTTTGGTGGATTGGCCAATAAACACGCCCATCCCCAAAACAGAGCCTTCGCGCACGATGCAGCCTTCGACAACT
>JABSSA010000185.1 GCA_013214665.1 Paracoccaceae bacterium
CAGCGGCACCAGCGGTTGCGGAACAGGGCGTGACCGACACAGAAATTCTGATCGGCTCCAACAACGACCTGTCGGGCCCATTTGCAGCTTTCGGCGCACCAGCCACAAAAGCAGCACAGCTTGTCTTTGACGAAGTGAACGCAGCAGGCGGCATCCACGGCCGCAAGATCCGCTTTATCGTTGAGGATCACGCGTATCAGATGCCAAAAGCGATCCAGGGCATGAACAAGCTGGTCAACGGGGACAAGGTGTTTGCCATGTTGCTGTCGCTTGGCACGCCGATGAACATCGCGGCGTTTAAGCTGCGAGATGCCAAGAAAATCCCGAACGTTTCGCCATTGTCTGCGGCACGTCAGATGGCCGAGCCCCTGCACCCGCTGCATTATGCTGGTACGGCGACGTATTATGATCAAATCCGCGTTGGCGTAAAATACCTGGCCGACCTCAAAGGCGCCGACACCGTTTGCGCGATGTATCTGCCAACAGACTTCGGCAAGGACATCAAGGAAGGGGCTGAATCCATCGCGGCCGATACTGATGGTCTGACATTCGTGTCCGAAACCACGCACAAGCCAGATGACGCTGACTTTGTTGGTTCGCTGCAAAAGCTGGCGGCGGATGGCTGCGATATCGTGACCCTCGCCCTTGGTGTGCGTCAGGCGATCACAGTTTCCGGCACCGCAAAGAAGCTGGGTCTGACGGATATGCACTTCCTGAACTCATCCGCGGGCTTCCACACCGTGATGGCCAAAGTGCCAGGTGGTGTGACCGAAGGCATGTATGCCGCGGCGGGTTGGGCTGACTTGCTGTCCCGTATGGACCAGCCAGAAGCTCAGAAGTTCTTTAAGAGCTTCACCGAAGCCACAGGCGAAGCTCTGCCCGGCACCGGCGCTCTGTTGGGCCATTCTGGTGCGGTTACCATGGTCAAAGCTCTGGAAGCCGCAGGCCCAGATCTGAACGCTGCTTCTTTCCAGGCCGGTATGGAAAGCCTGAACTACGAAGACGTCGTGTCAGGTAACACCGTGACTTACTCCGCAACCGACCACCAAGGCGCGGACGAAGTTGTGATTTCTGTCATCAAAGACGGAAACTGGATGGAAATTGCGCGCCAGTAACGCGCAAACCATCATGAACACTGCGGCCGATCCTTTTGGGTCGGCCTTTTTCATGTGTGATACCGATGAAATATCTGGGAGCTGGTGGCTAGAACCGGTCTGGCGAAAAGGGTTTCATGTCTGTGTTCGTCGCACGTTGAGCGATGATATCTGACACCATACGCCCCGTGGTGGCGCCCAGCGTCAAACCCAATTGCCCGTGACCAGAGGCAACAACAACATTGCCCAGCGCGGCGGGTCGTCCGATCACGGGCCGCGTGTCGGGCACAAACGGGCGCCGCCCGATGCGCCGCTCTGGATTTGCGGTATTCAGCCCCGGCAAAACGCGGCGCGCGCGTTCGACCAACACATCGGCTCTTCGCCAGTTTGGTTTGGCGCCTAGGCTCGCAATCTCGATGGTTCCAGCCACGGCCAAGGTGTTTTCATGCGGCGTGATGCCAAACCCGCCCGCCGGGTAAAACACCGTGTGTTTCAGATCCACCTGCGGTTCGGGCAAACCAGTCCAATAGCCCATCAGCCCTTCGATGGGCAGTGTCACGCCCAGATCTGCGGCAAGCGCCTTTGTCCCCGTACCTGCGGCCAATACAAATTCATCAGCGCTAACCTCTTCTCCGGTATCCAAAACAACGGATGTCACCGCGTGCGTCTCGCGCTTAAAGCCGCGCGCTGATGTGGCAACCACGCGCCCCCCGCGGGCCTCAAATGCCGTGTGCAGCTGTTGTACCAGTCGTACGCAATCGGCCACAAAGCTCCAATCCCGCAGAACTGACGCATACCGAAAATCCGGTGCGATAGCTCCATCGATCTCATGCGCCTCTGCGCCCGAGATATCGTCGATTGTGCAGCCCATTTCG
Source organism: Paracoccaceae bacterium (assembly GCA_013214665.1). Lineage (GTDB taxonomy): Bacteria > Pseudomonadota > Alphaproteobacteria > Rhodobacterales > Rhodobacteraceae. Next base: position 1,970 of record JABSSA010000185.1, read on the forward strand.
CGCGCCAAATCAAAAGCGCCGCCCATCGTCGCTTTGTCCGCCTCACCATCAAAGACCTTGATGATGGGCCGTTCGATCAACATGTCGCGCACGCCGTATTCGGCCATCTGGCTTTTGAAATCCGCAGTGGCCTGAAACGTCAGTTGCGCAAGATCGGCAGCGATCGCGCGCATACGCTGTTCCGTCGAATTGGCGGCGAACTTCAGAAACCAAGGCAGCATCCGCAACGCCGTGGCCGGGCGCACCGCCAGAGGGGCCTCTGAATCCAACAGCCATTTGGGCACTTGTCGCAACATCCCCGGCTGCGATAGCGGAACGACCTCTCCGACAGCAATACAGCCACAGGAGGCCCAGCTTGCGCCCTGCCCCACTTGTGCTGGCTCAATTACCGTGACGGCGTGACCATCCTTTTGCAAAGACAGCGCCACTGAGATGCCGACAATTCCACCACCAAGGACAACAATATGCGTCATGATGCGCCGGCCAAATCCCGTAGCTGGCTCAGCAACTCTGTGCTGACGGTCACCCCATCCGCAACGGCGCTGGCCCGTTTGTTCAACCGCCCGTCACCTGGCACCCGGGCCTCTCCGTTGCCGTCGATCTCGGCGCAAATCCGGTTGACGTACTCATTGAAGGTCGCGTTTCCGAATTTGCTGGGATCGATTGCGATCAACGTCGCACCACCTTTGACGTTCAAAGCCCCATGCGCTTCGCGTTCGGCGTTATCGACCGACAATGTACCACCCGCTAAAGCCGCGCCGAGGATCTCGATCAACAGGGCTATCGCGCTGCCCTTGTGTGCGCCAAACGGCAACAGGCTTTTGGTTTCAAGAATTTCGTTCGGATCCTGCGTGGGCTGACCATCAAGACCTAATCCACCAGCGAGCGGCAAATCATGCCCCTCTGCCGCAGCCATACGTACATCCATCAGCGCAATCACGGATGAGGCTTGATCCCATACGATCGGCGCCTGGCCTTCGCGCGGGCAAGCGAACGACATTGGGTTGGTGCCAAAGACAGGTTTGTTGCCACCATGCGGCACCACCATCGACAAGGAATTGACAACACCCAACGCCACCAATCCGGCTTCGGCCAAAGGTTCGGTGTCAAAGCGCAACGCACCAAGGTGATGCGTGTTGGCGCAGGAAAACGCCGCGATCCCATTGCTGCGCGCCATGTCGATCAATTGCGCGCGCGCCTTCGCGCCGATGATCTGATAATATCCGTTGTCACCGTCGCCTCGCAGAACGCCCGGTGCAATCTGTTCGATTTTGGGCTGCGCGTCGGGGTTGGCATAGCCTGAATCAAAGCTTTGGGCATAAACAGGCAACATGCGCAAACCATGGCTGCGGGGGCCATCCCGTTCGGACTTGCACACCAGATCCGCCAAAACATCACTGCCCGCATCGTTCATGCCTGCGCCGGTCAGAATGGCCTTGGCCAACGAACGCACCTCATCCAAAGTAAGTGTCGTGGTTTCCATGATTGCTCCTTACGCCGCAGTGGCCGCCTGATACGCGGCCTTTTTCTTTGCCATAAAGTCATCCAAGGCACCGCGGATATCAACGGGCATTGGGGGCTCAACGTATGTGTCCAACGCCTTTGCAGCAGCGGCACGGCCAACTTCATCGGCAGTTTTGCTGCCCTCCAGCTCCCATTGCTCAAAACTGTCATTATTTTGCAGCGGGTTCATCACCATCGGATTTTCGCGGGTGTGGTCCGTTCCAAGGAAATGCCCACCCGGGCCAATGTTTGAGACATCGCCAAGGATCGCATCCAGATTTTCGGACTGCAGCCCCGAGAAGAAGCGGTGGTATCCCTCAAGCTGGTAGCTGTCCTGCATCCATTTCGAATAGCTCACGCCCAGCGCGCCTTCGACAAACCCGGCGGAATGCACCACAAAATTGCATCCCCCCAGCAAGACAGGCCACATGGTGTTTGCGCTGTCGAACCCGGCTTGCAAATCTGCCGCTTTGGAACCGGACCACATCGTGCATGACCGCCAGGGCACGCCGTAAAACCGCGCCATTTGCCCGACAAGCAGGTTCATCAACCCCGGTTCTGGCGACCCCATCATCGGCGCGCCGGTTTTCATCGACACGCCCATGATTGCCACCCCCAGCACCATTGGCGCACCGCGACGGATCACCTGAGAATACGCCATCCCCGCTAGGCTTTCCGCGATCAGCAGGGCGACTCCGCCGCTCGGGCTGGCTGGGGTGGACGCGCCGGCCAAAACAAAGGGCGACAACAAGCACGGTTGGTTTGCGGCGGCATATACACGCAGGCTTTGCAGCATCGTGTCATCCCAAACCAGTGGCGTGTTGCAATTGCGCAGCGCCGCAACCACCACGTTTTCATCAACAAAAGTTTCACCATGCACAATGCGCAGCATATCCATTGTCTCGCGCGCGGCTGTTTCTGACAGAACGGAGCCTTTGATCGGCTTGTCCGTCAAAGTCAGCGCTGCGTGTACCAGTTCCAGATGCCGCAGCGGCACGGGCACATCCTGTGGCTCGGCTGGCAAGATGCCGGGCACATGCATGGCCTGGCTCATCTGCGACAGCTTGAAGAAGTTATGCGCATCCTCCAACGTCGAAGGCCGCCGGACACCGTCGAGGCCATAGACGAACGGAGCGCCATAAGCATTCGCAAACACCGTGTCCCGGCCACCAACGCGCGTTGACCGCTCGGGGTTGCGTGCGTGATAGCCCCAATCCGATGGAACGGTCGAAATCAGATCCATCAACATCTCGCGGTCGATCCGCACGCGCTGATCCTGAACATCCGCGCCGAATTTCTTCCAATCCGCCAATGCAACCGGATCCCGGAATTCGATGCCTGTGGTTTCCAGAATGGTCATGGCGGCGTTGTGGATTTCCTGCACGCCCTCCGGTCCCAAAAGATCAATTGGCCCAACCGCTCTGTGCAATGTCGACAAATAGACAGGGGCTGGATTGGTGCGCGCAGACACACGCGCCGCACGCCCGCCCGACCGACCGCCACGACGCGGTTTGGACTGTTCTTCGCTCATCGCTCGTCCCTTTCTCAAGCCCGCGCGCGGGCGCTGGTCGGATCGTAAGCGCAGGTGTCGATCACCTC
>JABSSA010000186.1 GCA_013214665.1 Paracoccaceae bacterium
CATCGCGACCACAAACCGCCGAAACCCTTCGGCTGCCAACGCCGTCAGCAGACCGGTCACATCGCCAAAATGGTGGGCTGGCGCCGCATGGCTCACCCCAGCGCGCCGCGCAACTTTGCGCAGCGAAAAGGCCTCTGTTCCCGTGGCTTCCAATTCCTGCAACCCCGCTTCAATCAGCGCGGCCCGCAGATCGCCATGGTGATAGGTGCCCGGTTTATCGTGTGTCGTCGCCCCGTCCATGTCGATGTCCTAGCGCGCAATCTTACCACTGTCAAAATTTTATCTTGACAGCGAAAAGATCACCCTACATATGCATAACTTGTCAGTGTCAAGTTCAAGGGTAATTCGATGTCTCCAGATCAATTGTTTGGGCTTTCCGGCCCGTTGGCCATGTTGGGTTGGCTGTGTTTGCTGGCGTATCCGTTGGCAAAAAAACCGCTCATGACAGCCGGTGGTTTGATCATTCCTGCGCTTCTGTCATTGGGCTATCTGGTGTGCATCATGGCCTACTGGATGTCCGCAGAAGGCGGTTTTGACACGTTGGCCAATGTGATGCTGTTGTTTGACACCCCCGGCACGGCGTTGGCTGGGTGGGTGCACTTTCTCGCCTTCGATCTCTTTGTCGGCGCGTGGATCGTCCGCGACGCAGAACGGCAAGGCTTTTACCATCTGGTTACCTGGCCCAGCCTAGTACTCACATTCCTGTTCGGGCCAATTGGCCTGCTTTTGCATCTGTCTCAACGCGCGGTCATGCGTATGCGCGCAGCGCCAGCCGTCTGACCCAACAGAGAGGAAATTCAAAATGATGACCGCGACGAATCCAGTTTTGCAGTCCACGCCCAATCCATTGCAAACCATGCTGCACCATGCACCAGGGCTCACACGTGCTGGGCTGCTGTTGGGGCTACTGCTGATCCCTCTTACCTTAGCGCAATACGTAGATCCCCGCACATTCCAAGGCGTGAGCGTATGGGTGAAGCCCACGAAATTTGCCGGATCCTTGTTTTTGTATCTGCTAACGCTTGCGTGGTTTGCGCAAATGCTGCCGCCGGGTTTCATGCAACGCCGCGGCATTCGAGTGTTTCATGCAATCGTTTTAACCTGCATCGCCCTTGAGATGCTCTGGATCGCAGGCGCGTCATTCCTGGGCACAGCGTCCCACTACAACCGCGACACAATCGCTTTGGAAATACTCTATGGCCTGATGGGCGTGGCGGCGATCACGCTGACATCTGCCACCTTGGTGCATGGCCGTGCCATCTGGCGCCACCGCTCTGATCCTTTGGGCCGTGTGGTTGGGGCAAGCCTGATCCTCACCTTTGCACTGACGTTACCAACGGCGGGGTATCTTGCGGCGCAATCCGGCCATCACGTGGGAACAAGCGTATCAGACGCGGGCGGCTTGTTTTTGCTTGGCTGGTCGCGCGAGGTAGGTGACTTGCGCGTCGCCCATTTCTTTGCCACCCACGCGATGCAATTTGTGCCAGCCGCTATGGCGATTTTGCTGTGGATGGCAGGCGCCCGCATACCAAAAGGCGCGGGATTGGCTTTGTGCCTCGGCTTTACGGCGCTGACCGTGGGAACCTTTGTGCAAGCCATCCAAGGACAACCGTTTTTACCCTGGCTCGTCTAGGGCGTTTGATCAAACTGGGTGATCGGAGCAGCTTTGGTCTTCTGAATGTCTTTGCGATCACCTAACGCCGATTTAGCCGCGCTTACCGCGCTTGATGGAACGCTCTTGGCGCACCACCGCGCGTGCATGTAGCCATGTCATGGTGTGATTTATTGCCCAGGAAAAAAGGATTGCCATCAGCAACCCCCAAATCGACCAGATCGCAAACAAAATCCAAGACAAATTGACACCAAACATCACCACACAAGCATTGGTGAAATCTGGGGCCGACCGAAAACCGTTGTCCATAAACCAAACTCCTGCCATCGCAGATGCTTAACTATAGCCCCGTTTTGTCAGCTGTCAGCCTTTTCGTGCGTCCGCCAGCGCATCGGGCAAAGCTGCTGCGAGATGCGCAAGATCTTGGGCGGACCCGCAGCTGACCCGGATGCACCGGTTCTGCGGGTCTGCAAAAGGCATACGTACAAAAATGCCACGCGCCACCAGCCCGTCGAGCACCGCTTTTGCAAAGGCCCCATCGCGTCCACAATCCAATGCCACAAAGTTGGTTGCCGAAGGAATTGGCGCCAATCCATGCGCTTCTGCCAAGTCGGCGATGTCGTTCCGACTTTGCGAAATCTGTGACAAAACCGACGCCAGATACCCTTGATCTGCCAACGCAGCCATCGCCCCGGCTTGCGCCGCGCGTCCCACACCGAAATGGTTGCGCACCTTGTTAAACGCCGTGATCAAATCCGGCGCGCCCAACGCATAGCCCACA
>JABSSA010000187.1 GCA_013214665.1 Paracoccaceae bacterium
GCTCTGGCTCTGGCTCTGGCGAAAGGTCTTCAATTTCTGGATCGGTGTCCACCACATCCTGCGATTCTGCGGCCGCATCCGGCTCCACAATCTCGTCAGCTTGATCCACGTCTGTGACTGCCTCAGAGATATCATCGACCGTTTCGGCGATGAGCTCCGGCGATTCGGCTTCGGTGGAACCTGAAGTTTCGGATTTCTTGCTTTTTCTGGACTTTGACACCGCTATACCCTTGCGAATCCCACTACAATCGATGCGCGCACTTCAGTTTATACGAGACTATATGTCGGGCTACTCAGCCTCAAGACAACGCCACGTTATTCAATACTTTCGTCACGGCTTTGCTCATGTATGCGGCTGTCGGCGCCTCTGCCATGTGTAATGACGCGCAATTCGTCGCGGCAAAGACATTCGCAACTTGCTGGCTCATGGCGATGATATGCACCGACCGCAAAGATGGTGCCGCGGCCGCCAGCTGCGACGCACTGCGCGGCGAAAATACTGGGGCGATGACAGTATCACCTCCGGAAAGTAGCGCGATTGCTTCTGCCGAGAGATCTTTAACTTGCTGATCATAGACAATTAACTCGTCCCCATCCGCGCCCAGCGCCGATAAGCGTGCCGCGATATCGCCACGCGTGTGCCGCCCTCTGAAATGCAGAAAAGATCCCAGCGGAAAGTGCTTGGGTATTGCTTCAACGAACTCGCCTGCCGATTCTGCCACAAAAACGCTATTCCACCCACGTTTTCTGGCGTTTTCCGCGGTCGCTTGCCCCACACACAACGCCCTTTTGCCAGGCGTGGCAGGCGCATAGCGCACGCCATTTGAAGAAGTGAAAATCGCGGTGTCGAAAACGGAAAACTCCGCGTCGTTTTCAACCGGGTGAATCTCCATCACAGGAGAAACAACAAGCGTCAGCCCAGTTTTTACGTCGTGCGGAAGCGTGTCCCAAAATCGTTGGGACGCAGCCTCAGGGCGGGTCAGCAACAAGTGCACAGAAAATTCGTCATCGTGTTCAGCCACGCGTCATAGGTACCCAGTCGCCTTGATGGCACCAACTCTTTTCTGTTCGGTAACGGGTCATCGACGCGGTTAATTCAAAAAAGACCCCAATGGCGAGAATGCCTCACCGCTTCTGTCTCGGCGCTCCGTGCGTTGCCGATCCGCCGGCAATAATTCGCGCAGCGAGGTATCATTGGTCTGACTCGTTGCAGAATTTGCGGTGTTGGCCTGTGTTGACTGCCGTCTCTCAAGTCGAGAAAGCGGCGCCGAAACAGGCAGGGCATTCCCGGTCTGCACCCGCACATGCAATCGGTGGAACGTGTCAAAATCGACTATGCCGTTTACCAACAGATTTTCGTCCGACTGAAACCGCGCCAGCGCCCGCCGCGTATTTTCCGTCAACTCACCTGTCGCAGCCTCATCTAGACGATTGAGCTTTCGCATCGCCTCTTGCGCCATCCGAACGCGTTGACCAACGCTCAAATCTACAAATGATCGTTCGGCATCACTGTTGGTCTTCGCATTCGTGTGCCTGCCTGACAAACACTGCCAATATGGGACATTAGCGTGCCGACCGATCAACTCGATCAGGCTCACTTCAATCAAGTTGCGCACCGCCTGTCCGGTGCTTTCGATCCGGTCAATTTTCACAGAAACATCGACGCCGGTCAGGGCAATGATCCCAGAGGTGCCAAATCCCCAGCCATTTTCATGCACCACCAACGAATTGGATACCGACGCACCGTGCACCACACGGCGGCTGGGGTATCCCACAAGGTGCAGATCAACAGAAACAACAGACAATTCGTCTTTGTTATCGATCGCACCGGAATTCACACCTGGGCCAGTTGGGTTTTTCAGATCATCGATATCCACATCCACATCATTGACGGCCACGTTGCTGTCCAACTGGCTGATCGCGCCGCGAACATAATAGTCTGGCCGCGGCGTGTTCTTTTTTTGAACGACCAAAAGATCAATCAAGCCCTGCGCACTCACCAAACCTTGATCCAGAAAAACATAAGCATGGCTGGTGCGCGTCATCCGTACCAACGCGTTGATCAACATATCATCCCCCGCCACATTTATGCGGCGGGTGTGATCCGCGATGCCGGTAGAGGACAGTTTCACCGTGGGCCGGCGCGTCTGTCCCAACAGCACATCCATACAGCGCAACGCCTCATCAAAAGAGGTAAAATTCCGAGCCGGTCGCGTTTTTGGTTGCGCAATATCCGGCGCAAGCTGCGTCAGCCGGTCGGTGCAGGCCATAACCGGCAAAAACAGACATAACGCCAATACGATACGCAATTGAGATGCCACCCAAATCATGGAACGCGGTCTAGCCTGCGAGGGTTAAGCAAATCCTGATCTTTGGGGGAAATTCGGAAAAATTGTATTTTTTAACAGTTGTTTACGTTTCTACTTCAAAACCGCACCGGGTCGGGAAAAGGAGTGTGATATGAAACGGATATATAGTGTTGTGTTGGCCTTCTGGGCGGCGATTCTACTCTCACTGCCTGCTGCGGCGCAGGTACGGCAGATGCCGCTGGATGCGGATCGCTGTGCCATCAAATACGCATTAACACTGCAACGCGATCCCGCGTGCCCGATGCCGGTGGACAATGGGCTGACCCGCGCGGTGAGCAGTGATCCCCTTGAGGTGGAACGCGCGGACATTCCAACGCGCAGCGTGCACACCGAGACTGGATACTTCATTCATTTCGATTTTGCGTCAGACACGCTTGCAAAAGAATACCAGGATCATTTGGCCAGCCTCGCCGAAGTGCTGAATTCTGGCGAACTTAGCAATTTGTGCATCAAACTGGTGGGCCACACCGACACCGTCGGCCCCGCCAAGATCAACAAAGCCCTTTCAGAAAAACGGGCTGCCTCAGTTCGCACTTTCATGACCGATAAAATGGCCGTGCGGTCGGCCCGTATTCTGACTGAGGGAGCGGGGGAATCGAAGGTTCTTGAGGGATTAAAGGGCACAGACCCACTCAACCGACGTGTGGAGGTTTTGGCCAAACACAACACTTTTGGCACCTGTTCCACCGGATGAAACGGCGGCATTTTCTGGCTGGCGGGATTGGTATTCCGCTGACCGCTTCCATCGCGCAAGCCGTCGGACAGACTTGGCGCCCGCAGACCGCAGCCGCCTTGTGCGTCGGAGTCGCCAACTATCCGGGACAGCTAAAACTCAACACGCCGCTGCAAGATGCGAAAGCCGTTGCCCGCGCATTTTCCGATCTTGGCTATTCAACCCACATCAGTCTTGATCCAACGATGGACCAGTTGCTTGATGCGCTTGCCCAGTTTCGTGTGATAGCGCGAGATGCGGACCTCGCCTGTATTTATATTGCGGGTCACGGGTTTATGTCTGGCGGCGAGTTCCGATATCTGCCCGTTGACCATGCATCGGCCCAAATCGCGCTGCCTGAACGGTTGTTTTTACGCGCCATCGCAGACAAGCCCAGGCACAAAGTTCTCATGATTGACGCATGTCGCCAGGTGCCAGAAGCGCTCACTGCGCTTAACACGCCACAGGTTCACAGCCCGTTTTCCGGTCTCGCAGGGGCTTATTCAGCTTATGCCGCGCAACCGGGTTCGCCCGCATTTGACGGCGCTTCGGACCACAGCCCCTTTGCAGATGCGCTGATCGACTTGTTGGGCAGGGGCCCGCAAGACATTGATCGGTTTTTTCAGGAGGTTCGCGTGCGCGTCATTCGCCAAACCTCAGGTCTGCAGATCCCTTGGACAAGATCTTCGCTTTTGTCGCCGCTGTCTCTGCAGGGCCGAACGGTGTAAAGGAAAACTCTGAAAAAATCGCTGAAGCCTTGGCATCTTGCTCTGGCACCCCAGCCCAGTTTTCCAAGGCGTGATCTACGGCCCAAAGATTGGCAAACATGAAACCCGGTGTTTTCGGGATTGGCGCATCAGGCCCTTCGATACGAAATATTTCACACCCGTCCACATGCCAAATTAATCGATCCGGGTACCAATCAAACCCATAGAGCCGCGACGCATGTGCTGCATCAAACCCAAGCGGCACAAACCAATTCGACAACACACCATCCACAAAGGTGGCGAGATGAATGCCACCCGTATCTTTGCCAAGAAATTCAATATCAATTTCGTCATGCCGGGTGCCGTATGGCGGCCCGGTATAGACAAACAGGCCGGTCACCAATCCCTGGCCCGCCGCCCGGCGCAGGCGGGCTTGATACCGCCCAAAGTGGGTACGGTGCTGATGCCTTATGGACCCGCTGACAAACAGGTTTTGACCGGCTTTATGCGGTTCTAGCGACAGCAACAGATCGTTCTGCTGTAATGCCACCTGACTGCGCCGCCAATCCGTTTCGAAATGCGGATGCGAAAAATCGTATTCTGCAACATGCCAGTCCGGCAAATCATCCAGCTTTGAGACATCAACCAAATCGCCCAAATCAGGCTCCAGAATCCCGGCAAGTGACGTCGCAGCCGCCGTCGCCAAAGATATCACTTCGCTACACGCCATGCTCTCACCACCCATCGCGCAGTAGACAAAATTTTCTGAAAATCCGAAGCGAATTGTTAATTCTTGGTTAACGCACAACCGAGGCGTTGCACTGGCATTGTGGCCGCCCAAAAAATGCGCTTGTCTCGAATAACCCAAAAGACTCGTGTAACTGATCCAGATAACCGCGCATAAAAAGGACACCCGGTTGCCGCCCAACACGACCAACTTAGGCCGACACGGTCTTACCAGATCTGATCAAGATGACGCTCAGTCGAACCCGGTCAGCATTGAGATATATGTTGGCACCGGATTTTGCGGATATGAAACCACCGCAATCGTCGAAGTTTTGTCGCGAGCCAAC
>JABSSA010000188.1 GCA_013214665.1 Paracoccaceae bacterium
CATCCGCGATCAGGCGGGCACGGCGACGCAATATCTGATGGACGACGGCAACCCGTTTTTGGCGGTTGCTTTTGATCCTGATGGCCGCACATCCATCGATTGGGGCGTGTCCGCACCGCCAGAGACATTCATCCTCGATGCTGACGGGACGGTGCTATACCGTTTCGCCGGTCCGCTTGTCGGATCGGATTTCGAAAACCGCTTTTTGCCGGAGTTGGAAAAGGCTTTGGACGACGCGGCGGGATCGTAAGCGACCCTGACGCATTGTCTTTCTCAGCCACGCTGATATGCTGTGCGATAGTTTAACGTTAAACAAATGCGAGTGCAGCCATGCGCGACCTCAAGATCCCGCACCAGCGCCACCCGGAAAAAGCGCACAAGCCAGATAACCCTCAGCCGAAAAAGCCGGACTGGATCCGTGTACGCGCGCCCAGCGGCGCGGGTTTTGAGGAGACGTACAAGACTGTGCGGGAAAACCGGCTTGTCACCGTTTGTGAAGAGGCGGGGTGCCCCAATGTGGGGGAATGCTGGTCTCAGGGGCACGCGACCATGATGATCATGGGCGAGGTCTGTACCCGCGCCTGCACCTTCTGCAACATCGCGACGGGCAAGCCGCCAGAAGACCTTGATGCGTTTGAGCCGGGGCGCGTGGCGCATGCGGTGCAAAAGCTGGGGCTGAACCATGTGGTTGTCACCTCGGTAGACCGCGACGATATCGAAGACGGTGGGGCGGAGCATTTCGCTCAGACCATCCGTGCCATTCGCCATCGCAGCCCATCGACCACGATCGAGATTTTGACGCCTGACTTTATCCGGTGCGACCCTTCGGTCTTGGAGGTCGTGGTGGAAGCGCGCCCGGATGTGTTCAATCACAACTTGGAAACTGTGCCGGGCCTGTACCCCGAGGTGCGCCCCGGCGCGCGGTACTTCCATTCGCTGCGATTGCTGCAGCGGGTCAAAGAACTTGATCCGACGATGTTTACCAAATCGGGCATCATGGTTGGACTGGGCGAAGACAAGCAACAGGTTGTGCAAGTCATGGAAGACATGCGCGCCGCTGACATCGATTTTTTGACCATCGGCCAATACCTGCAGCCGACGCCCAAGCACCATGCCGTTGATCGGTTTGTGCATCCTGATGAATTCGCGACCTATGAGAAGATCGCGTATAACAAGGGCTTTCTGATGGTCTCGGCCACGCCTCTAACGCGGTCGTCGTACCACGCGGGCGATGATTTTGCGCAACTGAAAGAGGCGCGGTTGAGCAAGGTGCAAACCTCTTAGAACGCGTGCAGTTCGTCTCGTCGTATCGCACTAATCTTGGCGCTAAGTGTGTCTTGGCACAGATTGTGAAACCGCCTGTGCCCTGAGCTTTGCGGGCTTATTCGTCTGTTTCTAGAAACCGCACTTTGCCGATAAAGGGCAAGTTGCGGTTTCGCTGTGCGTAGTCAATGCCGTAGCCCACTACAAATTCGTCAGGGATTTCAAACCCAGTCCAATCCGCTTTGAAATCCACTTCGCGGCGGGAAGGTTTGTCGAGCAGGGCGATGGTTTTCAGCCGTGCTGGTTTGCGGCTATCCATCAACGCGTGGACATGGTGCATGGTGTGGCCTGTGTCCACGATGTCTTCGACCACGAGCACATCGCGCCCCTCGATGGGTGAGCGCAAATCCTTGAGAATGCGTACTTCGCGGCTGGAGGTCATTTCGTCGCCGTATGAGGACGCTTCGAGAAAATCCACTTCGATCGGCAGGTCAAGTTCGCGCACCAGATCAGCGATAAATACAAACGATCCGCGCAACAGCCCAACAACCACAAGTTTGTTGGTGTCTTCGAAGGCATCATGAATTTCACTGCACAAAGCTTCGATGCGCGCCGCAATGGATTTGGCTGAGATCATCTGATCTATGACATATGGCCGCTGTGACATACCTATCCTCTTGATTTGCCGGGTCTGGCACGACAGATAGCCTGCCAACCGACACAGACCTTATCGCAATGCCAACCCATTCTGAAACCCGCTTCCTGCCTTATTCTGCGCAACAGATGTACGATCTTGTGGCAGATGTGCGCGCCTATCCGAAATTCTTGCCGTGGTGCGCTGCCGCACGCGTGCGCGAGTTCGTGCCTGATGGGGATCGGTCGATCATGTCGGCTGATTTGGTGATTTCTTTCAAAGTGTTCCGCGAAAAGTTCGGCAGTCGTGTTGTGCTGTATCCGGCTGAGCACAAGATCGACACGGCATATATCGATGGCCCGTTCCGGTACATGGAATCGACCTGGGCGTTTCAGGATGTCGAGGGCGGGTGCGAGGTCACATTCTTTGTAGACTTCGAGTTCAAGAATGCCATCCTGCAAGGCATCATCGGTGTCGTCTTTAACGAAGCGATGCAACGGGTGGTGCGCGCGTTTGAACGCCGTGCGGTAGAGCTCTACGGGGCCGGGGTCTGATCTGCCCGGTTAGCCGGATTTCGGCGTCAGCGCGGTGAGCAAGAGCGCAAGCCCATGATCGCGGGCCGCGGCCCGCACGTTTTCGCGACCCAATGCGCCGAATTCCACGGTTTCGCTGTGCAGCGTTTCGCCAAAGCAGATCCCAAAACAGACCCTGCCTTCGGGTTTGAACTCTGATCCGCCCGGACCCGCGATGCCGGTTACTGAAACCGCCAACTGGGCATGGGATGCAGCGATCGCGCCCCGGGCCATTTCCTCTGCCACCTCTTCGCTCACCGCGCCGTATTGGGCGAGCGTGTCGGCGGAGACACCCAACATCTCTTGTTTGGCGGCGTTGGTATAGGTGACAAAGCCACGCTCGACCACGGCGGAGGCGCCCGCGACATCGGTCAGGGCGGCGGCGATCATACCACCGGTACAGCTTTCAGCCGTGGCGATCATGACGCCACGGTCTTGCGCATAGCGCAGGATGTTCGCCGTATGGCTCACATCAGCACCCCGTGCGCAAAAGCGGCCAAAGCCACAACACCCAAAGCAGCAAAGACGCCTGCGACCACATCGTCGAGCATCACACCCAACGCGCTTTCCATGCGGTCCGCGCGGCCCACAAGCCACGGCTTCCAGATGTCAAAAAGCCGAAAGAGCACAAAGGCTGCGATCCAACCGGGCCACATGGCCAGCATATCCAGGTCACGGTTCCAAGCCGCAATGCTAAGCGGCATGAGCGCGATCCATTGGCCAATCACTTCATCGGCCACAACCTCGGAGGGGTCATGCCCGCTGCCGTCCGCGGCCATTTGTTGGGTGGCCCACCAGCCTAGAGCAAACAGGATGAGTGTCGCGGCCAGGAGGGCGGGAAAGCCGCCCCACACATGCACCAGATAGGCCCACGGCAACGCCACCGCTGAGCCCCATGTGCCCGGCGCGGGGCGCACGTAGCCGACAAAGCACACAGTGCCGATAAGCCGGGCCACCAAGGTCATGACTTGGCCAAAGCGGCAGTGGCGATACAGGCGATGCCTTCGCCGCGCCCGGTAAAGCCCAAACGCTCGCTTGTGGTGGCCTTGACCGAGACCCGGCTTTCCTCAAGCGCAAGGATGTCTGCCACACGCGCCCGCATGGCCGCGCTGTGGGGGCCGATCTTGGGAAATTCGCAGATGAGTGTGCAATCGACATTCATCAGAGTAAAGCCCATGTCGCGGGCCAGTTGGCCTGCATGTTCTAGAAAAACATAGCTTTCGGCGCCTTTCCACTGTGGATCTGAGGGCGGAAAATGTTGGCCAATGTCGCCCTGAGCCAGCGCGCCATAAATGGCGTCGGTGATCGTGTGCAGTCCCACATCCGCATCCGAATGGCCAACAAGGCCATGACTATGTGGAATGCGCACGCCGCACAGCACGACATGATCGCCGGGCCCAAAAGCGTGCACGTCAAACCCGTTACCGAGACGAATGTCCAAGGCGGCTCTCCAAGATACGTTCGGCCCGCGCGAAATCGGCGGGGTAGGTGATTTTCAGGTTGTCCTCGTCGCCGGGAACGATCGCGACGTCAAGACCCGCGCAGCGCGCCAGTTCGACATCATCGGCAACATCTTTGGCGTTTGTTGTGTGCGCGGCGAGAATCTCGGCAAACCGGAAGCCCTGTGGCGTTTGAGCGCGAAACAGCCCGGTGCGATCCTGGGTGCCGGTGACTTTCCCGTCTGCGCCTGTCCAAAGCGCATCGCTGACCGGCAGGGCCGGAGCCGCGCCGGGGTGTTTGTGCAGGGCGGCAATCACATGCGTGATCAGATCCTGTGTCACGCAGGGGCGCGCCACATCATGGATCAACACCACATCCGGCGGATCGCTTGCCAAGCGCTGAAGGCCTGCCAAAACGGAGGCGGCGCGGGTTGTGCCGCCTGTGGCTGGTATGACCCCATCAGGTGCGCGGGAAACCTCGTCCGGGTGCAAGACCAAAACGATGTTGTGAATGTCTGG
>JABSSA010000189.1 GCA_013214665.1 Paracoccaceae bacterium
CGCGCTCCGATGTAATCGCTGACCTGACCGGCGGTGACGAACAGGTTGAGCGGACGCCCATGGCTGTCGCAGATGGCGTGCAGCTTTGTGTTCATGCCACCCTAGGTGCGACCGATCAGTCTTCCACGCCCCCTTTTTTAACGCCCAACCGAGCACGCGCAGATCGTCATCAATCATTGACTCAAGCAATACAATCACACCCGGCCGCATCAGGCGCTAAACATGCGTCTGCCCGTTCCAGAAACCATTTTAGAGAAAGTCCAAATCAGTGGCCCAGACAAAAGGGGGGCTAGACAAGTCCATTGCCCAAACATCGTTTGGATTCACGGCCTCTTTGCGGTTTTCGCGAAGCTTTGCCTCCACACGGTGTTTTGGGGTTTTATTGCGCAACTGCATTCCCAACTCCTTGTAAACAATATATTTCTTCTTCGCATTAATCTCCCAACCCTCTCGGGTTAGAAGCACATGCACGCGCCGATAGCCAAACCGCACGCGTGTCTCACAAATCTCCCTAATCCGCTGTTCCAGGGCGGCCTGGTCGCGTCGACGAAACTTGTACCGATATATCCGCAGATCGAACCGGATAAGACCACAGGCCCTCCGGATCGATACCTGCCAATCAGCCCTGATCTCGTAGGCCAGCGTTCTATTGTGAGCAGGCCTCAGAGCTTTCGCTTGATGACATCCTTAAGCATTTCTTTGTCCAAAGCCAGATCCGCGACGATCTTCTTCAGCCGCCTGTTCTCGTCTTTCAGCTCACGCAGCTTCTTCATGTCCGTCGGCAACATCCCGGCATACTTTCTCTTCCAATTGAATTACGTCGCCTGGCTAATCCCAGCCTTCCGACAAATCTCGGCAACCGGTGTTCCTTCTTCGCCTTGCATGATGATGAACGACGTCTGCGCGTCCATAAATTTGGGTGCTTTCATCGCCATCCGCTCCTCTCCCAGCAAATAGATAACTAGCGGAAAACTCCAGCCATAAACGAAGACGTTTTCAGGGGGCAAAGCAAATCGGCCCGGGTTTACTGTAGAGCAGCTCCAAGCAAGCATCGGGTGGCTTGTGAATGAGTCTGAAGCTGTGCAATCCTTTCAGCCAAATTATCCATCAAGGAGTGAGGCCCATGCGGTTCTTGCGCTATTTGTTGAAGACTCTTGCCGTAATGGCGATCTTCATTCTAGTCTTGCGGTGGACCCACCCCCTGCCTGAAAGTCCCGCAGGTGATGCAGCCGTCTTTGTACCCGCTGGAGATGACACGCGTCTTGGCCAAACTCTTCTGCCATTGATCAACGCCAACCCAGATAAAACCGGTGTCATTCCCTTCGCCGATGGCCGGGATGCATTTGTAGCGCGCATCCTGCTTGCCCGCGCGGCGACCAAAACCATCGATGTGCAATATTACATCTGGCAGACTGATACGACCGGATGGCTATTGCTGGACGAACTACGCAAAGCAGCTGAGCGTGGCGTGCGAGTGCGCATGCTGCTTGATGACAATGGGATACCCGGTCTCGACAACGTTCTGGCGGACCTCGCTTCGATGGAAAACATCGAAATCCGTCTGTTTAATCCCTTCACGATGCGCAAACCGAAATTGGCGTCATACGTGTTCGACTTCTTTCGCCTGAACCGTCGGATGCACAACAAATCCATGACGGTGGACGGAGTTGCCACTATTGTAGGAGGCCGCAACATCGGTGACATCTACTTTGCGTACGGTGAAGACACCGCGTATTTCGACTTTGATGTGCTGGCTGTTGGTCCGGGGGCTGCAGCTGTGTCTAAAAACTTCATTGACTATTGGACCAGCGGATCTTCTTATGATGCCCTAGACATTCTCAACTACTCAAACAAGGGCCTGGCGGAAATGATCGATGCTGTCTCTATGGCAGCAGAAAGCGTACGCGGGTCGGACTATGCAAGAACGCTGGACAATGCGCCGGTAATATCGCGCCTTATGGCCGGAGAGGATCTGCTGGAGTGGACCTCGGTAAAACTATTCAGCGATGACCCAGCCAAAGGCCTCGGGCAGGCCAAAAGCGAGGATCTGCTGATCACACGCATGACACAGGTCATAGGCCAGCCGGAACGCAGTCTGGATCTTGTCTCTGCCTATCTAATTCCAGGCCAAGTCGGAACTGCGCTATTTCTGGATTTTCTCAAAGACGGCGTCAAAACCCGTCTTGTCACCAATTCTCTTGAGTCCAACGACGTTCCTATCGTTCATAGCGCGTGGAAAGACTATCGGAATCAGCTGGTTCGTGCGGGGGCCGATGTGCTGGAGCTTCGTGCACGTCTTGAACAACCTAAATCCATATCGCTGACACAGATCCTGACAAGCTCACAGTCCAGCCTGCACGCCAAGACGTTTGCCGTCGATGGAGAGCGGATCTTCATAGGATCTTTTAATTTTGATCCGCGGTCCGCTGCATTGAATACGGAAATGGGGTTTTTAATCGACAGCCCAAGGATTGCCCGCTCATTGTCCGCGGCGCTGGACGGGTCACAGGGTTTCTACCGCGTGTTTGAGGACGAGGATGGCAAAATCCGCTGGTCCGGGATAGAAGACGATGAGCAGAAAGAATGGGTGAGTGAGCCAAATACAAGCGCATTCCAACGCGGCATCGTAAATATCATGAGCTATCTTCCGCTCGAGTGGGTTTTGTAGAAATAATGACCAAAAATCAGAAAAATTAGTGCCTTACGCGCTTTGTCCGACCCAGAATTTTTGCAAATCTCACCAAAGCCGAGGTTCTGTCAAAGGGCACAGTATGCTCATAAGCAGGATTTGGCTCAGCAGAAATGACCTTATGTTACGCAATATTGTACGGGGTGGATCGTGCCCAATATATTTTGTACTTAACAAGGAGTAAAGAGTATGATCTTACGAAGCTTGGTCTACGGTGCCCTGTTGTGCTGGTGCACGCCTGCATTTGCGATAATCGATGGACTCAAAGCTGATGTGGATGCGTATCGTTCATATGTATCGATCCGCGCTACCAGCCCCTTCCCCAGCCATAACGGTAAGGAAATCAACGCCTGCGGCGGTACGTTGATCGCCCCGCAATGGGTTCTGACCGCAGCCCATTGCTGGCCTTCCTACGAAGCGGCCCTCAAAGGAGATAAACCCGTCTTTGTTGGTGTTAACCTTGGCCCCAATGGGCTTTTTGAACAAAAGCGGCGGATCGTAGACTACGTTCTAGCCCCCACCAAGCCTACCCATGAACGGCTTGACGCTGCGCTTTTGAAGCTTGAAGAGGATGCAACTCGTTACGGCGCACAGATTGCAAGCATTTTTGAAGGTAACCTTGCGATTGGAACAGCAACGATCACCGTCGGTCTTGGACAAGGCCACGAAGGCGACTCGCTCTTGTACTATGAATCCCGAGTGACTGACTCCGATCTATGCGATTCACCGCGGGTGGATTACGATGCCAGGCTTGACTTCTGCGTGGGTGTTCCTGGATCGACCCAACGGGCCGGCTATGGGGATTCAGGCGGTCCATTGTACATTCTCGGTGGCCCCAATGATGATGAATACCAAGTGGCCGGTATCGTCAAAGGCGGCGTCAAGGCGAACGCAACCGGCATCGAAGAGACCGAAAATATCAGATATACAGATGTCAATAAACTGCAGGACTGGATCAGTACGACGACCGGCTGCACATTTGGAACAAGCAGCAATGCATCCGTTCTTGCGGGTGAACTGATCTGCGCCAGGTCCATACTCAATGCGCCATTGTCCGGAACATATTGGAAAATAAATATGATCTATGGGCATGATATTGGCGTGGTCAACAACAAGCGTGAGCCACAGATAATTTTCGGCGGTGGCGATGAAACCACGCTTATGGCGACTGTTGGGTGCAACAGGATACTAGCCGATTTCACGCAAAACGGCGCAACCCTGTCCATCGGCCCGGCGCGGGCGACCAAGATGGCCTGCATAGGTGATGTTGCAAGAGCAGAAAACGACCTGCTTGACCTTCTAAAGCGTGTCTCAAGTTTTCAGATTATCGGTGATAACCTTGTGCTCATCGCTTCTGACGGCAACGTTTTGGCCGAACTGTCCGCAGTTTACCTTTAATAGTCCGTAAGGGAGGCCCCCCTCCCGCAGAATCTGCGGACCTATCCCGGTTTGATGCCGATCCATTGATAGCATTTATCGCAGCAAATGAAGATGAACTACGAGACTTAAACGGACGTTTGAATTCCGGGCTGATGCAGAGCGGATCGCGCTGGCTGGCGGGATGGCATGCAAGTTTGATTTGGGCGTTGGCTATAGACATTGAACAAGTGCATCATGACGCATACCAAATTATTTGTTGCATCCGACAAGGTCCCAGACTTAGCGCGAGAAAAAGAACGACTCCGGCGCGCGAACGGTGTCCTGCAGAAGGAGAGAGATACTAAAATAAAGGCCGCGGCTCTCTTTCCGAACCGAAAGCCGTTAGGTTGCAGTTAATCGAATTGTATTGCATCGAAGTCTCGACCAAACGCCTTTGCAAGACTGGGGGCTAGACACGCAACTAGGGTCATGACCCATTGATTTCCGCGTGTGGGCGTGATGCACGGTTCGAAGACCAAGCTGTGAGCATGTGTGATCTAATCTGGCTAACAGATGCGCAGTTGGTGCGTTTTGAGCCCTTTCTCCCCAAATCACACGGCGAACCCGGCTTCAATGATCGGCGTGTGTTGAGTGAGATTATCTTTATAATTCGCAATGGCTTTCGGTGGTGCAACGCGCCCACGGAGTGCGGGCCGCACAAGACGCTGTACAACCGTTGGAAGCGGTGGAGTGACAAAGGTGTCTTTATCCAGATGATGGCAGGTCTGGCCACAAGCCACGGCGAAAAGAAGTCTAAGATGATTGACGCTACGTACCTAAAGGCACACCGCACAGCGACCAGTTTGGTCGTCAATATTAGGGGTCGTGGACGCCTGATTGGCCGGACCAAAATTGGCATGAACACCAAGCTGTACCACATCTGCGACAGCCAAGGGACGCCCGATGAGCTTGTTTTGACTGCAGGACGCGTCACCGATTACAACGGCGCCCATACGTTGATAAGCAGTTTACCCAAGGTGGAATGGCTGCTTGGAGAACGTGGCTGCGACGCCGATTGGTTCCAAGAAGCATTGAATGACAAAGGGATACACGTATGCATCCCGGGCCGGAAACAGTGGAAGAAGCCAGTGAAGTACGACAAGCGACACTTCAAACGGTGCAACCGAATTGAGATCATGTTCGGCAGATTGAACGATCGGCGGCATGTGGCACCCTTTGCGACAGATGTCCGAACGTCTTCCTTGCAGCCATCAGCCTCGCCGCACTTGTCATTTTCTGGCTGTTAGTCCTGACTCTAGTCCTATAGGGAAAGGACAAGATCCATCGGCCGAAAAAAACACAGTCATTGCTGCAGTCAAAAATGGTGTTTCGAGCTGAAGCCTCACACCGATAGGCGTCGATTTCTAAACATCAAATCGTTCCGTGCTCGCATACTGCAAAATCATATTTCTGAACCACTTGTTGCGCCCGGAACGGTCGAACCTTCGGTGCCAAACCAAGTCATATTGCAATTGGGGCAATGACAGCGGGGGGGCGCAGTGTGCTAATGCATGAAACGCGTTTTCCGCCAAACCTGCGGGCATCGTTGCGACCATGTCTGTTCCTTGAACGAACTCAGCCACCGAGGAAATGGTTGGCGAAACGACGCTAATTTTTCGTTTTAGCCCTAATTCCTCCAGTGCGACCTCCACGATACTCTTGGATTTCCCACCAAATCTGGCGATCACGTGTCTGGCATTTACGTAGTCGTCGACCGATTCGACCGGGTCGCGAAAGTCTGGGTCAAAAAATACGACCAAGCGATCTTGTCCAAAGCTAGTTGAGTTTAGTACAGAGGGCGGGTTGGAACAGTTCACAGCGATGGCCAAATCCAACTCATTGAGTGTCAGCATCTCTGCCATTCGTTCACGGGCAGGTAAGCGCGCTAACTGGAATTGAACATCAGGAGCAGCAGTACGCATCACAACAAGAATAGACTTCATCAATGGAACTAAGGTTGAGTTTGGCAAGCCAATGCAAAACCTTGAGGTGTCTTGGAAAGCGTCATAGTCTTCAACTTCGACCAGCCCCTCCAAGTTGGCAAGTATATCCTTAACTTGCGGTATTATCGATTTCGCCCTTTCCGTCGCAGTAATGCCCCGACCAGACTTTACAAATAGCGGGTCACCGGTCGCTGCTCGCATTTTATCCAAGGAATGGCTGATCGTGGACTGGTTCAATTCGAAAACATCAGCTGTGCGACACACGGAACTCGTTTCAAAGACCGTCAAAAAGACACGAAGAGTATGTCCGTCCAGCCGCATCACATCGTTTTTTTTCATGTTTGTTTTATATGCCATAGATTCTTTGAAGGGAGTGCACCATAAAATTTGGGCAAACTAGAGGGAAACGCAATAAGTATCCTATGTTAGGCCTGCAAAGAGTTCAAACATGCTTGACCCGCAAGCAATTTCTGTGTGCTCAAACGAGTTCGACACTTGGGTCCATATGAATAGCACCGGAGTACACTTTAGTTTTCTCAAAAAGATGGAGGGAAACCTTCATGCTATCATGATGAAAGACTAGAAGCATCGGTCGGCGCGAGCCAAAGTGCAAAATATAGGGCGTGCCCGGGAGCGACAGCAAATATTGAAACCGATTAACACTCTGCGCGCTACGCAAAATGGTGCAGATAATCCCCCGGGCACAGGGGCACGTTAACACTGTTTGGCGTCATTTGTTGATCGATTTTGTGTCAGTTTCTTCGTGATCTGGCGCTATTTTGATGAAGGCAGAGCAGCTTGTTAGGCGTGAAGTCCTAGGGTCAGGACCCATTGATATACCGAGCGCTGCGTGATTCACCGTTCGAAAAGCGAGCGGTGAACACGTCTGATCTGTTCTGTCTGACGGATGCGCAGATGGCGCGTCTTGAGCCCTTCTTCCCCGAGTCTCACGGCAGGCCACGCGTTGATGATCGACGGGTGCTAAGCGGCATTATCTTCATCAATCGCAATGGGTTGAGATGGCGCGATGCCCCCGCTGCCTGTGGCCCACACAAGACGCTCTACAACCGCTGGAAGCGGTGGAGCGACAAAGGCATCTTCGCCAGGATGATGGCGGGTCTGGCTGCCGAATATGGCGAAGAGAAGACTGTGATGATCGATGCTACCTACCTCAAGGCCCACCGTACCGCGACCAGTCTGAGCGTCAAAAAAGGGGGCGTGGAAGACTGATCGGTCGCACCTAGGGTGGCATGAACACAAAGCTGCACGCCATCTGCGACAGCCATGGGCGTCCGCTCAACCTGTTCGTCACCGCCGGTCAGGTCAGCGATTACA